>JBAZMV010000001.1:300000-600000 GCA_041649635.1 Dehalococcoidia bacterium
TGCGGCAATCCGAGCGCGGCCCCCACCTCCCTGACCTCATCCTTGAACAGATAGCGCAGCGGCTCCACCAGTGTCATAGTCATCTTAGAAGGAAGTCCGCCTACATTATGATGCGTCTTTATTTTTACCGCGGCCCTGTTCTCTGAAGTGACGCTCTCAATGACATCGGGATAAAGGGTGCCCTGGGCCAGATAATCGACTTTACCCAGCTTAGCCGCCTCTTCCTCGAACACATGGATAAATTCTTCACCGACCGCCTTGCGCTTCTGCTCGGGATCGATCACGTCTTTGAGCCGCCCCAGAAACCTGTCTGTGGCATCTATATAAACGATGTTCATCTTAAGATTGCGTCGGAAGGTATTGAGTATACGCTCGGCCTCATCCCGGCGCAGCAATCCGTTATTCACAAATATGCAGGTCAGTTGATCGCCCACCGCGCGGTGTATCAGCGCCGCCGTCACCGCCGAGTCAACGCCCCCCGACAGGGCGCATATGACCCTGCCACCCCCAACCTGGCTTTTTATACGCTCCACGCTCTCGGATATGAAGCTGCCGGGAGTCCAGTTGCCGCTGCAGCCGCAAATTTTATAAAGGAAGTTCTGCAGGATGTCCTTGCCGTTAGGCGTATGGGCCACCTCGGGATGGAACTGAAGGCCGATAACACCTTTATCGTTACCCATGGCGGCAACAGGTGAGTTTTCGGTATAACCCAGCGCGCTGAATCCGGGAGGGATCTCGGTTATCTCGTCTCCATGGCTCATCCAGACGGTCATGGACTGCGGCAATCCGTCGAAAATAGGTGATTTTATCGCGGACTGATGCAGGACCGAGTGCCCGTACTCGCGCTTGATCCCGGGCACAACCTTCCCCCCCAGTTGACGCGTAAGAACCTGCATGCCGTAGCAGATTCCCAGAATAGGGAGGTGGCTCTCATAGACATGGGCGGGGGCCAATGGAGCGTTATCGGCATATACGCTGGAGGGGCCTCCGGATAAGACCAATCCACGCGGTTTCAACGCAGCGATCTTTTCCCACGGGGAATCGTAGGGCATCAGCTCGCTATAGACATGGCACTCACGGATCCTTCTGGCGATGAGCAAGCTGTACTGCGAACCGAAGTCGAGGACCACCACCGCCTCCCGCTCAGCCCTCGGGGCATTGCCCTCAACAGGAGCCTCGCCAGCCTTCTGCTTAGCGATCTCTAAATACGCGGAAACTTCCAGGTCGTCACTAGTTCTTACCCGGAAGCTATCTTCTCTTCGATCCATCGCCAGCAGTTTCCTCGACCACAGCTTATCATTATGATATACTTGCGTCAAGATGGAGAAGCTGGTTGAAAGGGCGGTCAAAATCCTGAAAAATGGCGGCATCGTCGCTTTCCCAACAGATACGGTTTACGGGCTGGGCGCCAACGCCTTCAACGAGGATGCGGTGCTCAGGGTATACGAAGCCAAGGCCAGGCCGCGGGAATTCGCGCTGACGCTTCTGCTGGCTGATATATCGCAGATAAAGATCGTAGCCGAGAACGTGCCGAAAATAGCGTGGAAACTGGCGGAGCGATTCATGCCCGGCGCGCTGACCATTGTGCTGCAGAAATCAATGGCGGTATCTAACATGATCACGGGAGACGGCGATACGGTAGCGGTCAGGGTGCCGGACCACCCGGTGCCGGTAGCCATTGTCAGGGGGCTTGGCGCGCCCATTACCGGGACCAGCGCCAACAGGAGCGGGTCTCCCAGCCCGGTGACGGCAGAGGAAGTATATAAGCAACTAAGAAACAAAGTGGATCTCATAGTCGATGGAGGGAAGTGTCCCTTAGGCGTTTCTTCCACAGTTATCGACCTGACTATCGATCCTCCGAAGATCATAAGATATGGCACTATCACCAGAGAGCAGATCATAAACGTCTGCAAATGCCGTATAGAATAAAGGAGGTCTAATGCGCATCGCTATTGGCTGCGATCACAGGGGACTGAACCTGAAACAAGCGATTATCAGATCGCTTTCCGAGGCCGGTCACCAATTCGAGGATGCCGGCACCAACGATACCGCGTCGGTGGATTATCCTGACATAGCAATAAAGGTAGGGAGAGCGGTAGCGTCCGGCAAGGCAGAATATGGCATTCTGATCTGCGGCACCGGCATAGGTATGTGCATCGCGGCTAACAAGATAAAGGGCATACGCGCCGCCAACTGCAGCGATACCTTTTGCGCCGTCCGCGGCCGGGCCCACAACAACGCCAATGTGCTCTGTCTTGGCGGAGACATACTGGCGGAGGTACTGGCGCTGGAGATAGTTAATACATTTATCTCTACGGAATTCCTTGGAGGGAGGCACCAGCGCCGACTGGACAAAATGGAATAGCGCAACGCGAATCGATTCGTTGACAGCGCCCGGCGCTAATTGCTAATATGAAAACTGATATTACTAAACATAAAGAGAGAACGCGGTGTTTCTGGAGAATATAAACGAACCGTCCGATCTGCAGAACCTTACGCCCGATCAACTGACGCGTCTGGCCGCCGATATTAGAAACAGGATATTGGACACAGTGAGTGCGAACGGCGGGCATCTGGCCTCAAGCCTGGGCGCGGTTGAACTTACCATTGCGCTGCACCGCAGCTTCAACAGTCCCGTCGATAAGATACTCTGGGATGTAGGCCATCAGTCATACGCGCACAAGCTGCTGACCGGAAGAAAAGATCGATTCAGCAAGATACGGCAGTACGGCGGGCTGAGCGGATTCCCGGACCGTAGCGAGAGCCCTCACGACCACTTCGGCGCGGGACATGCCTCAACATCGATCTCCGCCGCGCTGGGCATGGCCAAGGCGCGCGATCTCGCGGGGGCAGATTACCATGTCGTCGCGGTGATAGGGGACGGCTCGCTAACGGGGGGTATGGCCTTCGAAGCTATCAACCATGCCGGACAGCTCGGATGCCGGCTGATAGTGGTCCTCAACGACAACGGCATGGCTATTTCACCCTCGATTGGGGCGCTATCAAGGCAATTCTCTCGACTGCGTTTCACCCGCCGCTATTATCAGGCGAGGAAAGAGGCTTCCCACATCGTAAATAGAATGCCGATGAAGCGGCAGTTCCTTCAAATACTGTCCACGCTGGAAAAAGGCGTTAAAGGGATGATCATCCCCTCCATGTTCTGGGAGGAACTGGGCTTCACCTACATGGGCCCCATAGACGGCCACAATATAAACGAGCTTGAGGCGGCATTCACACGCGCCAAGGGCTATGATAAACGTCCGCTGCTGATACACGTGGTCACCACCAAGGGAAAAGGCTACAGCCCCGCCGAAGACGACGCCGTTAGCTTTCACGGAGTCTCGCCGAATGGCGCCGAGACGGCCAAAACCCCTTCCTTCAGCGAGATTTTTGGACGCACCATGCTGCGACTGGCCAAAGAAGAGCCAAGGCTGGTCGCCATAACCGCGGCCATGACCGAAGGCACCGGCCTCAATTTCATGAGCAGGGAACTGCCGAAGAGGGTCTTCGATGTCGGCATTTGCGAACAGCACGCGGTAACATTCGCGGCGGGACTGGCCACGCAGGGATACATCCCCGTCGTCGCCATATACTCGACGTTCCTGCAGCGCGCCCTGGACCAGATCATTCACGATGTATGCATACAGAACCTGCCGGTCGTCTTCGCCATCGACCGCGGCGGCATAGTAGGAGAGGACGGCAAAACACATCAGGGCAGCTTCGATCTGTCTTATTTGAGCTTCATTCCCAACATGGTGCTGGCCGCGCCAAAGGACGAGAACGAACTGCGGCACCTGCTGTACACCGCCGTCCGCGCCCGCCGCCCCTTTGCAATCCGCTACCCCAGGGGCCGCGGCCTGGGAGTGCCGCTCGACGAAGAATTGCGGGAAATACCGATAGGAAAGTGGGAGACATTGCGAGGCGGGAACGACGCGGCTATCTTCGCCACGGGACGCAGCGTTCAATACGCGGTAACCGCCGCGGAGAAGCTGGCGAAGGCCGGCATCGAGTGCACCGTAGTCAACTCGCGGTTCATCAAACCGCCGGACTACGAGATGATATCCGCCCTGGCCGGGAGCCATAAGCGCTTCATCACGGTGGAGGAGAACGCCGTCAGCGGCGGCTTCGGCAGCACGATCGTTTCGTTGATAAAGAGCGCGAACCCGGACACCGTGGTTGAATGTATCGGCATACCGGACGAGTTCGTAGTCCATGGCCCCCAGGAGGTACTCCGCGCGAAATATAACCTCGACGCGGATGGGATCGCGCAACGCGTCGTCTCGGCCTTCCCCGATCTGAGCGCGCGGACACCGACCAAGACAAAGAGATAGCTCAATCTTATTCAATCACATTTTTCTTTTGAGAGAAGTACATGGATCTGCCTGAAGCTTTTCATCGCTACCGGAACGACATAGTGAAAGAGCTTGCCGCCAATATTAACGGAGGCAAGCTGGCCATGTATGACATGATGCGCTACCATATGGGCTGGGTCGACGAGGGAGGCAACCTTCAGGACGCCGGCGGCAAGCTGGTAAGACCCACGCTGCTTCTGCTCGCGTGCGAGTGCGTCGGTGGCGACTGGCGCGCGGCGCTGCCCGCGGCGGCGGCGGTGGAACTGGTGCACAACTTCTCGCTGATACATGACGACATCGAGGACGGCGACGAGGAGCGCAGACAGCGCGCCACCGTCTGGCGCATATGGGGCGAATCGCAGGCGATAAACCTCGGCGATGCCATGCACGCAATGTCCAGGCTGGCCCTGAACCGGCTGGACGACAGCGTTGCCGATCCAAGGAAAATGCTTAACGCGGCAGGCATCCTGGACCAGACCTGCCTGGAACTATGCGAAGGTCAATACCTTGACATACTGTATGAAAGCAAATTTGACATAAATATAGACGACTATATGCTGATGACGGACCTGAAAACAGCCTCGCTGATCACATGCTCCGTCAAGCTTGGCGCCCTGCTGGGCACGGACGACGAGAAGTTGGTGCAAAGGTTCGAACGATTCGGCAGGAAGCTGGGCATGGCATACCAGATGATAGACGATGTGCTGGGCATCTGGGGCGACGAGCCGTTCAGCGACATACTTAAGAGGAAAAAGACCCTGCCCATAATCTACGCGCTTGAGAACATCGGCGATAAGGATCGAAAGAGACTGATGGAGATATACAACGGCAGGTCGATCGGCCGGGTCAAGGTGCGTCAGGTCATCGATATTCTAAACCGGCTGCATGCCGAGCAATACTCGAGAAATATGGCGCAGCAATACTACAACGAGGCGCTGGAGGAACTCGGCGAGGACGGCCTGTCCGCTACGGTTTGCGGAGAGTTAAAAGAGGTCACCGACTTTCTCATAGATAGAGAGTACTAGATAAACCAAGTCAACGGTGAGTAGAATCGAGATTACTTCAAATCAGGCCTTTCTAAATCTATATCAAGTGATTATGATAGTAATCTAAAAGAGAGTTTTCGAGAGGTGTGACATGGAAAAGAAAACTGTCAGGGACGTCGATGTAGCGGGGAAGCGCGTTCTGGTGCGCGTAGACCTGAACGTTCCTCAGGATGAAAAGACCGGCGCGATCTCCGACGACACGCGCATAAAGGCGGTGGTGCCGACTATCAGTTATCTTGTCGACAGAAAAGCCCGCGTTATACTGTGCTCCCACCTCGGTCGGCCCAAGGGCAAAACTGTCGATGCGCTCAGGCTGGCGCCGATAGCAAAACGTTTATCCGAAATCCTCGGCAAGCCGATAGCAACGACCCGGGACTGCATCGGCCCGGACGTAGAGCAGGCAGCCGCCGCGCTTCAAGACGGCGACATACTTATGCTTGAGAACCTGCGCTTCCATGATGAGGAGGAGAAGAACGACGCGGGGTTCTCGCAGGCGCTGGCCAAGCTGGCCGATATATACGTGAACGACGCCTTCGGCACGGCCCACCGCGCCCATGCCTCCACGGAGGGCGTCACCAGACACCTGCCCGCGGTAGCCGGCTTTCTCATGGAAAAAGAGATAGTGACTATGGGCAAGGCATTGACCAATCCCACACATCCTTTTGCCGGCGTCATCGGCGGCGCAAAGATAAGCGACAAGATCGGCATGCTGGACAATATACTTGATAAAGTGACCGTATTGCTCGTAGGCGGCGGCATGGTCGCAACCTTCCTCAAAGCGCTAAAATATGAAGTAGGCAAATCTTCCGTCGAGGACGATAAACTGGAACTGGCTGGGAAGCTCATGGATAAAGCTAAGACTAAAGGTGTGAATCTTCTCCTGCCTGTCGATTTAGTCGTCGCGGACAAATTCGCCGCCGACGCCAAATCCAAGACCGTGGCCGTCGATAACGTGCCCGGCGACTGGCTGATCATGGACATCGGACATAAGACAATCGACGTGTACGAGAACGAACTGAAGAAGTGCAAGACGGTCATCTGGAACGGCCCGATGGGCGTTTTTGAATATCCCAAGTTCAGCAGGGGCACGGCGAGCATCGCCAAAACGCTGGCCGGATTGCAGGCGACGACCATAATAGGAGGAGGCTCCACCGCCGAGGCCGTGGAGGAGATGGGGCTGGCGGAGAAGATGACGCATGTATCGACGGGGGGCGGCGCTTCGCTTGAATTCCTGGAAGGTAAAATCCTGCCCGGCGTGGCGGCGCTTCAGGATAAGTAGTGGCTGTCTTCGGATTAAAGGGGCAGGAGAAATCTTCTGCCGGATTTAGGCGAGACGTAGGGGCAGACCTGAGTGTCTGCCCGCAGCGGGCGAACACATAGGTTCGCCCCTACCAAACAACCGATGTATGATAGGATATCAGTTCAGAAAGTCTGAAAGAGGTCGGTCATGATTAGCTTAGAACAGATAAAGCTTTTAGCGGAATCCACTCCTTCCAAGATCATATTCCTTGTCATGGACGGACTGGGCGGCCTGCCGCACCCCGATACTGGAAAGACGGAGCTTGAGAGCGCCCGCAGGCCGAACCTTAACCGTCTGGCAAAAGACGGCATCTGCGGATTGAGCACAACGGTCAGCACCGGCATAACGCCGGGCAGCGCGCCGGGACACCTGGCCATATTCGGCTATAACCCGCTGGAACCGAATTATCAGATAGGGCGCGGCGTGCTTGAGGCGCTGGGTATCGGCTTCGACCTGAAAGACGGCGACCTGGCCATCAGGGGCAACTTCTGCACCATCGACAAGGCCGGAAAGATAACCGACCGCAGGGCCGGCCGCATCCCGACGGAGGTGTGCGAGGAGCTGTGCGCAAAGCTGAGCAAGATCAAAGTGAAGGGAGCGCAGACCTTCGTACGCCCGGTCAAGGAGCACCGCTTCGTACTCGTTTTTCGCGGTAAGAACCTCGCCGACGATATCGAGGACACCGACCCGCAGAAGTTGGGGGCGGCGCCTCTGCCTGCCAAAGCGAAGCGACCTGCCGCTAAAGCAACGGCGGCGATAGTGAACGAATTTCTCGACAGCGCCCGCAAAGCACTGGCCAAAGAGCATCCGACGAACATGGTCCTGCTGCGCGGTTTCGCCAAGTATCCGCCGCAGGTGCCGCCGATGTCCGAGGTTTTTAAGCTCAAACCGGCGGCAATCGCCGTATACCCCATGTACCGCGGGCTGGCTAAAGTGGTTGGCATGGACATACTCAATGCCGGCATTTCGATTAAGGACGAATTTGCCACTGTCGCCAAACACTACAAAAAATACGATTTCTTCTTCATCCATATCAAAGGCACCGACAGCTCAGGCGAGGACGGCGACTTCGCCCGGAAGGTAAAAGTCATCGAGGAAGTCGACCGCGAGCTGCCGAAATTAACCGGACTCAAACCCGACGTTATAGTCGTCACCGCCGATCATTCCACCCCCGCGCTGCTCAAGGGCCACAGCTGGCACCCCGTGCCATTCCTGCTGTGTTCGAAGTATTGCCGCCGCGACGATGTCAAGGAATTCTCCGAGAGCGCCTGCGCACACGGAGCGCTGGGCGTCTTCCCGGCAATAGATATCGTGCCGCTGGCCTTGGCCAACGCCCTGAAACTAGACAAATACGGAGCGTAACATGAGAAGATTATTTATCGCAGGCAACTGGAAGATGAACACGACGCTGATGGAGGCCGTCGACCTCGTGAACGAGATGAAAGAGCCTCTCGACAAGTTCGAGAACGTAGACAAGGTCGTATGCCCGCCTTTTATCTCGCTGGCCGTCATTTCCGAGATACTCATGGATTCGTCCATCATGGTCGGCGCTCAGAACGTCTATTTCAAGGAAAAGGGCGCATTCACCGGAGAGATATCGCCGTCGATGCTCGTCGATATCTGCGAGTATGTAATAATAGGGCATTCCGAGCGAAGGCAGTACTTCGGCGAGACGGATGAAACGGTAAATAAAAAGGTCAAGGCGGCGCTGGATGCAGGGCTTAAGCCGATTATATGCGTCGGCGAGAACCTGGACCAGAACAAGGCGGGCGAGACCGAGAATGTGGTCACGGGCCAGGTAAAGAGAGCGCTCGACGACGTAAATTACTCGCCGTCGATAGTGATCGCATACGAGCCGATATGGGCCATAGGGACAGGAATGGCGGCAACGGGAAATGACGCCAACGCTACCATTAAAATAATCAGAAGCACCATAGCCGAGATATACAACGGCAGGGCAGCCCAGGACATGCGCATCCTCTATGGAGGCAGCGTAACCGCGGCTAACATCGTAGAGTTTATCAGCCAGCCCGATATCGACGGCGGCCTGGTAGGCGGCGCAAGCCTGAAAGCTGCGGAATTCATCAGCATGGTGGAGCAGGCGGCAGCGATCCGCAAATGAACCGCATCGCAGCAATAGTAGGGCCTACGGCGACGGGCAAGAGCGCCCTTGCTGTCGAGCTGGCAACTGCGCTCGGCGGCGAGATAGTGAGCGCGGACAGCCGCCAGGTCTACAGGTACATGGACATCGGCACCGCCAAGCCGGGCGCTGACGACAGAGCGAAAGTCCCCCACCATCTTATTGACATAATTAATCCAGACGAAGATTTCACCCTCGCAACCTATCAGGAGCTGGCTTTTCAAGCGATAGGCGATATCCAGCGGCGGGGCAAGCTGCCACTCCTGGTGGGGGGCAGCGGCCTGTACGTGAGAGCCGTCACCGGCGGTCTCGTCATCCCCAGGGTCGCACCCGACCCTGAACTAAGGCGCAGACTCGAGGATAGGGCGGAGCACGACGGTTATCAGTCCCTATACAACGAACTCATAAAAGTCGATCCTGACGCAGCTGGGAAGATCGACCCGCGCAACGTCCGCCGCGTGATACGCGCCCTGGAGGTTTGCCTCACCGCCGGCGTCCCTTTCTCGCAACTCCAGCGATCATCTCCCAAGTTATCGACTCTGATGATAGGATTAACCACGGCAAGGGAAGACCTGTATAGAAGGATCGACGCCAGGGTCGATGAAATGATTCAACGCGGGCTCGTCGATGAGATCAGAGGTTTGCTCGACAGCGGCTACTCGCCCGAGCTGCCAGCGATGTCCGGCCTGGGCTACAAGCAAATCGTTGCCTATCTAAAGGGTGAAACCACCATCAACGAGGCGATACAGCGGATAAAGTACGAGACGCACCGCTTCGCGCGAAGCCAGTACGCCTGGTTCCGTCCCAAAGATGCGAATATACACTGGTTCGATATCAGAAACCAGCCGCTTGAGCCGATACGCCGCCTTATTACATCAAGCCTGCGTTGAGCAGTGCCCCGTTTTTAAGCTCTAACCCTTGGTGTTATACTAAGATAGAATCGACTTAAGTACTGAATACAAAAGAGGTGTCCTTCCAGTACTGGAAGGACCGGGG
The DNA here is from genome assembly GCA_041649635.1 of Dehalococcoidia bacterium. Lineage (NCBI taxonomy): Bacteria > Bacillati > Chloroflexota > Dehalococcoidia > Dehalococcoidia bacterium. The sequence goes on from JBAZMV010000001.1 coordinate 309,835, forward strand.
GAAATCGGGGGTGTTCCCCGACCCACCGTTCCCCCAAGATTGGGGGTTAGGGGGTTGAACTTCATTTTGAAATATATACTTAAAAACCAAAGTCACAAAAGACAGTCATGATAAAGAGTTAACGAAGAAAAGAATAAAATACTTAACATAAGGTAAGAAGATAGCTAAAAAATCGCGCATATACGACACAGACCCCCCGAACAGCAAACGGCAACTCCACCCGACATGGCCGTCGCATGAGAAGGCCTTCCTCGTGGGCATGGAGGTGAAGGGCGGCGCAAGCGCTTGGTCGACGGAGGACTCAATAGAAGAGCTGGCTCAGCTGGCGCGGACGGCGGGAGCACAGGTAGAGGGCGCCATTATACAGCGTCTGCAAAGACCGAACCACTCGTACTACATAGGACAGGGCAAGGTGGAGGAGATTGCCGCGTTGCGTGATGAGGTCGGCTACAATGTAGTCATCTTTGACGATGAGCTGTCACCTGTGCAGCAGCGCAACCTCGAGGATGTCCTCGTGGTAAAAGTAATCGACCGCACGGCCCTGATCCTCGATATCTTCGCCAAACGCGCCCAAACCCGCGAGGGACGCCTGCAGGTGGAGCTGGCGCAGCTCGAATACCTGTTGCCGAGGCTGGTAGGGCAATGGAGCCACCTGGAACGCCTCGGCGGCGGCATCGGCACCAGGGGCCCCGGCGAGTCGCAGTTGGAGACGGACCGCAGAATAATAAAACGCAAGATACTGCGCCTCAAGGACGAGATCGAGGGCGTAAGAAAACACCGCGCCCTTTACCGCCGACAGCGCACGACCAGCTCCATCCCGGTAGTCTCAATGGTCGGTTACACCAACTCGGGCAAAAGCACTTTGATGAACGCCTTAAGCAATGCCGGAGTATTCGTCGAGAATAAACTATTCGCCACGCTCGACCCCACGACGAGGAGAATCGCGCTGCCTAACCGTCAGGAGATACTTCTGACCGACACCGTGGGATTCATCCAGAAGCTGCCCACGACGCTTGTGGCCGCATTCAGGGCCACTTTGGAGGAATTAGACGAAGCCGACTTATTGCTTCATGTTATCGACATCACGCACCGCAACGCGGCCGAGCAAAGCGCGACGGTTGAGCAGATACTGCGGGAACTGGAGCTGGCCGATAAACCCAGGATAGAGGTCCTCAATAAGCTCGACCTGATGGTGCCCGGAGAAAATGAAATGGGGGATTTCATTTCGCAAAATCCCGCCGCCGGAAAAGATGCCGTGCTGATCTCCGCGGCAAAAAGATGGGGGCTCAAAGCGCTTCTGGAAAAAATCGCTTCCATACTAGCGGAAAGTGGTTCGCACAATAGTGGTTATGTCGAATAAAGCACTACTGGACGGGGTTGCGTTGACATAATATATGGGTTTTATTTACACATGAAACTGTTCGTGCTGCAACGTAGAATCTGGACACTAACCGTGGGAAAAAGAGGCTACTTGCTGGTTTTAACGGGTTTCCATATATAGACGGAGTCATCCAGGCCCGATTTGAGCCCGCTAAACTACACCGTCGCCCCGGATATTAACTACTTCTGGCCGCTCACAGACTTGGCGATCTTAACTATGGCACACTCGCCTTGGGTCCACCACGCACACCTATCCTCCCTGCACAACCCGGGAGTCCCGTCTTCCCTTACCGGTGCTATCGGACATGTCTTTTTAATCTCTGGTGCGCCCATGATGTGCCTCCCCTTTTTTTCAGCCTACTTTAAATCCGATAGGTCTTCATATAAGCTCTTTGCGTTACTCTTTATGCATTATACAACAAATACAACAAATGACGCCCTGCGTTTAACAGGCATTCCCTTAAGGACACATCATGTCCTTGCCGTTATATGACTCTGAGTTTATAATTGTACAGCATCAACAGCAAACAGGAAATAGCATGAAACTAAACCGAACGATACCGACTCTAACGCTGGCAGTTCTAATCGCACTATCATTTGTCGCCGGTTTCGCTTATTCTTCGCTGGTAATAAATCCTAGCGGTCAACTGCCCGACGAGTTCGACTCGCTGGTCGAAATCTGGACACAATTAAAGCAGAATTATGTAAATCAAAGCGCTCTCGATGCCGGGACACTTGCTCAGGGCGCCATATACGGCATGCTCAACGCACTTGGTGATCCATACACCACATACTACTACGATTATGAAGAATTCTATGATTACCTCGAAGGTTCATTCGAGGGCATCGGGGCTTACGTTTCCAGGGAGGACGGCTGGATAATCATAGTCTCCCCTATCAAGGGCAGCCCGGCGGAAGCGGCGGGGATCAGAGCGGGCGATGTGATACTGGAGATCGACGGAGAGCCCGCCGATGACATCACAGTTACCGAAGCGGTAATGAAGATAAGAGGACCCAAAGGAACCACCGTGATACTCCTCATCCGACACGAGGGTGAGAGCGACCCCGTAGAGATACATATTGTGCGCGATACTATTACGCAGCCCAGTGTAGATTATGAATCCTTGCCCGATAATATCGGATACATATGGATATCGCAGTTTACCAGCGAAACTACATACGAATTTCAGACAGCCTTAAACGACGCTATGGGCGACGGTAATAAAGGGCTTATCCTGGACATGAGAGGCAATCCCGGCGGTTTTCTTGATGTTGTCGCTGATATCGCCGATGAATTTCTCGACAGTGGTATTATCTTATACGTAGCTAATGACGATCTGGAGATATTCGAAGAGTACGCGGCAGAGCCCGGCGGACTCGCCGTCAACATGCCTCTCACCGTCCTCGTCGATGGAGGCAGCGCCAGCGGCAGCGAGGTGCTCGCTGGCGCGATGCAGGATCATGATCGCGCCGCCATCATAGGCACACAGACCTACGGCAAAGGCAGCGTTAACTGGCCTATAGAGCTCAGCGACGGCTCCGCGCTGTATATAACCGTGTCACGCTGGCTGACGCCCGATAAAAATCTAATAGAGGGCGTCGGCATCACTCCGGACTACATTGTGGAATTCAGCGAGGAAGACTGGGACAACGACATCGACAACCAGCTCGATTATGCGATCGAGTATATGAAATCATTGATTCAATGATACCGCATCTAGTTTGCTCTATTTATCCATCGGCCTGGTACATTTGTCGCCATTTGCATTGAGTGTTAAAATATATTATGAAGCTGATAGCCAATAACCGCAAAGCTTACCACGATTACATTATCCTTGAAAGCTTCGAGGCTGGCATTATCCTGACCGGCACCGAGATCAAATCGATAAGGGCGGGGCGGGTCAATTTAAAAGAAGGGTACGCCCGGCCGGACGGCGGCGAGATGTGGCTGTACAATGTCCATATCTCTACATACGACCCGGGCAGCAGGTACAACCACGAGCCCACTCGCACCAGGAAGCTGCTGCTCCATCACAACCAGATAAATGAATTGGCTGGAAAGGCCACGCAGAAGGGATTTACGTTAGTCCCGCTAAAGCTGTACCTTAACAAAAAAGGAATCGCAAAGGTGGAGATCGGCCTGGCCAGGGGCAAGAAGGTCTACGACAAGCGTGAGACCATGAGCCAACGCCAGGCGGACCGCGACATGGAACGCGCCATAAAAACCAATAAGCGATAGCTATCGTCTATTGAACCGGTGGGCTTCCATCGCTGTACCGAATGCTATTCCAATATAGAAGTGCCGAGAGGTGCAGGATACTTCCTGCCGGGGTTTTAGGGGTGTCCCCTAATTCTTTTACATTTCCCCCAAGATTGGGGGATAAAAGGGGGTTGATTTGCACAATCTGCATTCTCTAATATCGGGGACGAGTGGTTTCGACAGAGTTGGAGTGCTCCAGGATTGCAGGCCGAGCCGCCATTAACTCGTAAAACTGGTGGCAAAAAAGTAACTGACAAAGAATTCGTCTACGCTAGCTAAGCGCTGACACACCACCCGACTTTCACCCGGCGAACGAGGGCTGGTGACGATTAGCCGGGATGCGGCGAGCGCAACGCCGATAGCGTCCGCCAAAGTAAAAACTCGGCTGGTTTGGGCATGCGCGGCCGACAGTGCATGTTCAGGCGAGAAAACAATCGCCGGCTAAGCTTGTAGTACATCCGGAGTTGGACTTCTCTGGACGGGGAGTTCGACCCTCCCCCGTCTCCACCAGACAATTCGAGCCTCTGTTTTTATAAAATCAGGGGCTCTTTTGTTATCCCCATATAAAAAGACTCGCCCGTCGAAATAAACCGCTCTAATCAAAGAAAAAGGCAATGCAGTATTGACATTATTGATTTTTATGGTATTATATATTAAGAATATTAATTATCAACTCAAAAATATTAATGGCGGTGAAAAATGGCTCAAGAATGGCAGAAGCTGACAAAGATGACCCAGGGCAAACCGGTAACGGTCGAACGTGTTCGCTTGATTGACAGCGACATAGCTATCGAGGGCAGCTTTACGCTCCCGCCTCTGGCCAACCTGCCGGCGGAGGACCAGGTCTTTGTTATAACCTTCGTCCGCTGTCACGGCTCCATCAAGGAGATGGAGGAGATGTTCGGCATAAGCTACCCCACCGTGAAGAACCGGATCAACCGCATCGCCCAGCAGCTCGAGCTTGTCGAAACCGTGGATGTCCTGCCCGTCGAAGAAGTGATCGGCGAGCTCGAGAACGGGAAGATATCGGCCGACGAGGCCATAAGGAGGTTATCGAAATGAATCGACCACCCGTCTGGATACGCATTAAAATTCAGGGAGAACGAGGGGGTTTCAGGCTGTGGTTGCCGCTCTTTCTGCTGCTGCCGCTGGCGCTGGTAGTCCTGATCATCCTCTCGCCATTAATACTGATCGCCGTCATTGTTCTTTGGCCCAGCGGCTGGGGAAGATGGGCGCTGGCCGTCCTGAGAGCCGCCTACAACGTATTGTGCTCAATACGCGGCCTTAAGGTCGATATCCAAAGCCGCCGCGAAACCGTGTATATCTCGATACAATAATAAATATCAATGAGGAGGATACTTCCATGTCTGAGAATAGAAAGAAGATACTGGAGATGCTGGCCGAGAACAAGATAAGCGTTGACGATGCCTATCGCCTGCTTAATACTATCGATTCCGCGGAGGGCGGACGGGAAAGCACGCCGAAATCGGGAACGGCGGTTAAGGACAAGCCTAAATATCTGCGGGTCACTATATTACCCGATCCCGAACACGAGAAAAGCCAGGATGTCGATCGCGTCAACGTGCGCGTGCCCATGTCGCTGCTGCGCGCCGGCATCAAGCTGACCTCACTGATTCCCACCGAGGCCAGGGAAAAAGTAGACGGGGCGTTGAAGGACAAAGGCATCGATTTCAACACGCGTAATATGAAGCCGGAAGACATTGAGGAGCTTATCGAGTCTTTAAGCGAGCTTGAAGTAGATATAGTTAGCAGCAAAGGGGAAAAGGTAAAGGTTTTTGTCGAGTAGAGAATTATTCGACCCTCCCCCACCTCCACCAGAAATAAAAGAGCCTCTGGCTTTATGTAAACCAGAGGCTCTTTTGTTATGAATCTTCCAAATGCCTATGGGCTAATTACCTTCTTCGTCTGCTAGCCCTCCAGTATATCTTGTTATTACATCAGCCAATTTTTCAAATATAAATTTTCCAAGATCATCGCTAACCTTTTTGATAAACTTAGCATCCTCTTCCAGATCAGCCACGCTGACAAGTTCAGGGTCACTGTCTGCCCATCCAATTTTTCTCCATTTCGCATTCCTTGTCCAACTAAGGCGATGTGCTCGGTCATCGGTTCGATCCTGCATAGACCAAGTGGAGTGGACTATCCGATTACGTTTTTTACTGGCTTTATCTATCCTGTCAAACAAATCATCCAATTCTCGTATGCTTTCATCATTACTCAACGCTTCAGGTTTTAACTTGTTTGTACTACCTAGTGACATATCACAGATCTCACGTAATTTATCAGCACTACGTAGTCTGTACGCGCAAATCCCATGCAAGGCAATGGAAAGGTCTGAAAATGTCAGCGCATGCGCAAACGTGCTCACCAACTCGGGTGCATCTCCAAATAATAGACTCATGTACATTACCATTTGCTCTTCAAGCGCAGCGCTAACAACGACCACTTTGCCAATGGCTTTCAGATGTTCATCAGTAGGTCCTTCCATTCCGAAAGCACCGTTATCATCATTTGCTTCATTTCCCATTCGACTATTCCTTTGCTTGGTAGCTATCTGCCTTCCCACCAATCTACAATCTTAGCTTGTTAAATAAACCGCTCGAACTGTTCTTTTTTAGCCTTGCATATGGGACAGACGTCCTGCGAGCAGCTATTCCCTAGCACACAGGTACCTACAGACAGGGCATCTCCGTAGAGGATGAGAACTAGATGATCATTCTCTATTTCTTTACGGTTTTCTTCGCAGTCTTCTTTACGGGCTTCTTTGCGCTCTTCGCACTTGCGGAACTCACGCCCGTTGTTTTATGGCATACAATCTTATCGCCGCACATCGGGCAGAACTTCCAGTCCGTCCTGATCTCATACCTGCACACCTTGCACTTTACGATAGCTGCTATCTTTTTCTGCATATCACACCTCCAAAAGGTTTATGTCTACGCTGATAGATTATTCCTCGCCCCAAGCATTAGTCAAGTATTCATACATCAATAAATCAGTTATTATATTCTCGGCACTAACATGAAACGAGCACTTAACGAAAAACTGATCGCACCATGCGGCATGAACTGCGGCGTTTGCATGGCTTATTTGAGAGAGAAAAACAGATGCCCCGGCTGCCGCGGCAACGATACGGATAAGCCTATCTCTTGCGTTCGATGCAAGATTATAAACTGCGAGACGCTGGCAAAGAGCAAGTCAAAATTCTGTTTTGAATGCGAAAAGCGCTGCGCCAGATTGAAACAATTAGATAAACGCTATCGCACGAAATACGGCATGAGCATGATCGAGAACCTAGAATTTATAAGGGACAAAGGCATGGACAAGTTCCTGCGCTGGCAGGCCGAGAAATACAAATGTCCGAAATGCGGCGGCGTCATCTGCGTTCACAACAAAAAGTGCTACGACTGTAATTACATCGAAAGCGGGAGCAGTTAAAAGAAATGGCTGAACTCACTATCCTGTCATGGAACGTGAACGGCATCCGCGCCGTATATAAGAAGGGCTTCGTCGACTGGCTTACGGATGCAAGCCCGGACATACTGTGCGTGCAGGAGACCAAGGCTGCGGAGGACCAGATGCCTTTAGATCTGAAGATGATTGAAGGCTATCATGCCTTCTTCTGCTCAGCCGAGAAGAAAGGCTACAGCGGCGTCGCGATATACACAAAGACAAAGCCGGCATCGATTGCGACGGGTTTCGGCATCCCGCGTTTCGACGGTGAGGGCCGTGTATTGATTGCCGATTACGATAGTTTTCTACTATTCAATATCTACTTCCCCAACGGCAAGATTTCTCCTGAGCGATTGCAGTACAAGCTTGATTTCTACGACGCGTTTCTGGATTATGTCAATGACATGGTAAATATGGGCAGGAACGTCATCATATGCGGCGATGTGAATACCGCGCACAAGGAGATCGACCTGGCACGCCCCAGGGAGAACGAAAAGGTATCGGGTTTCCTGCCCGTCGAGCGTGCATGGCTCGATAAATTTATCGACAATGGATACTTGGACACGTTCAGGCAGTTCGACGGTTCCCCGGGACGCTACACTTGGTGGGACTTGAAAAGCGGCACACGGGAGCGCAACGTTGGCTGGAGGATCGACTACTTCTTCGTGAACTCCGGGTTTATCGGCAAAGTGAAGCGTGCATACATCCTGCCCGACGTTACAGGGTCCGACCACTGCCCTATCGGCATAGCGATCGAAGTATAGCTTGTCGTCAGGAAGCTCCTTTTTCAATTCGAAAGTTGCTCTGAATCCATTTCGATGATAGAATAGACCTATAACATCAAATTTATTCGCGTCGTTCACTACATCCGCTGATAACTGCCCCGGTAAACTATCATGATCCAGACTCCAGCCGATATCGATGCGTAAATACAAACTAGAGGAGATAATATGTCTAAACTTGTAGCAACTCTAGCGATAAGCGGCGCCCACAAAGTCGTAAATAAAGCTGACGCAATGCTTAAAAGCGCAATTGAGAAACACGGTCCGGACGCGCCTGTGGCCTTCGTGGACCGCGATGGAGCGGGTACAACATACGGCCTACCTCTCATATACGCCATAACTGGCAAGAAGATAGCGAAGCTCGGCGACATGCCCGCGATACTCGATGCGGCCAAAGGCATGCTGACCCCGGTACCCGACGGCGAAACGGTGCAGCCCGATATCGGCAATGCCCTCAATGCAGGCGTGGCGACACTATTTGCCGAGGAGATGATCAAAGGCGTCGAGTTCGTTGAGGGTAAGCAGCCGGAGGAAAGGGACGGATACAAATATAATGGGCCTATAAGCGACGTGCAGACGCGCGCCTGGGGCGTAGCCATGGTGGACGGATCGATGCCGGGGTTCGCCGTCATCGTCGGCGCCGCTAAGAACAACGAGGTGGCGGTCAAGATAGTGCGCGAACTGCAGTCGCGCGGCCAGCTTATTTTCCTGTCATCAATGTCCGACGGAAAATCGATTGTCGACCAGTTACTGGAGGAAGGCGTCGAGCTGGGATACAACACCTACACCGCGCCCCTCGGCAGCGACACCGAGTCCGCCATATACGCCGCGGGCTACGCCGCCAGGGCCGCCATGAGCTTCGGCAACATACCGGCGGGCAACGCCAAGGACATTATCGAATATAATAAGAACCGCTGTCTGGCTTACGTTCTGTGTCTGGGCCCGCTGGACGATATCAAGGTGGCGACGGGTGCCGGAGCGCTTAACTTCGGCTTCCCCATAATCTGCGATACCGATATACCCGATCTCGAGGGCGTAGAGGACGTAATTATCAGCATGCCTTTCGACGATATCCCCGGCGCGGATGACATGGAGCGAGCGCGCAAGCTGGTGCAGCGCTGCATCGAGGCGCGCGGTATTAAACTAAAGATCGCCGAGGTGCCCATCCCTGTGTCCTTCGGTCCGGCGTTCGAGGGCGAGATAGTGCGCCGCAACGATATGCAGGCGGAATGGGGCGGCAAGAACGCGGCCGGCCTGGAGTGGCTGCGGATGAGGGCTATGGACGACATCGAGGACGGCAAGGTAACCGTCGTCGGCCCCGAGGTAACCGAACTGGAAGAGGGCTCGGCCAATCCGATTGCCGTTATCGTGGAAGTAGCCGGCAGCAAAATGGAGAAAGATTTCGAGCCGGTGCTGGAGCGGCAGATACACAATTTCGTTAACTGCGCCGAGGGCGTGCAGCACATCGGGCAGAGGGACATCGTCTGGATACGCATCAGCAAGAAAGCGGCCTCTGCCGGTTTCCGTTTAAAGCACCTTGGCGATATCATACACGCCAGCCTGCACAACGATTTCGGCGCTATCGTCGATAAGGTTCAGGTAACGATATATACCGAGAAAGCTCAAGTGGAAAAGTTCACAGTACAAGCGCGCGAGGTCTACCGCGAGCGCGACGAGCGCATGGCCGGCATAACCGACGAGGCCGTCGATACGTATTACAGCTGTACGCTGTGCCAGTCGTTCGCCCCTAACCACGTCTGCATAATCCCGCCTGAGCGCACCGGGCTCTGCGGCGCATACTCATGGCTCGATTGTCGCGCCGCTTTCGAGATAAATCCCACCGGCCCCAACCAGCCCGTGCCTAAGGGAACAATTGTCGACGCGGAGAAGGGCGAATGGGAAGGGGTCAACAATTTCGTTTTCGAGCGCTCCAACCGCAGCTTCGACCGCTTCACCTTCTATTCCATAATGGACGCGCCGATGACCACCTGCGGCTGCTGCGAGGCGGTCACCATGCTCATCCCTGAGGCTAACGGATTTGTAGTAGTCTCGCGCGACGACCCGAGCATGACGCCCGCCGGGATGACCTTCACCTCGATGATGGGAACCGTCGGAGGTGGTCAGCAGACGCCGGGGATGATGGGACACAGCAAGCGCTGGCTCGCCAGTCCCAAATACATACCGTTCGAGGGCGGGTTAAAGCGCGTAGTCTGGTTGTCGAAGAACATCAAAGAAGAGTTCGCCGACGAGCTCAAGGAAGCCTGCGAACGGCTGGGCGCGCCCGACCTGATGGATAAGGTCGCGGACGGCGACAGCGCAACCACTCTGGAGGAGCTTCTGCCATTTCTGGAGAAAAAGGGGCATCCCGCGCTGACCATGGAGCCGCTGATTTAAAAAGATGACTATATCGCCACATCTGGCAATAGTAAGAAGAGGTGCAGGAGATTTTTCTCCTGCCGGGGTTTTAGGGGTGTCCCCTATTTTTTAGAGTCCCCCAAGAATGGGGGATACAGGGGGTTGATAACCTTCATCTATCAGTTCCATAATTAATGCATCCGTAACTCTCGAACCGTAAAGGAGAAGATACATGTCGGCAGTACAGGTACCAATCGAGAAATGGACCGGCAAGGTGCACCAGGTCACGCTGGGCGGCCAGGGCGGGCGCAAGTCAGTAACCGTAGGCGGAGAGAGCACGCTGCCGTTCCTGCTGTTCGAAGGCGTAATGCCGAACAAGCCCGCGGTCGCCATCGAGATCCTCGATTGTAAACCGGACGACTGGGCCTATAATCTGTTAGCTGCGTGGGGCGACGCCGTATCGGACACGGCGAAATGGGCCAAAAAGGTCGTGGAATTCGGCGCCGACATTGTAACGTTGCGACTGCGCAGCGCTCATCCGGAAGTAGCCGACACCGGAATCGAGCAAGCAAAGAAGAGCGTAGACGCGGTACTCTCCGCCGTCGATGTTCCCATAATCATTCTTGGCCCCGGGGTAACGGAAAAGGACGCAGAGGTGCTGCGAGCCGCGTCTGAAACCGCCCGCGGACAGCGTGTGGCGCTGGGCAACTGCGAGGAGAAGAATTACCGCACCATAGCGGCGAGCTGCATCGCCGACGGGCATGTGGCCATCGGTCATACGCCGCTCGATATCAATCTGGCAAAACAGCTCAATATCCTGCTGCACGAGGTGGGCCTGCCTCTCGACGCGATACTGATGGACCCCGATGTCGGAGCGCTGGGCTACGGGCTGGAATATTCCTATTCGGTCATGGAGCGCCTCAAACTGGCCGCGCTGGGAGGGGACAAGATGGCCGCCATGCCCATGACCTGCAATGTGGGAGCTGAATCGTGGCGGCAAAAGGAAGCGAAGGCCACGGAGAACGTCCCCGAGGGCTGGGGCGATAACGAGCGGCGCGCGATTATTTGGGAGAAAATAACAGCGATGGCGATGCTGCATGCCGGGGCTGATATCATCACGCTGCGGCATCCAGGCACTGTCGAAGCTATAAAGAAGACAATCGACAAACTGATGGGCTCCCGACAGGAGGAGAGATAAATGGCACTCACAGGCGTTCAAATATACAAGTACCTGCCCAAAACCAACTGCAAGGACTGCGGCTTCCCCACATGTATGGCCTTCGCCATGAAGCTGGCTGGCAAGTCCGTCGAGCTCTCGCTCTGCCCCCACGTTTCAGAGGAGAGCAAGAAGCAGCTTGAGACCGCGTCAAGGCCGCCGATACGGCTGGTAACGATCGGCACAGGCGATAGCAAGGTGGAGGTCGGCAACGAGACCGTGATGTTCCGCCACGAGAAGACCTTCTTCCACAAGACAGGTCTTTTCATGCGGATAAAAGACACCGAGACCATCGATAATGTCGCGAAGCTGGCTGACGATATTTCAAGCTACAGCGTCGAGCGCGTGGGCAAGGTTTTCAAGCTCGATGGAATCGCTGTCGATAACGCTTCGGGTGATGCGGACGCGTTTGTAAAATGTGTTGAAGCGACAACGACCAAATCGAACCTGCCCTTAATTCTTATGTCAAATAATGTTTCGTCGTTAGACAAAGTGCTGGAGATAACCGCCGCTGCGAAGCCGCTGATATACGCCGCGACCAGGGACAACTACAAAGAGATGTCAGAATTGGCTAAGAAATACAGTTGCCCGCTGGCCATATACGAACCGGGCGGGCTCGACACTCTCGCGGAGCTTTCGCAGCAGATGATAGATGCGGACGTTCAGGATATTGTGCTGGACCCAGGAGCGCGTGACTTCGGCGCATCGCTCACGGCTTTGACTCAGATCAGGAGGACCGCAATCAAGGCCGGCTTCGAACCACTGGGCTTCCCCACCATAGCCTTCCCCGGCGAAGACGCTACGCTCGCGGCACAACAAATCGCGAAATATGCATCCATCGTGGTGCTTGACCGTTTCGATCCTGCTGAAATCTATTCACTGATCACGCTGCGCCTGAACATATACACCGACCCGCAGAAGCCGATACAGATGACCCCGGGCATCTACCAGGTGGGAACCCCCGATGCACAAAGCCCTCTCGGGGTCACCACGAACTTCTCCCTGACCTACTTCTCCATCGCCGGTGAGTTCGAGGCCGCCGGCTTCCCGGCATGGCTCCTGGTATGCGATACGGAGGGGCTCTCCGTGCTCACCGCCTGGGCCGCGGGCAAGTTCGATGCCGCACGGATCGGACGCGCGTTTAAGGCTTCGGGAATGGGCGATAAGATCAAACATAAGAATCTCATTATTCCGGGCGGCGTGGCCATCATCAAAGGCGAGCTCGAGGATGAGCTTCCCGGCTGGACGATAATGGTGGGGCCGCGCGACGCCGCTGATATCGGCGGATACCTCAAGCGCAACTGGAAATAAGAAAATGACGACGACCATAGCCATAGCGGGCAAGGGCGGCGTCGGCAAGACATCCATAGCCGCCCTGCTTATCGATCTGCTGTCAGAGAAAGGCACTGTTCTCGCCATCGACGGCGACCCGAGCTCCAATCTGCACATGGCTCTGGGGCTGCCTTTAGAAGAGACCATCGGCAGCATACGGGAAGGAATGCTCGACAGCAAGACTATCGGACGCAGCGGCATACCGAAGCCGGACTATCTGGAATTCAAAGTCAGGGAGGCGCTGGTCGAGTCCGGTAAAATCGACCTGCTGGCCATGGGGCGCCCGGAGGGGCCCGGGTGTTACTGCGCCGCCAACAACTGGCTGCGAAACAGCATCGACCGGCTGGCGGGCAATTACGACTACGTTGTAATCGATAACGAGGCCGGCATGGAGCATATCAGCCGCCAGACTACACGCAACGTGGACATCCTGCTGATAGTGTCAGACCCTTCGATAAGGGGGATTACAGCCGCGGCGCATACGAAAGACCTGATCGGCGAGATACGCAGCCGTGTCAGCAGGATCGGATTGATAGTCAACAAAGTTCGAGACGGGATACCGGCACAAATCAAGCAGGCGATCGACACAGCGGGGCTCGATATTATCGGGGCTATACGGGAAGACGCTAACGTGCTCGACCTGGAGATAAACGGCAAGCCATTGATCGAACTGCCCGCCGATTCACCTTTGCGTCTGGGCGTTGAAGATCTGGTAGCCAGTCTCGATTTGATCTCAGTTAAAGGATAAAGCTATGTTCATACCTATCGGCGAATGCATTCATATTATCAATAAAGAGGTCAGGGCCGCCATCGATAATCGCGATGCGGACTTCATCCGGAAACTGGCCATTAAGCAGGTTGACTGCGGGGCTAAAATGCTCGACCTTAACATCGGCCCGCAGAAGAAGGCCGGGCCGGAGATAATGGACTGGATTGTCAACGCCGTTCAGGAGGTCGTTGACGTTCCGCTGTCGCTGGACACGACCAACGCAGAGGCCATCGAGGCCGGGCTTAAAGTTTGTAAGCGCAAGCCTATCATCAACAGCACCAACGCCGACCCCAAGCGAATGAGCGTGCTGTTCCCCCTCGCCGCTAAGTATGATGTAGGCATCATTACGTTGACGCTTCGCGCCACCGGATTGCCCGTCAGCGCCGACGAGCGGGCTCAGATACTGGTCGAGGACCTGCTGCCCGCGGCCGAGGCTGCCGGACTGCCGATGCAAAATATCTACGTCGACCCGCTGGCTATGACGGTGAACGGCACGCAGGAGCACGCGCCCGAGGTGCTACAGACAGCACTGGTGGTTAAATCGATAATGGAGCCGCCGCTGCATATGACCTGCGGGCTCTCCAACGTCTCCAACGGCGCCCCCGCCGACGTGCGCAAGGTGCTAAACCGCGTCTACTTAGTAATGCTCATGGGTGCCGGCATGGATACAGCCATACTCGATCCGCTGGATAAAGAGCTGATGGACACGATCAGAATCCTGGAGAACCGCGATGATTCGACCCCTGCAGGGAAAGCATATTTAGCCCTGTATGACGCCTGTGCCGCGGGCGATGAATTCGACACATCGATACTCGACATGAGCGATGCCAAACAGGCCGAGCTGGCCAAGACCGTCGCGATACTGAATAACAAGATGATCTACGCCCACAACTACCTGCAGCTATAACCCTCACCCTGACCCTCTCCCCTGCGGAGGGTGAGGATAATAATCGGTGGGTTACACTATCGTTAAACCCACCCTACGATTCTATAGGCGACTTGGATTCCGGCCGGAGTTTATCCCGTACACCGATGCGGGACCGGAATGACGGCGACGTTGAATAGGGTGTGCAGAGGGTCTTCCCTCTGCCGGGGTTATAGGGGTGTCCCCTAACTTTTTTTATTTTCCCCCAAGAGTGGGGGATACAGGGGGTTGATTAAGTTCACAACTATGCCATACGCCCGAAGTCGCGCTCAAGCTGAGATGATGAGAAACGGATCATCGTAGGCCTGCCGTGGGGACAGGTATGCGGCGACTCGGCATTCTCCAGATCGAGGACAAGACGCGTCATCTCATCCATAGTCAACACCTTGCCGGCCCTGACCGCGCCGTGGCATGCGATCGAGGCGGCGATCTTCTCTTCCGCCTTCGACCGGTCACCCTCCTCGGAGAACGTGTCGACTATCTCATGAACCGCCTTGATGATATCGCCCTCGCCGAGCAAGGCTGGGGCGGTGCGCACCAGATAAGTCTGTCCGCCGAACGGCTCGACGGCGAATCCATAGGATTTCAGCGCTTCCTGAGCCCTTTTTAACATGCTTTCCTGGCGCGGCGAAAACTCGATGCTCACGTGCTCAAGCATACCCTGGACTGCGACATCACGCCTGGCCCGCTGCGCCATCACCTTCTCGAACAGGATACGCTCGTGAGCGGCGTGCTGGTCGATTAGATACATGCCGTCTGGCCCCTCGGCTACGATGTAGGTGGCAGCGAGCTGCCCGATGATGCGCAGTATCGGCAAGCGCGATTCCGGCAACACCCTGGGGGTTTGCTGCCCCTGCGTATGAGTTGGCTCCTCAAACAGTCGCTCCTGGAGCGCGGCTCGACCTGCCCCGACCACCGCACTGGTCGAACCTATAGGACGCGGCGCCCTTTTCGCATCGGGCACAGACGATTCCGCGACAAGCGCCGCCCGCACCGCCCGCTGCACGAGTGTGAACACCTCCCCCTCGCTGCGAAACCTGACCTCGGTTTTTGCCGGATGGACGTTGACATCAATATCGTCGGGAGGAACAGAAATGTTTAAGACAGCAATGGGATGTTTTCCTGTCATGAGCAAACCTGAGTATGCTTCTTCGGTCGCCCGGATCAAAAGTCCGCTCTTCACCCACCTGCGGTTAACGAAGAAGCTCAAGCTGTCGCGGCGGGAGCGTGCGAGGGAGGGTGGACTGACGAATCCGTATACCTGCGAGCCGCCGTCCCCGACCTGTATCATAGCCTCGGCCGTTTTCAGCCCGTATACCGCGACAAGAACGTCGCGCAGGCTGCCATTGCCCGGCGTCTGTAGAACCACCTTGCCATCGGACGTGAGCTCGAACCTGATCTCCGGATAAGCCATACTGTACTGGCTGACAAGATCCGATATGTGTGCGTTTTCGGTAGAGACCGACTTGAGGAATTTTAGGCGCGCAGGCACGTTTCGAAAGAGATTCTCTACGGTTACCGAGGTTCCCTGAGTGCCGGCTCCGCGCCCTTGCCCGGTTATCTCCCCGGCGCGCAGAACTAAGTGCGTACCGACCGAATCGTTATTCGTTTTGGTGATTATGTCAACATGAGATACGGCCGCTATACTTGGGAGCGCTTCGCCTCTGAAACCAAGGGTGGAAATGTTTTCGAGGTCTGAACTGTCACGAACCTTGCTGGTGGCATGGCGTCGGAACGCGAGAGATGCTTCATTAGAGGATATCCCGGAGCCGTTGTCAGCGACTCTGATAAACTTAACCCCGCCCTGCTTTACTTCTACCTTGATCTGAGTTGAACCGGCATCGATAGCGTTCTCTATAAGCTCTTTTACCACCGATGCCGGCCGTTCTACTACTTCACCGGCAGCTATCTGGGCGATAACTTCCGGAGCTAAGACTTCTATGGGCATCAAAGATCACTTTATCCACGCGGCCTTCTGGAAAAACAACTCGGAATACCCGCAATCCCTGCAGATGTAACAATCGAACCTGTAGTCAGGCCCCATGAAGCCGAGCCTCCCGTACATCGTCATATCCTGTCGCTCCACATTCTCGGAAGAGCATTTGCCGCATTTGGTCGGGATCACATTTATATTCTTAGGCTCTGCCATTAAGTAACCTCCTGCCGACATTCTTTCTTGTCGGCTCGACCCCGTCCTACCAGTCCTGTTTCCCTTTGGAAAACGCGGCTGTCAGGATTGCGAATATGAAGCCGACTATAGCTGCCGCAAAAGCGATATAGAAGCCGTACGCTACAAAGCTGAACAGGTCATTCACTGCCGCGTCTATCATAAACCAGACTCCTCCTCCAACAGCTACAAGCCCGGCAACTATTGATAGAATCCCTAATGTGGCTATAGCCGCCTTGCCGCCTTTAGACGCCAGCGACACGATGAAAGCAGGCAATGCAAAAACCGCCATTAGTATTCCGCCGATAAACATCATCAAAACATTAATCGCATCGCTTACTGACATATCTATCGCATCCCATCCCGACATAGACATACAAATTCCCCAGCCACATACCTCAACCCACGCCAAGAATACGCCGACCACTACCACGATACCACAGATCACAGTAATAATAGATGCTGCTATTCTCATTGTCCTGCTCCTTTCTTCTTACTGTATTCGCTCTAGACACCCTTTGCGCAATTGTACTATTAAAATCGGATTTTGGGTAGTCCTGTATAAAATTACTTATTCTGCGCCTTCTTTTTCAGCTCGTACAATTTATTCAGCGCCTCGAGCGGCGTCATCGCATCCGGCTCCAACTGCGACAATTCCTCCGAGATCTCGGACGACGCTGTATCACCGACGAAGAGTGGAAGCTGAGAAGACGAGGCCGCTTTTATCTTGCCGTTAACATGCCGCTTATCCTCAAGACCGGTAAGCACCTCCTCGGCGCGATGCACCACCGCGCGCGGCAGACCTGCGAGCTGCGCCACGTGGATGCCGTAGCTCTTGTCGGCGCCCCCCGGCAACATGCGCCGCAGGAAGATAACCCGCCCGTTCTCCTCGGCGACGGCCACGTTGAAATTCTTGACTCTCGGCAGGAAATTCGACAAATCGACCAGCTCGTGGTAATGCGTGGCGAATATGGTCTTAGCGCCCATTTTGGGATGGTTGTGTATGTATTCGGCGACGGCCTGCGCTATCGAGATGCCGTCGTAGGTGCTGGTGCCCCTCCCGATCTCGTCCAATATCAGCAGCGACCGCGGCGTGGCGTGGTTCAAAATATTGGCCGTCTCCTCCATCTCGACCATGAACGTTGAGCGGCCCGTCGACAAGTCGTCCTGAGCACCAACGCGGGTGAATATGCGGTCGACGATGCCGATAGTGGCCGCGTCCGCCGGGACGAAACTGCCAACCTGCGCCATTAACACGATGAGAGCCACCTGCCTCAGATACGTCGACTTGCCCGCCATGTTGGGCCCGGTGAGTATTATCATCTGCGTTTCATCGTTCGACAGGTAGGTGTCATTAGGTATGAAAGGCTCGCCATCCAGCATGCGCTCCACCACGGGATGACGCCCGTTAGTTATCGAGATGACGTTGCCCTCGTTCAATTCAGGCCGGACGTAGCCGGAACGCACCGCAACTTCCGCCAGCGACGAGAATACATCGATCTGAGCTATCGCCGAGGCCGTATCCAGTATGCGCTCCGCCGCAAGCCCGGTCTGCCCCAGCACCTGCCGATACAGGTTTCCTTCGAGTTCGGCGAGGCGCTCCTGCGCATTGAGGATGAGCGACTCATATTCCTTAAGCTGCGGCGTATAGAAGCGCTCGGCGTTGGCCAGCGTCTGCTTGCGGATATAATCGTCGGGCACCTGCTGCAGGTTCGTGTTCGATATCTCGATGTAATATCCGAAGACCCTGTTATAGCCGACCTTGAGCGACTTCACGCCCGTGCGCTCGCGCTCGGCGCGCTCCAGGTTCGCCAGGTAGCTCTTTGCGTCCTTAGCCGCAACCCTGATGGAATCCAGCTCCGGCGAGAACCCCGGCTTTATGACCCCGTCGCCCAGGTTCTGCGGAGGCTCATCGGCTATGGCTTTCGATATCAGTTCGACCGTTTTGCCACACGGATCGACGCTCTGAAACAGCCATGCGACATCACTCGACTGTTCCTTCTGAATCGCATCGCGCAGCTCGGACGACGCCTCGAGACTGCGGCGCAGCGCCACCACTTCTCTAGGAGTTGCGATTCCTCCCCTGATACGATTGATGATCCTTTCGATATCGACGATTTTCGCCAGGATCGACACGACTTTAGCTCGGCGGCGCGTATCGCCATGGAACCACTCCACCGCATCCAGCCTGCGGTTGAGCTGCACCACGTCCAGAAGCGGCTGCCCCACCCAGCGCCGCAGCAGCCTGGCCCCCATCGGCGTCCTGGTCAGGTCGATGACCGAGAGCAGGGAGCCCTCCCTGTCCTGGCGGAACGTCTGGAAAAGCTCCAGATTGCGGCGCGTCTGCGGGTCCAGCGTCATGAACGACTCTGTGCTGTACGTCGACAATCCGGTCAACTGCTTCAGCGCCGGCTTCTGCGTCTCACCCAGATAGTGCACGATGGCCCCGGCCGAGCGTATCGCCAGCGGCAGGCCCTCGCAGCCGTAGCCCTCAAGCGACGACGTGCCGAAATGCTCGCGCAGGAGATGCCTCGTGGCCTCCAGCTCAAAATACTGAACGTCGACGGGTGTGACCGGAGCAGCGGCCTGAACCTCTACATCCTTTGGCGCCAGTATCTCCGACGGGCGCAGGCGCTCCAGCTCCGATTGCATACGCTCAGCCGGAAGCTGCGTGGTCTGAAATTCGCTGGTGGTTATATCTGCGTAGGCGACTCCGGCCTGTTGTCCTTCTACCACTACCGACGCCAGATAGTTATTAACGTTGCCTCTCAGCAGTCCCGGCTCGACCACGGTGCCCGGCGTAACGACACGCACGACATCGCGGTCCACGAGGCCTTTGGCAGCCTTGGGATCGCTGAGCTGTTCGCAGATAGCGACCTTGTGCCCCTTGTTGATGAGCCGTGCAAGGTAGTTGTCGAGCGCGTGATACGGGATTCCCGCCAGCGGCACCTTGTTGCCCTTGCCCATCTCCCGCGCTGTGAGCACTATCTCCAACTCTTTCGACACGAGCTTGGCATCATCGTCGAACGTCTCGTAGAAATCTCCCAGGCGGAAGAACACGATGGTATCGGGATACTTCTTTTTGATACGGAGGTATTGCTGTCTAAGGGGGGTCATCTTCTCGCTCATAAAATCTATGGGTGTATTCTACAGGAAAACCACGCAATTGAGTAGAGAGGATTATCGCCTGACTTATCAAACCGCTACTAAAATCAACTGGGCAGCATCGTCCAGGGCAATATGATAGGAAACATTCCACTACTAGTGTATAATACATAAATTACACTCTGAAAGCAGCCAGATGAGCAGCGACGAGATGTCTATCGATAACCGTGCTCCCGAAGGGGAAGCTAAAATCGATGACGCCTCACCGAAGCGCCATAGTAAGTTCTCGATCAAAAGACCTCCAACATTGGGCCAGGCCTTCAGCACATTCATGCAGAAAACGCTCCCCAACAAATGGTTTCAAGCTTTATGTATAGCTGCCCTGGTTTTTGTTATCTATTTCGTCACAAGCTCGGGCTCCACACCCTACGACCACTACGTTCGTCTCGCAGACGCCTTTCTCCATGGTCGGCTTTATCTGGAAAATGCGCCTTCATGGTTAGAGCTGGCCAGATACGGAGAGAAGGGTTTCGTAATGGAACCGCCCGGACCTACCATATTCACGCTGCCCTGCGTCGCTATCTGGGGAGTCAGTACAAATCAAGCTATCATATCAATGATTGTAGGGGCTGCTGCCATAGGTTTGTTTTGGGTAGCAGCTAAGCAGCTCGGCTGGAATCTCCGATTTCGTGTAGCCATGACCGTGCTGGTAGCTCTGGGAACAAACTTCTGGTGGGTTTCCACTTGTGGCAGCGTATGGATGTTTGCCCATGTATCGGCAGTATTCTTCTTAATGGCTGCCTTGATTGAAACCACGGGAAAGAACCGCCCTTTGCTTATAGGTTTATTCGTGGGAATGGCCGGACTGTCAAGATTACCCGTTTTCCTTACCTTCCCCTTCTTTGCCTATACAGTAAGCCGGGGAATAAGTTCCCGGGGACATATAATTCGCCGTCTCGTGCTTCTCGGTAGCGCTCTAGCTATCATGGGCGGACTGTACCTTCTCTTTACCTACGGTGAGTACGGTACTATCAACTTAGGATATGAACGCGGCCAATTTGTTGACCAGCCTCTGTTTGCCAAAGGGCTCTTCAGCTTAAGCTACCTACCGCGGCAGCTGAATGCAATCCTGTTCCAAGGCCCCGTAATCAGCGATACATTCCCATTCTTCAAACCTTCGTTCATGGGCCTGGGACTTTTCTTCACCACCCCAGCCCTGCTGTACATGTTCCTGGCTCACCCGAAGGCCAGCAAGATGACGCTTGCGGCCATGTTAGCTCTCTTGCTCACTTCAATACCACTGGTGACCTATGGAGCGGTCGGTTTCCTCCAGTTTGGATATCGCTTCAGCCTGGATATACTGCCTTTCATGATTCTATTAGTGGCATCTGGCATGCGCTATCGCCTGGATGGATTTAAAATAGCTGTAATTGTCTTATGCTGCTGCATCAATCTCTGGGGAACACTATCCTTCAATAAGTTCGATTGGATGGTCTGATACTGACAGCATAGCCGTACCATCCGAGGATCGCAGATCCGCAGCGTTTAGTCGATCCTCTTAGCACAGGGTTGAATTAGATGATACAGGTGGCATATGCCGTAATCTGGTGGCTCATACTGCTGGTTATAGGGCTGATAACCTTCCCTCTGGTATCGAGGATCTGCTTAAGTCTGCCGGATAAAGGCTACTCCATCACCAAAATATTAGGGTTGCTCCTCGTAACATATCTTTCATGGCTGCTTGCCAGCATACACATACTTCAATTCGGATATGCCAACATCTCTGTCTCAGCGCTAATCCTACTAATCCTTTCTTGCTATCTGGGCAGAAAGAATTTAAACCTGAAGAATCTGCCGCTGCGCAAGATGCTGATCAGCGAGGCAATCTTCACAATCGTATTCGTGCTATTTCTGGTTTATTTACGATATAAGCCGGATATTTTCTATGCGTACACCGAAGATTTCACGGACTTTGCTTTCCTCCAATCCATTTTGCGCAGCGACTATTTCCCACCCGCTGATCCATGGCTTGCCGGCACCAGTCTTTCCTACTATTACGGTGGACAACTCGTTACTGCCATATTGACCATGATATCGAAAGTGCCGTCCTCAATATGTTATAACCTGGCAGTAGCAATGTTCCTGGGCCTTATCGCTAGTGCCTCATACGGAATCGCATATAACATCACGAAAAGGAAACTCTACGGTTTTATTGCTGTCGTTTTCATTTGTTTCGCCGGGTTCAGCTCAGGAGTATTTCAACTATTTGCCTTTGTCTTCCACCATGACCTGCTGGGCCATAGCGCTACAGGAGCAAGCAGCTTTTCTGAATGGATTCTCAATTTCGATGTAAGTGCTGGTGTGATACCTAACACTGGGAACCTGTACCCTTATGCTGCTTTTCTGCAAGGTGATTTGCATGCACATACTATAACCATCCCCTTTCAGCTTATGTACATCACACTTATATTTTCACTGCTCAGAAAAAGCGACGAAGCTATTAAGAGCACGAGATGGGATTCATTACTAACTGTACTTATATTAGGCGTTAGCTTGGGATTTTTCTCTATCATCAATACATGGGATTATCCCCTATACGCTGCATTTACATTACTCGCTTTCATACTGCTCAAGATAAAGCTCAGCAAGAAGAGCGTCTTAGGTATCATAATAGTAAGCCTTATATTGTATGTGCCTTACTTTGTTACCAGAAATTGGGGCGGGACCCATGGTATTGGTGTGGTCCACATCAGAACTGATCTAGCCGATTTCATTGAACTCTTTGCCCTGTTTTTATTCGTGGTATTTGCATTCTTCTACGTTTCACTCAAGAAACAGCTGTTTAAAGTGAGAGCGCTTATTGTAATAGCGGCTTTGACTATTGCCATAGCATTGATCTCTTTCCTAACAGATTTCCAGCTCTTATTAACCCTTATCCCTCTGATTCTGGTGCCCCTATATTGCATATGGAAAGCCCGCGGACAAAATGAGGCGGGATTTATGATGCTTTTTATACTCATGGGAGCGTTAATTGCTCTATTCTGTGAGGTTTTTTTCATAGCCGATTCCTTGCCATCTCCATGGGAAAGATTCAATACGGTTATGAAATTTTATTTACCTCTGTGGGTTTTCCTGGGTATAGCATCGGCATACGGGATATTCTGGGTGTTGGAAAATACCAAGGGAAAGCTTAAGGTCTTTTGGATTGTTCTTCTCATTGTTCTTGTTCTAGCCTCCATAATTCAGCCTGTAGGACAAACAGTGGGATGGACAAGCAGCCAACGCGACTATTTCGGGATCGGTAGAGGGACGCTAGACGGAGTAGCTTACGTTAAAACCCTAGCGCCTGACGATTACGAAGCGATTCAATGGATAAACTTAAATATAAAGGGGCAGCCTGTCATACTGGAGGCACCCGGCGAAGCGTATGATTTTTCATCACATGTTGCAACCATGACCGGATTGCCTACTGTCATAGGCTGGCTTACACATGAAGTGATGTGGCGGGGCTCCTGGGATATGGTATCAGGACGAGATACGGAAACGGATAGTATTTACAATGCTCCCGGCAGCGATGAATCGCTTGCCTTACTGAGAAAGTACAACGTTGAATACATATTTATCGGCAAGGTGGAAAAGGAGAGGTATTCGCTGGATAGTTTAACAGAGTTCGCCAACCATATCGAGAGATATGCCCTGGTTTATCAAAATCAGGACGTAGAGATATACCGAGTGAACCCGTAATAGTTGCCGCTGTCATGGTATCTGTGCGACAATATGACCACTCCAATAAATATTGGACATCAGCGTAAGTTTATCGAGTTAGAGTCAAACGAGAATGCAGACTAAAGCCTTAGAAAAACTGCAACGCTTCGCCTCTCAACGCAGATGGCAGATTGTTCTGGTCATAGCCGTTCTCGCGATATCTCTCATTATCCGACTTCTCCTTTTCCGTTATCACGGATACTATATAGACGAAAACTGCTTCAAGGCATGGTACGATACCGCTGCCAAAGGGGGACTGCATAATTTCTACACTAATACAAGTTGGTGCGATTACCCGCCATTCAACATATACATCTTCTGGATATTCGGTAATCTCGCTCATACCATAGGTCCGAACAGCTTGGACTTTCTTATCAAGCTGCCTCAAAACCTGTTCGATCTGGCCACAGCTTATCTCATCTTCCGTTTCGTCCGATCAAATTATTCCTTTCTACCCGCCCTGATTGCCATGACAGTGTATGCCTTTAATCCAGCTATCATTTTCGATCTTGCCGTGTGGGGACAATTTGACTCGATATATACCTTCTTCATGATCGCCTCTCTTTATGCACTTATGCGCTCCAGATATGAGATTTCGGGAGCACTTTTCAGCCTTGCCATACTAACCAAGCCTCAGAGTATCGTCCTTCTTCCTGTATTGGCCTATATAATACTGAGAAACGGGAGATGGAAACGCGCCATATCAAGCGGTCTGGTATCCATAGCCTCCGTCTTTCTTTTCATCGCTCCTCTCAATTGGAACGGCGGCCCGATAACCTTCTTGATCGACAAATACTCCGGATATGGCGTATACGAATATAACAGCCTTAACGCCTACAATTTCTGGGCGCTCCTTGGCTTCTGGAAGCCGGACACCATACCTCACATGGGATTGAGCTACCAGGTGTGGGGTATTATTATGTTTGTTGCTTTTGTGATTTTTATCATGTGGCAGCTTCATCGTAGATATGAGCAAAAAGCGGCGATATTTGCGGTCTTTCTGCTCATGTTCGGCTTCTTCATGCTCATGACCAGGATGCACGAGCGATATCTCTTCCCAACTCTCGCTCTTCTAGTCATGAGTTGGAATGGACGTTTTACACTTAAACGCATGACGCCGTGGCTTTATATAGGGCTAACAGGAACCTTCTTGGCCAACCTGGCTTATGTTTTATCAAAGCTGAAAGCGGAGGCCTTCATTCCGGATGGACACTGGTCCCTCTACGTTCTCGCTCCAGTTAATATAATTCTGTTCCTGTCCGCTACCATATATTTCTGGAGGATTCAGCGCCGCAAACCTGCTATTGAGGAACTTAGATGAAAACTTTGTCTGATTCTTCACCGGAGATGACATCAAAAGAAGCTACTCCCATCTCACCCGAGGCTGGAGGAAACGATAATATACATTCAACTCCAGTCCGAAGGATGTTCGCACGCCGGCGGCACCTTCTCGCACTGGCAGCCCTGGTTATTATCTTCCTTGCCACGGCTATCTGGAACCTGGGAGATATCCGCATGCCCGCCTCTGACTTCTCCCCTCAGAGTGATCCGGAGGAAGTATATTTAGACTTGGGCGATACCGTCCATGTAGACAGAGTCTACTTCCTCATTCAGGATTACAGCAGGGTTGATGTTGATATCTACTGGGGCACTGCGAACAATTGGACCTTCGCTAGAAATTCTCAGTACCACGACATCTGCCGCAAGTGGGAATATGCCGATCTGGGCCAGGATACCAGGTATATCCGTCTCGCCTTTAAAGGAAACTCCGGACTAATAGGTGAAGTGGCCGTTTTCTCGGGGGAAAACAAGCTTGCCATAAGCGGCATCTCAACAACGGGCAATGTAACGACAGCTAACGCCCTCATCGACGAGCAGCATCTTGTAAACAATCCCGGAGCATCCAGGTCAACCACGTATTTCGACGAAATATACTACGTTCGGGCGGCGGAAGCCTACCTGAATTACAATGAGATAACGGATTGGAAAGGCCAGACGAGCTGGGACCATCCGCCGCTGAGCAAGCTGATAATCGCTGCCAGTATAGGTATTTTTGGTCATAATCCATTCGCCTGGCGCATCGCGGGAGTTCTCTTTGCCGCTCTAGCAATCGTTCTCATTTTCCTGCTCGCAAGGCGCATGTTCGGGACCCCGCGGGCCGGGCTTATCGCCGCTTTCCTGCTCACATTCGACTGCATGCACTTCGCGCAGGCCAGGATCGCTACTCCGGATACTTTTATCATCCTCTTTTATATAGGAATGGTCTATTTCTTCTACCGATACTTGCAGGATACAGCTCACGGAGGCAAGTTCCTTTTCTGGAGCCTGTTATTCTTCGGCCTCGGATTTTCCACTAAGTGGTTTGTAATGTACGGCTTTGTGGGCTTGATGCTGCTGCTGGTCATTCAGAAGGTGCGCGAAAGGAAGATCGGAAAAGGTGAAATAGCCTGGTTCGTAGCCGGCCTGGGGGCATCGGTAGCCGTCTATATGTTTTCCTATATAATCTATTTTGTCGCTCCCCTGGAACACGGCAATCCTGAAAACGGCTGGTGGAAGATACAGTGGGATAGTTTCATGTTCCATTCCACTCTGTCGTCACCCCATCCAAGCGGCTCACCCTGGTACACCTGGCCACTGATGCTGAACCCGGTATGGTTCTACGTAGGATACTTCCCTAACACCCGCGCTTATATCGCCAGTTTCGGCAACGCGGCCCTGTGGTGGATGACAATACCGGCGATGACCTCTACTATGCTTATTGTCATCAACTGGTTTGCAAACAGCTTGAAGGGCAGGGCTGAGAATTCCGTCGCAGGGTCTGACTATCTCCTTTCACACGTTATAGGCAAGAAACACACCGTCATGGTAGTCATCAGATGGCTTGCCAGTATTCTGCTCCGAACCATAAATATAACTTCAAGGGTCCTCAGTCACCTATGGCGCGAGCTCGGCGACAAACGCGAGGTTGCTTTGTTTATCCTCATACCGTTCCTCGCTCAATGGCTCTTCTTTATACCTATCAGCCGGGTGGTCTTCCTATATCATTTCTATCCGAGTTTGATCTTCGTCATTCTTGCAATCACCCTGTGGGCTGAGTGGTTGTGGAAAAGATTCAGGTGGGGGAAATGGGTTGTAGAAACCTATCTTGTTCTTAATGTCGCATGCTTTATCTTCTGCTTCCCCGCAATATCAGGATTGCCCATGTCAAACGCCTACTGGGATATGATGCAATGGATGGTGCACTGGATATGGTAGGCCGGCAAATCTACGCCTGACCGGAAGCAGACATCTAGATCTCCCCTCGGACTGGAAACAGCCTGAAACACCCGGATTTATTCGACCGCATAGGAAACGCATTATTCGCTGCCGACGTTGAATCAGGCGTAATACAGACTCATAAGTCAGCGATTACAGCTTCTGAGACCTCTGATTACGGCCGATCGCTTTCACTTTCGCGAGGGAGAAATTCTCTTTCCACAAGAACACAAAACCCAGCGCTATCACGGGGAAGAGGATAACGGCATGCAGGACGATGACATAAGCGCTCACCGAAGCTTCATAAACCGAACTGGCAACTCCGGCAGGTATGAAGAGCATCATTGTCAGTTTGCAGAAATAATCGAAAGGACCGACGCCTCCGGGAGCAACGAATATGAGCGCCCAACTCAGACTAGCGACCGACGTGACCAGCAACATAATATAATACGGTTGCCCGAGATCGAAGGAACGGGCCGTCATGTAAAATAATCCCGCCTCGCACAGCCAGACCAGCACTGAGAATGTCAATGTAACAAGAAGCTGTTTCGGGCTGCGCATGAATCTCAAACCGTCTATCATATTAAGCAGCCATGCCTTCACGGCGTCGCGCCATCTCCTGGGCAATATGAGCAGCAGAAAATTTATCACCCTGTTCCTGAACCGTTCTGAGAAAACAAGCAAAAAACATAGGAGCAATGCAACCGAAAAGAGGCCGGCCGCGACATCAACCGCCTGCTCGATCCTGCCGGATAAAGGGGCCACTATCGATATGAATAAAGCTAACACAAACAGTATTATCCCATCGAAAACCTGCTCGGCGACCATGGTTCCACCGACCGCCATCTTGCTTATGTTTTCTTTCTCTCCCAGAATATAAGCTCTGACAACTATACCGAGTCGCCCGGGTAATAAATTATTAACCATAAATCCGATGACCACCAGCGGGAATAGCCGAAAGGAAGAGAACTCTCCCAGCGGTTTCAGAAAAAATTTCCAGCGCCAGGCGCGGAGGTAGACGCCGCAGAAATAGATGAGCACGCCGGGGATGAGGTAGACGTAGTTCGCTTCCTTTAACGCCTGGCCCATCTCGGCAAAATCCGTCCTGTATAGAAACAGGAAAAGCAGAACCGCGGAGACCGCGGCACCAAGCAAGAAGTGCTTATTTCTTAACAACTATATTCCCCTTTTCGTCGATCAAGAGGAAAGCTCCTCGACGAATGCCTGCGCGTCGAACGGGGCGATATCGTCTATGCCCTCGCCAGTTCCGACATACAAGATCGGTATCTTGAGCTGATCGCAGATCGCCAGCACGATGCCGCCTCTGGCCGTGCCGTCCAGCTTGGTCAGAATGATCCCAGTCACATCGACGGCTTCGGTGAAATACTTGGCCTGGGAAAGGCCGTTCTGCCCCGTAGTAGCGTCCAGAACGAGGAATACCTCGTGGGGAGCGCCGGGATCGCTGCGGGAGATGACCCGCTTTATCTTCTTCATCTCCTCCATGAGATTGAACTTGGTGTGCAGCCTCCCCGCGGTATCTATCAGCAGCACGTCCGCCCCGCGCGCCCGCGCCGCCTCCAGGCCGTCGAATACCACCGCCCCGGGGTCGGCGCCCGATTTGTGATAGACGACATCGGCCCCGATGCGTTCTCCCAGGATCCGTATCTGCTCGATAGCCGCAGCGCGGAACGTGTCCGCAGCGGCGATTATTACCTTTTTCCCCTTCTTAATATATATGTTCCCCAGCTTGGCAGTGGACAGCGTCTTGCCGGTGCCGTTAACGCCGACCGCCAGCACGATCAGCGGCCGGGCTGAAGCA
Source organism: Dehalococcoidia bacterium (assembly GCA_041649635.1). Classification (NCBI taxonomy): domain Bacteria; kingdom Bacillati; phylum Chloroflexota; class Dehalococcoidia; species Dehalococcoidia bacterium. The sequence continues at coordinate 338,436 of JBAZMV010000001.1, forward strand.
TGCTTCTCCTCCGATGGAATCGATACGTTCAGGATATCGACCATCTCCTGCTTGAGCGCAACGTACACCTGATCGCTGCTGTCCAGCTTCTCGCTCCTGGCCCTGCTTCTAACGCGCTCGATCAGTTTCGCGGCGGTGTCCATCCCGACATCCGCCGAAATCAATAACTCCTCCAGATCATCCCAGAGCGTATCCTCTATCGCGCTCCGTTCAAAAAGCGTGGTTACCTTGCTGAACCAGCCTTCCTTGCTTTTCTTCAGTACCTTATCGAATATTCCCACTGATGTAACCTCGCTTAAATTCAGCTATGATAACACGGTCTTGCAAGCACGGTCAACGAATGGAAGACCAGGTCAGCTTCCTGTATTCCGCAGTAAGAAGCTCGGTGATTTTGCCGCGACAGCCCATACCGACCTCTCTGCCTTCAATCGAAGCGACTGGCATTATCTCGATGACCGAGTTCGTTATAAATACCTCTTGCGCCTTCTTCAGTCTTTCCACACCGATCGACTCCTGCATTAACTCGATGTCGAGCTTTGCGGCCAGATCGATGACGATGCCGCGCGTGATGCCGGGTAGTATTCCAGCGTCTACCGGAGGAGTTACGACCCTGCCTGATTCGACTATTAATATATTGCTGGCGCTGCACTCGGCCACGCAGCCATCGGTATTGAGCAGTATGGCCTCGTCGCATCCGGCGCCGACGGCCTCTGTGTGAGCCAGCATGTTCTCCATATACCCCAGCGTCTTCATGCGGCACAGCGGAGACTTGTTGTTCCTTCTGATGCTGGCGATGGAGGTACGCAGGCCTTTTGAATATTTCTCGACAGACGGAAGAGAAAGCGCCTCAACAGTAATTATTGTTGTAAGATTTCCGGTCGACGGAAGGGCGATACCGCGGCTGCCCTCACCCGCCGTGACCGTCAACCTGATGCGCGCATCTTCAAGGCCGTTAGCCTTGAGCGTCGTCAACACGCCGCCCTCCAGTTTTTCAGGCTCAAGCGCCTCTTTTATGCCCAGGAAGGCCGCCGAATCGGCCAGGCGGGCTATGTGACGGTCGAGATAAAAAACGCGGCCGTTGTAAGAACGCATCGTTTCAAAAAGACCGTAGCCGTAGAGGAAACCGCGATCGAAGGCCGATATGCGAGCCTTGTCCCTGCTAACGAGCTCGCCGTTGATATAGACCAACTGCTCCATCTCTAAAAATCCTCACCCCATACCGGGCTGGAGATAGCGAGAAAGCGACCTATCATATCGTATCCGGCCGGGGTCAGCACAGACTCGGGATGGAATTGCACGCCCTCGACCGCATACCGCCGATGGCGGATGCCCATGATATGACCGTCCGACGTGGAGGCTGTGACGGCGACGTCGTCGCACAGCGTACCCGGACACACGGCGAGCGAATGATAGCGTCCCGCATCGAAGGGATTTTCCACGCCGGAATATATGGTGTTGCCGTCATGGTATATGAGCGACGGCTTCCCGTGAACCGGGCGCGTCCGCTCGATGCGCCCCCCGTACACATACCCGATGCACTGATGCCCCAGGCAAACCCCCAGGATCGGAACCCGGCCGGCAAAGTGACGCACCACATCGTTCGATACGCCCGCCTCCAGAGGCGACTTCGGCCCGGGCGATATGATGATATGAGACGCGCTCATGCGCTCGATATCTTCGACTGCGATAGCATCGTTCCTGTACACCGTCGGCTCGTATCCGGCGCGCCCGACATACTGCGCCAGGTTGAAGACGAAAGAATCGTAATTGTCGATTATAAGAACCGCCACGTCTAAGCTTCCAGACGTTTCTTCATTTCGTTTATCGTCTCCTGGAAACGCTCGGCCGTCTTGGCCGCGTGCAGCATCTCCCTCTGCAGGCCCTTCATCTTCTTTTGCAGGTCCTCTATCATCTGGGCGGAATCATCCGTCCCCGCGGATATAAGCTCAAGGTCGAGCTGAAAGTCGCGCAGGAAACCTTGGGACACCTCGATGAACTGTTTGAACCCGCTAACGATCTTGGGCAGCGTATTGATGATCAAATCCTCGTTAGACCCCGCGGGATATTTTCTTGCCGACATATCAACTCCTTAAACTTCCGGCCGTATTCTTCAAACCCAGCGCCGCCGTGAGCGCCCGCGCCTTGTCCAGCGTCTCCTGATACTCCATCGCCGGATCGGAATCCGCTACGATGCCGCCTCCGACCTGAAAGCAGACCCTGTCACCTTTGATGACGAAGGTGCGTATCACGATATTCAGGTCCATGCCGCCGTCGAATCCCAGGTAGCCGACCGAGCCGGTATAGATGCCCCTCTTCGTAGGCTCGAGCTCATCTATTATCTCCATGGCCCGCACCTTGGGCGCGCCTGTTATCGACCCGCCGGGGAAGGCGGCCTTGAGCAGATCGATCCTGTCGTTGCCCCGTCCGAGCTTGCCTTCGACGGTGGATGTAAGCTGAAACACCGTCGCGTATTTTTCCAGTGTGCACAAATCATCGACCTTTACCGAGCCGTATTCGCACACCCTGCCGAGGTCGTTCCTCTCCAGGTCCACGATCATGATATTCTCGGCGCGATCCTTCCCGCTGCTCAAAAGCTCGGCGGCAAGCGCCTCGTCCTCGGCCGGCGACCGCCCCCTCGGGCGCGTGCCCTTCATCGGCCTGGTCTCGACGCGGCCGCCCGAAACGCGCAGGAACCTCTCGGGAGAAGCGCCTGCGACGGTAACATCCCCGAAATTCAGGTAGCAGGCGAAGGGTGCCGGGCTCTCGCCGCGCAGCCGCAGATACAATTCATACGGGTCGCAGGGCAGTTTCGATTCGAAGCGCTGCGACAGGTTCACCTGAAAGATGTCGCCGTTCGCTATGTATTCTATAGCGGCTTCCACCGCCTTGATATATTCATCGCGCGTGAAGTTGGAGTAAACCTCCGCCCCGTTTTGCGATTCTATAACCCGAAGGCGAGACGACTTTTCTCCAGCATGTCCCCTATCAGCACTTCGACCGTTACTACATACAAGCTGTTTCAGCTCCTCGACGCGCTGTCCAGCTTTTCTCTCCCTTCGAATTTCATCGACCTCCGGCAGTCCCGTGGAAACGACGTAAGCTTTATTCTCGACATGATCGTAAGCGATGACGGAATCATAGAAAGCCACGCAGCAGTCTGGAATCATCATATCATCCGTCGCGGTAGCCGGCAGCTTCTCGATAAAGTGGCACAGGTCGTATCCGAAATAACCGACAGCCCCTCCCGCAAACGGCACCGGACACCTCGACGAATCGATGTTATATCGAGCCAGTTGCTCCCTTAAAATTTCGAAGGGATTGCCGCTGACATAAATCCTTTCGTCGCGCGAAACGAGACTGGTTTCACTGCCGCGGCTGATGAGCACAAGAAAAGGGTCGCTGCCGATGAAAGAATACCGACCCAGGCCGTATGGATTGATGCCGCTGTCCAGAAAGAAACTCCAAGTATAATCCTTGATAACCCTGAAAGCATCTTGGGCATCGATACAGTCTGTCAACTCTTCGATGAAAGGATGATTATTCGAGCGGCTCCGGATGCTTGCCATGAGTCGTCTACCTTGAGCCTTACTGGATGGTCAGCCTGGTAATTTCCACAGGTTGCGCTTTCCTTTTCACGAGCTTAAGCCGCAGCAATATAAAGAACACCAGCGACAGGAGAAGAAGCGGCAGCCAGGAAAGCACAAACGTCGCCAGCATCATTACGGAGAAAGCGATAGCGGTAAACGCCATGGGGATATAATCCTCATACGGCTCCATATCCTCCTGCACCTCTTCGTCCAGATAGAGGCGTAATTTCTGCAGTATCTCCTGCTTTTGCGGATAGGTCATGCTTGCCGGCACAACCCTGTCTATTATGTGATTTTCCGCGAACTCGACCAGGGTGCTTATGCTCTCATCCGTAAGGTTGAATCCCTCCCTGTCTATGCGGTCCGCATACCCGAAATAAAAACTGGTACATGCCAGGCCGACGAGAACGACCAGGAAAATGGTCTGGCTGCTGCGTATTTGCCACACGGAAAACCTTATGCGATGAGCGATCTCCGTCCTGACCCCGGCAAGATAAATAAGCCCCATGACGAAATAGATAGCCGACACCACCAGGCTGAGTATCGAAATCTCAAACGTGAGGAACAAAGCTAATGAAGAGACGAGGAAGCAAAGCGCCGCCACCCAGAACGGGCGGATCAAAATGGCTACGAATCCGGCGGCTACCGCGACGGCGGCGAAAGACCCCATCACGCACAAGCCCAGGCGAATAGACTCCCACCAGCTCCACGACCCCGGATACAGATGCACGTAGCCGTCCCCGGCCCACTTCAGCGCAAGGCCAAAGAAAGCTCCGACCCCAGCCAGCAGCAGACCGAAAACTACAACCTTTATCAGCCATGGGAATTTATCGCGTTTCCTGCCGCTCTTGGCATGCTCCGAGTAATCCGGCGGGAAATCCTCCCCATCCATCCATTTCTTCTTTGCCCGCGGTTTCCTAAAGTTCAGCATCTTCATTCTCCACCTCCTTGCAGCCCTGTCACCTCCCCCTTAGCAAAGGGGGAATGAGGGGGATTTCAAATACTCACTCCGCAAACAGGTCTTTCAAATCCTTATCCGATTCCTTCTTGCACTCCAGCGCATCGCGAAGTCCGAATTCTTTGTACGATTCCGGAGTGCCGTAATCGCGCGTCTTCACCACCACCGGCATCGGAACCGCATGCCCGAAGATTAGCGCCTGCTGCCTGCTGTCCAGCTTGGACAGCACGGCCTTGAGCTCGCCCTTGCCCGACACTCCGGTGAGCGCGCTGTCGATATCCCTCTCGTTATCCAGAAGGCACGTTATCTTGGTGCCCAGCTGGCTCATTATCTCCTCGTCGATGCCGCTGGGACGCTGATCGACCACGAGCAGCGTCACGTTATACTTACGCATCTCGCGGGCGATGGTTCCGAATATCGTCTGCCCCGACAGCTCGCGGCTGAGGAACTTATGCGCCTCCTCTATCGTGATAACAAGGGGACGGGGCTTTGTTCCGCCCTCGGCCAGCGCCTTCTCAGTTCGCTCGCGATACATGGCATGTATGCGCCGCGTGAGCAGGTTGGCAACGAGTATGTAAGCAGCCGTGTTGTCGCCGTAACGCCCGAAATCGAGGACGACATGTATGCCGCGCTCAAGATACGATAGAATGCTGTCGATGGCGCTGCCCTTCGCCTCGGAAACCAGGAACGGCATGCGCTTGAGTACGCTGAGACGGCGGTGCAGCGCGGCCAGCGTCGCCTCGTGTTCACCCAGGCTCTCCGCAAGTTCATTCAGCGCATCCTTGCCTTCGACGGACAGAAACTCCTCCAGCCACTTGCGACCCCTGTAATGCCGGGCCAGCCGGTACGGCACCCCTACCGCCGCGTCGGTCAGGTCCAGAGTTTCCTTAAGCAGAGCGATATCGTCAGGCTCGATTTCATCGTAGCCTATCATAACCTCATAATCGGGCGACACCTTGCGCCTGCGCGCGCTCTCCGCGTCGAGCGCGAATATCGCCACCTTCGAGACGAAGAGCTGCTTCAGCCCTTTAACCGATTTGCCTCCCTCGCTCGTTCCTGACCAGCCGTACTCGTTATGCATATCGAAAACCAGGTTGACCGCCGAGCCCTCCTGCAGAATACCGACGAGAACCAGCCTGGCGAGAAACGTCTTGCCTGTTCCGCTCTTGCCGAAGATGCCGTTGGAGCGCATAACCAGCTTGGAGGTATCGAGGCGCACCTTGGTCTCCATGTCGAGCGGCGTCCCTATGTAGAACTGCCCTTCGGTAACGGAGCCGAACACGGAACCCATGTCTATATCATCGGCCTCGCGCACGACGGAAAAATGCGCCGGCACCGTCTTCACCGGCTGCGGTCCGTCCAGGATATCGCCGGCATCTCCCCCTATCGTCAGCATCGGCAGCACGTGCAACCTGCCGAAGGTGCTGGTGCCGTTTATGACCTCGGCGACAAAGGGATCGGACACATCGGGAGGCGCGGACATGATGCGCTGATCCGAGGCGTCGAGCGTGACATCCGTGACCATGCCGAAGAACTTTCGCTTCCGGCCTTCGATCGTGACGTAGCGGCCCACCGCTAAATCTTCAACCGATACATCCCCGTCAAGCCTGACGTCGATGCCCTTCGTCAGCGCGCCGGAGATAACGAATCCCAGCCTGCGATCCCCTGTCACGGCTTCACCTTTTTCAGTATTATGTTAAGTCTATTAGTATCTCCCGCCATCATCAGCGCCAGCTCTTTGCCGGCCTTTACTAAAAATTCACGCGACCCTTCTTGCGCCGCGGCAGCGTTACGCAGGACGGCGGCGATGAGCTCGTTCGATCGTTCCGGGATATCGACGAGCATGCTGAGATATGACAGCGAACTATTGAATGCAGCCACCTCTTCGTGCTCACACGAGTAAACGAAGCTGTGTATCCGGGCCGGACGCGGCGGAATATACTGGCTGATACTCCCTCCCTCGCCATGTCCGACAACTATGGCGCTGAACTCGGTGCGCATCAGCTTCTCCAGCTGCGGATTGGAGCGGTAGATATCCTCCTCGCTGACGTCCCCCCTGCCGCGCGCTATGGGACGGCGCCCCGGCTCGATGCTTGAAGTAGAAGCATCCGACACTATCGCGTATATATCGATATCGCCATCCCTGGTACGAACCAGTCTGCCGTATTGAGGCGGGCTGTGCAGCTCGTAGCACTCGGCCGTGAAGCCGCCTGTCGATGATTTGATTACTTCACCGATCTTCTCAGACAAATCGTTATTCCCCCGTTACCCCGTTACCCCGTCACCTTGGTAAAACTCAGGCCGACCACGCCCGCGATTATTAAAGCGATCGAGCCCATCTTCAGGGCGGTCACCGGCTCCTTGAAATGCAGTATGCCGATAATCGTTATTAATGAGATGCCGACTCCGCACCATATGGCATAAGCGGCAGCGAGACCGATGCCCTTTTTAAGCGCCAATGCGAAAAGAAAAAATGATATGCCGTAGAACACGAATATCAGCACCGACGGCACGATTTTGCTGAATCCTTCTGACAGCTTCATGCAGGTGGTGCCCGCCACCTCGAATCCTATAGCCACAAATAATATCAACCAGCCCATTTGGTACCCCCGACAATCGATGTCCCCGGTATCAAAGATTCTTAACCATGCGCACGAACTCGAACTGCTCGCCTGCTATCGTCGTCCTCTTCAGTTCCCCGTGCTCCTGCATCCCAAACCGCTTGTAGAACCTGATAGCATCCTGATTGTAGGTCTCGGCATCGAGCACGATCTTGTCGGCTCCGGCTGCCACGGCCTGCTCCTGCATGAAATTCATCATCTCCATGCCGAGCCCTTTGCTCCTGAACTCGGGGTAGAAACCGAGCACAGCGATGTACCACGTTCCATCATCCATGCGTCCCAGATTCTCGGCGGACCACTGCATATGCTTCATCTGCTTGAAGAACTTCAAGCCCATGCCGCGGATGATCAGAAGAGTCGTCTTATTCTGCTCCTTCTTATTAACCTTCCAGTCATACGCGACGGCCATCCCGGCATTCTTACCATCCACCTTCATGAAATACGTATGCGTGAAGCCCAGCATGTTATCACGATGATGGAAAAGGCTCTTGTGAATTTTGTCATGTATGCCGTCATAGAGCGCCGGCAGATACTTTGGAGCGGCTATCAGAGCCAGGCGCGCAAAGTCCTCCGCGCTGTCCGTCGCGATAGCCGATACTATACTGCGCTCAACCATTATGAAAACCTCCTACGGTAATAGCGCCCCTCTCTACTTAGCACCCTGTTTCCTGCCCGCCTTGATCGCGTCCAGCATGTTCTTAATACCATGCGTAAAGACCAGGTCTTTATCCCAATTCTGGCCGTCATAAGCAACGCTGTACACATTTAATATCTCATGCACCGTATCTATAGTGCGATTAATCTCATCGATATCCACCGGGCACTCGTCGAAAACGTTGATGTGCTTCTTGGCAACTTTCCTGTCTATATACGCAAGCGCATCATCCTCCCACTTCTTCAGCTTCTTTAGGGGCATATCCTTTAACTTCGTTCTATGCTCCTTGATTACATCATGTGTTAATTGAAAGGTCTTCTCTTCCTCAACCTGCTTCTCGAGGATCATTTCTTCCTCGTAGCGCTTCCTTCTATCGGCGGCAGGAACGGCAAATATATCCATGTTCTTCTCGGCAAAATCCAGCAGATAGAAGATGCTCGCGGTGCCATCCTGATTCTCATCCAGCATTTTATTCAAGCGCAGCAGCGTCTCCAGTAAATGGCCGCGCATGCTCAACGTAAAGAAAGTATGCGCCACGTTCATCTCTTCTGAATATTCCTCAATAGAATCCCATAAGTGTTTCCACGTTGTGAAATGCCAGTTAGCGCAGTTTAGTTCTCCTCTCAGCATATGGCTCAACCTGATGAGCTCTTCCTCTTTAGCGGTTAACTTCATATTCGTGTTTTTGCTAGTGGACTTCCCTTTCATACCTCACCTCTCATTAATATATTAATTAGCCTGACCGGTAAATCTTTCTCAACTGTAATTGATTATAATATCATTTCCAGAATCTCCGCTGCATCCCGCACGAAACCGGGACAAACAGTAGAAAACAACTGCCTCTCCTTTGCGATTCGATTTCCCTCAGGGGTGCCGATATCGCATCCCAGCAGCTCCCTGCATTCAATAGTACCATTCTTGGCCTTGAATTTCTCGACGAATTCCTTAACCAGGGCATTAGTCTTGCGCTTTGCTTCATCGTCGTTGACACTCGTCCTGCCGTATTTGAGGCCGATAACCATAAACGCGCCTGTTACGGCGCCGCACGTTTCGCCCATAAGCCCCATACCGCCGCCAAACCCCTGAGCCATCTTCAACGCGACATCGCGCTCAACGCCCATCTCCGCGGCGAACGTTGTAAACACCGCCTGCGAGCAGTTGAACCCTTCATTAAAAAGCGAAACTGCTTGCTCGATTCTATTCACTTCGACGCTCCAGTCTCAATTATCTTACTTATACCCACCTCGTCCGCTTGCTGCGGCTCTTGCCGGATGATTGCATGTCTATCCCTTTATCAACCATAGCCTGCTCCACCAGCAGGCGGAACGCCTCGCGGTCCGCGGCCGTGACCACGGCCTTCTCGTGCGCCTCCATCAAGGCCGCCGGATAGCCCAGCCCGCGGCGGCACTGGTCAAGCACCAGCGCATGCGTTAATCCGACCAGGTCATCGCGCCCGGCAACCCACTGCGGCACCTCCACCCTGAGAATCTCCTCGTCAGCTTTCAAATAATAGAAGTATATCTGATGTTCACCGTAGTATTTATGCACGTATTTCGAGCCGCTCAGATACAGAGCCGACCTCTGTCCTGTATCGAGCACGGCATCGAAAACGGCGATGTCTGTAATCCCGTTTAAATCATCGCACTCGCGCTCGCGCCCCTCGGCGCGGCAGCGCTCGCAATCCGCCGGGTCGCAGCCGCAGACGTAAACCCGCAGCGCGTTCACAAGATCCGCGTTGCGTGGGAAGCTGGTGCAGGCGCACAGGGCGAACGGGCCCTCTTCGCTTCGACGTTTCATAATATCGAAAGCGCCCAGATAATCCTTATCCAGCAGCTCCCCGCGAATGAACCCCTCATAATCCCTAGGAGAGAGCCCCCACAATACCAGCGACCCGTCCGCCATCGCCAGGGTTGCTCGATCTATGGGTTGTTTCGAAACGGTATCGGCGAGCGCGGCGCATTCCGCAATGGCGCGCTTCACCCCCAGCAGAGGCCCCTCTATCAGTTCCACCCTGCCGCTCGCGGGATCGATCAGAGTCAAGTCTTCGCCGAAGTATATGCGCGCCTCGCTTGTGATACACGCGTCAGGATTTACACCATACTGTAAAACGACGCTGCCTATATTTATCAGATAGCACCTGAGCGAGCTGTGACGATCGACCTCGATATGCGAGCCGTCCGTAGCCAGCACCGTGAACTCCTGTGGACACAGCGGGGCATCATACTTCAGGTTGAAGCCTTGAGCTATTCCGGCTACAGGCCACGGTGTATTGCAAGACGCTATCTTGGAAATAAGGGCAACCTCATCCGCCCCGGCAAAGAGCTTGAGCGCCCGCGCCAGGCGGCCCCTGCGCTCCTCGCCATCGAGCCCGGCCTGAGCCGCCATGTTTTCTATCTGCGCGGCGACATTGGAGAACTCTAACGGCATCGGCAACTCCGCAACGACAAGCCGCTATCCCTTGAAATCAGGGGGCGACTGCCAGAATGATTCCCAATCCTCTTTACCCACTCCCAGATCGGACAACACCCTGTACGGCAACTGAAAGGAGACGCCGCCCTCCCTCTCGATCTTCTTGATATGCCTGGCCAGCACAAAGGTCATCATCTTGGCATGCTCGTAGCTCATCCAAACGCGCGCAACGGTATCCGGCACCTTTCCCGGCCCCGGCTCCGGCGGCGACTTTCTGAAGCTCAACGCCATACCATACGGCCCGCCGCTGACGATAAACTGATCGCTGTATACATCGGGGATAGCATTCTCGCCTTCACTCATAGCGCCCTCCTGTGATAGGTGGAGTATAGCACAGCGATATGCAAGGGGCAATGCAAAAAAGCCGATTGCGATACCACGTAGGGGCGGTTCGCGAACCGCCCCTGCCACAGAAGGCGGCGGCGGCGTTTTGACTATGACGAAATTAACGAAAAGGTGCAGGAGATTTCTCTCCTGCCGGGGGACTTGGGGGTGTCCCCCAATTTAAACTCCCCCCAAGAGTGGGGGCCAGGGGGTTGACATATAACACAAGGCCCCCGCGCTCTTAACTGCACAGGGGCCTGATAACATCGACGGATAGCGTCGACCCGCTCGCCCTCTTGACTACTTGTTCTTATACTCCGGTTTGCGTTTCTCTTTAAAAGCCTTCATGCCTTCCTTGGAATCCTCGGAGGCGAAGACCGGCCAGCCTAGTGCGTCCATCTGCCTCAGCGCCTCATCGTACGGCACCGACGCGTCGATCTCGCGCAACGTGCGCGTGATAGCCCTGATCGATATCGGCCCGTTATCGCACATCTGGCGGGCTATATTCATGGCCTCCTCCAGCGCCTTCCCCTTGGGAACCACGCGGTTGATAAGCCCCCACTCCATGGCCTGCTGCGCCGGTATGTGATGGCCCAGCAGCAGGATCTCCGCCGCCCTGCAATAAGGTATCTGACGCGGTATGCGGAACGCGGTGCCCGCCATGGGATAGAGGCTGCGCACCACCTCGGTCACGCCGAACTTGGAGTCATCGGCGCCTACACGTATGTCGGTGCCCATCAGTATCTCTGTGCCGCCGGCCACGGCGTACCCCTCGACCGCCATTATGATAGGCTTGTTGGGACGATTCTCGCGGAGCAGCGCCTGCCAGTGCAGATTGGGTATCTCCTGCATCAGCTTCTGTATCTCCTCCACGTTCTCCTCGGGGGCCGTCCCCGACTTCAGGTCCATGCCCGCGCAGAACGTATCGCCCTTGCCCGTGATTACGGCGCAATAGATATCATTATCCTCATCCAGCATTCGCCACGCCTTGTACATCCCGATCAACATGGACGGGGTCAGCGCATTTTTCGCCTCCGGACGATTCAGCGTGACGATTATGATATGTCCTTCCCTCTCGACCGTGCAGTTCTTTGTGGTGATGCTTAGCTGTTCAGCCATTCGTTCCTCCTGATTATCTTCGATATTTTTGAAATTCGACTGTTCGTATTTTTCGCTGCGGGGACACATCCGCTATACTGCCGTCTCCCGCACCAGGTGGAGTATAGCATAGCGACACGTAGCTGGGCAATCCGCAATTGCCCGGACTGGCGCGGTTTGTTATTATAAGAAAACTCCAATAAAGAGGTATCCTTCCGCGGAAGGAACGGGGTATTAGGGGTGTTGTAATGTCATCATCCGGCTTGACCGGATAATCCAGACGCCTTGTTACCGTAGGGGCGCTGCTTGCTGCGCCCTGATATCGGGCAGGGCAAGCCCTGCCCCTACCCGATGATTATTACAATGGGGAATAATAGGGGAACGATCATCGCTTAATCATATATGCCTCAGTCTCAATGAACTCAATGTAAAGGAGGAAGACATGAGCGTTGGACTTGTCTACCATCCGATATATCTGGAGCACGATACCGGGATGCACTGTGAAACCGCATCCAGATTAGTATCGATAATGTCGCATCTAAATAATGAGGGAACGATGGATAAGCTGGTTCCCCTGAACGCGCAGGCCGCATCCATCGACCAGGTGGCGCGCGTACACTCGCCTTCGTACATCTCAGACATCGAATCTTTTGTGAAACGCGGCGGCGGCTACCTTGACGGCGATACCGTTGCCTCGCCTTCCTCCTATGAGGCTGCTTTGTACGCGGCGGGAGGCCTCATCGCCGCCGTAGATGCTGTGATGTCAGGCGACGTAACTTATTCGTTCGCCTTAGTACGCCCGCCGGGGCACCACGCCGTGCGCAGCGCCGCCATGGGCTTCTGCATCTTCAACAACATCGCCATAGCTGCCAGAGACGCCATCGCCAAACATAAGCTCGAACGAGTGATGATCGTCGACTTCGATGTGCACCACGGCAACGGAACGCAGGATGCGTTCTACAGCGACTCAAGCGTGCTCTACTTCTCCACGCACCAGTATCCTTTCTACCCCGGTAGCGGCGACGTCGACGAGATCGGCAGCGGCGATGGCGAGGGATACACGGTGAACGTACCCATGCCCGGCGGATGCGGCGACGCGGAATACGTCCGCGCCTTCGAGGAAGTTCTCGCCCCTGTGACCAAGCGATTCAAGCCGCAGCTTATACTCGTCTCCGCAGGCTATGACGCGCACTGGGCCGACAGCATAGCCGGTATGCAGGTCTCCGCGCCGGGATACACCAGAATGGCGACTATGCTTAAGAAACTGGCTGATGAGCTTTGTGACAAAAGATTAGTCTTTGCGCTTGAGGGCGGCTACAACCTTGAAGCCCTGGCGACATCGGTGGACGCGACGATAAACGTGCTGCTGGACTCTCCCAAGGCGGGCGACGCTTCGGGCAAGCCGCGCCGGATATGGTCGCCGCCGGATACGGATGAACTCTTCCGCAGGATAAAAGCGACGCACAAACTATAACGAACCTGTTAAAGAAGTGCAGGAGTCCTCCTATAAATCCCCCTTTATAAAAGGGGGACTAAGGGGGATTTGAGATACAGGATATCGATAATCCCGTTTACAAATCACCCCTCCTAACATCAGGGCGCCGGCGGGGGCGGCGGACACGTCCCGGTGCACTCATCACACTCGTGGTCGCAGGGCTCGACATGGATCGTCACATGGGCATTCGGCAGCTTGGACATTATATCTCCCTCCAGGTGATCGCACAGATTGTGAGCCTGCTCTATACTGCCGTCGCTGGCCATGACCAGATGCAGTTCCACATAGCGCTCGCTGCCCGATTTGCGCGTGCGCAGCTTATGGAAACCGACGGCCTCTCCCAGCGGCCCGATATGCTCTTCCACGCACAATGCGACCAGACGCTCTTCATCTTCAGGCAGCTTGGAATCGATAAGAGGTGGAAAGGCCTTTTTGGTTAGATCATAGGCCATCTTCAGTATTAGCAAAGCGACAGCTATAGCGATAATTGGATCGAGGATATTAAGCCCGGTCAGTTCAACCACCAGGAGCCCGAGCGCCACACCCGCAGACGTAAATACATCAACGGTAAGGTGCCGGCCGTCAGCCTCCAGCGCTATGGAATCATCACGATGGGCAACACGGAGAAGGTGTCTGGACACAAAGAGATTGACGACCGCCGACACAGCCATGATCCCGATGCCCAGCCATAGCTTCTCAACCTCGGCTTTATTTATTATCTTGTCGATTGCCTCATAAACGATAAAGCCGGCGGCAATAAAAATAAGTATCGCTTCTATCGTTCCGCTGATATTCTCGATCTTGCCGTGCCCGTAGGGATGCTGACTATCGGCAGGTTTGCTGGCCATGCGTATGCTGAAGAACGCTATCAAGGCCGCTATGAGGTCATTGGCGCTGTGAATAGCCTCGGCTATTATGCTGACGCTGCCGCTGAGGATGCCCGCAGTGAGCTTAAGCACGATCAGCAGAGTATTAGAGAGAACTGACAGCCCCGCCGCGCTGGTTTTTGTACCGAACAATATTTACCCCCAGGCTATTGTGATAAACGGTGTTCCTGCTGGTTCTTAGTAGTAGTCTATCGATTCAGACTGGTACATAAAAACCCGCAGGAAGCTCAGTCCCGCGGGTTTTATCCCACTGCAATGATTGTCAGCCCGGCTCTCTCTTGCATGAAGAGCGCCTGTTCCAAGCAAACGCATTCTATCGTGTGGCCTCCGCCGCTGTCAACCCTCCTGCCCGCAACACGGCGAAATTCGAATAATAAGGCTCCGGAAAGACCTGCCGCGATGTCTCTTATAGAACGATATTTAGCTTCTGGCAAACGCGCGCCGGGGATTCAGCCGCCCCAGGATACGACCCAGCGAGCCTTTTTCCCACTCGATCAGCAATGCGGTAGCTATGGCGATCGAACTGTAAGTGCCGACTATGACGCCAACCGTCAGTATTACCATAAAATCGCGGATGGTATCGCCGCCCAGGGCCAGCAGGGCCACGCAGACAAGCAACACCAGGAAGCTGGTATTTATGTTGCGGCTGAGTGTCTCGGTGATAGCACGATTAAACGTCTCTTCAATAGGAGCGTTTGGATTCTTAAGGAAGTTCTCGCGTATCCTGTCGAAAACAACAATTGTATTGTTTATACTATAGCCTATCACCGTCAGTATGCCCGCGATGAACATCATGTTCACCTCAAGCGGAAAAGCATTGCCCAGAATAGCATATATACCGAGTACCACAATGACATCATGCACCAGCCCCAGCACGGCGCAAAAGCCATAACGGACGGAGTGCATCAGCTTTCTGAATGCCCACGCGATATATATGATCATGGCGATGGATGCTACGATGACGGCGATAGTGGCATTCCTTGCTACAGACTTTGAAAGGCTGGGGGATATGCCGTACGAGCTGGGGATATCAAGCTCACCGAACTTATCTTCCAGTGTTGTGTGTATCAGCTCCAGCTCGCTGACCGTCTTTCCTGTATCCGGATCCTGTACCGATTCCTCCAGTGTGTTCAACCTTATTATGAACTCATTAGCCTCGGTTTTCTGAATGACCGCCTCGCTGTGTCCTAGAGCCGCCATCTCAGCTAGCAGATCAGCTTGCGTTACGTCGTCATTCTCAAAGACCACAGTAAGTGAAGAGCCGCTGGTGAATTCTACGCCCCATGTGAGCCCGAACGGACCGACGGGAAGGATGAAAACTATGCAAAGGAGCAACAACACCCCCGATGCTATAAAAAACCATTTACGTTTGCCCATGAAATCTATCACGTGTCTCTCCTACGGATGGAAAAGTTTAACCTTCTTTGCTAATGGAGTGAATGTCAGAGCCCGCATAAAAGCCCTGGTAACTATAATCGCCGTCAACATGCTGACCAGTATACCGATGCCCAGCGTTAATCCAAAGCCTTTAACCGGAGCGGCTCCCAGGGCATCGCCGAACCAGAACAGGATGATGCATATGATTATCGTGGTGAAGTTGCTGTCGCGGATGGCCGGCCAGGCGCGGCTGAATCCCGTCTCTATAGCCGCCCCCAGCGACTTACCCGCCCTCAGCTCCTCTTTTATCCTCTCGAAAATGAGGACGTTGGCATCCACCGCCATGCCTATAGACAGCACCACCGCGGCTATGCCGGACATGGTTAAAGTTACCGGCATCAGCTTGAATATCGCCAGCACGATGGCTCCATATACCAGCAAAGCCAGGCACGCCATCAAACCTGATATCTTGTAGTAGACAATCATGAATATGAATATCAACGCCAGGCCAATGATGCCGGCCACAAGCCCATCATGCAGCGAATCCGCACCAAGTATAGGATCGATCTTCTGTGTTCTTACCTCGTGCAATGTTATCGGCAAGGCGCCTGTGTTCAATTGTATGGCCAGATTCTCTGCTTCTTCCCATGTCAAACCGTCAATCTGGCCATTGGCTCCAATCTGAGTCTTTACTGTTGCAGCTGATATAAGCTCATTGTCCAAGAAGATACCGAGCGGCTGACCTACAAGACGCCCCGTTATCTGAGAAAAGAGCATGGCACCATCATCGTTCCACTCAAAGGCCACTATTGGTTGGTTTGATGTTTGGTCTACAGTCGCAAGACACTTCGGTAGAAGGTACTTGCCCGCAAGCACATATTCTTCGCCGTCGATCAGCCCTATTGCAGGTGTCCACTGGTTAACTATGCTTTCACCATCCGCATGATCGTAATCAAACCCCGGAGTAACGCTGAACGTCATATCCGCCTGATTCATATCGACTATGGTCTGTGTCTCGGCAGTGCTACCCGAACCTACGCCGAAAACATCCCCCACGCCAAAGCCGCTGGTGCTGGCGACAGCTATTACATTATCACTAGCGTTAACAGACCCGACCAGCGATGTGCTCACACCGGTAACCGGCTCGCGGAAGATAAGCTCTGCGGTTGATCCCACCAGGCTCTTGGCCCCCTCGATATCGGCGAAACCCGGGAGCTGAACCACAATACGGTCCGGGTTCATTGTATAGATATCCGGCTCCCCTACGCCCAATTCGTTGACGCGCTTTTCGATAATCCTCTTAGTTTCCTCGAGACGGCCTGCATTATCTGCTGCTGATTCATTGCCGAACTCGGCCTGGTATTCCAGATAAACACCGCCCTTGAGGTCCAATCCCAGCGTCATGCCGCTGCGCCCGAAGATATCGGTCACAGCCACCACCGACACCGAGAAGGCGAATAGAACAACAATAATAGCTAAAGTGATAATATTTCTTCTGCCCATACTACCTTTACCTTACCTCAACTTTGCAAGCCTATCAGCCTCTTAACAAGCGACAGGGCTTCTTCCTTTGTAGCCACCTCTCCCGAGGCCTGCGCTTCGCGGACGGCCTCCAGCAGCCTGCCGATCTCCGGCCCCGGCGTTAAACCGTATTTACCGATTATATCATTTCCATCGATGATCTTGGGAGGTTTTACGACGCCGTCCTCCCTGAAACGCTCCTCGATGACATACCTCAACGTATCCGCATGCTCGCGCCACTTGTCCTGTTCTATCATGGGCCCGCGCGCGGCCAGGTGATCCGCCAGATTGAGAAATATGGTGTCGATGGCTACGTCAGCGACATCTCTAAAGTATCGATATACGGCGCGCCGCGTGGGAAGCTCGCTGTCCCGCGCCAGCTGCCCCGGCCTCAGGTGGTGCTCCACCATCGCGCAAACCATTTCCCTCTCGCGCGAACTGAATTTCAGGCGTTCCATTATGCCGCGAACGACCTCGGCCCCCTCCTGGGAATGGCCGAAGAACCGCATCCGCCCGGACTCCTCGAACATCCTGGTCTGCGGCTTGGCGATATCGTGAAGCAACCCGGAGAGCTTGAGCAACATCATCCTGCTGCGGCCGCCGGCGATCTCCTCCGAGAAGTATCCCTCAAGCTCGGTCGACCACGGCGAAAGCGACAGTATGTCGCCGCCGAAATGCTGCGACCCTTCGATATGAAGCAGGAACTCGATCGCGGCCACCGTCTCAAACGAGTGCTGCAGCACATCCCAGTAATGCTCCTTGGGCTGCTCGGCGCCCCTGGTCTCGGCGAGCTCCGGGAAGACAGCCATCAGTAAACCAAGCTCATCCAGCATACGCAGCCAAACAGCGGCCTTCGGCGCGGCTATGATGCGGCAGAGCTCGTCGCGCACCCTTTCCGCGGAAATCTGCATGATGAGTGCGTGATTGCGTTTTATCTGCGCCAGCGTATCCCCGTCGATCTCGTAGCCGAATTCCGTAGCGAGACGAACCGCACGCAGCAAACGCGCCGGGTCTTGCTTAAAAGCGTCCTCGCTGATCGAACGCACGACTCGAGACTCGATGTCGCCGCGCCCGCCGAAAGGATCGATAACACTGCTGTTAAGGTTGTCGATATCGCCAAGACCGACCGCCATCGCGTCTATAGTGAAATCCCTCAGCGACAGATCCTCCGCGATGCTGCCCCGCATCTTGGCCAGATCGATGTGCAGCGGCGCCTCGTCATACAATGCTATCCTAGCTATATCATTAACCTCATCGAGGGGAACGAACTTGCCGTTCATGGCGGAGGCGAGATCGCGTCCGACTTTAAAAGGCGATGCCCCGATTACGATGTCGATGTCGTCGCTGTCGCGCCCCATCACCGCGTCGCGCACAGTACCGCCCGCAAGGTAGCCTTCGATGGAATTTTCGTCGAGAAGCCCCCTCACCTTAGCTATTACCTGCATCATCTCTTCTTTCAATATCGGGGCGCTGCCTAAATCTCCGGCGTGGTATCATCATCCGTAATTTTCTCGAGCTTGTCCGGGCTCTCAAGATGGTCTATATACAGGATACCGTTCAAATGATCTATCTCGTGCTCCAGGGCCTCCGCCAGCAGTTCATCCGCCTTTATGCGGAACGCCTTACCCTTACGATCGAAGGCCTTCACCGTTACCTGCTCCGCGCGTTTTATCTCGCCCCGGTAGCCGGGCACGCTGAGACAGCCCTCGATAACGGTCCGTTCCCCGGACTTTTTCACCACCTCCGGGTTCACCAGCACGATAGGCTCCTCATCCGGCATCCCTATCACCGCTATCTTGAGCGAAACGCCTACCTGAGGGGCCGCCAGCCCGCAGCCCGACGCGTCGTACATGGTCTCAAGCATGTCATCGATAAGCCTGTTCAAAGAATCGTCGACATGGTTGACGCGCTTGGCCTTGCGGCGCAGCACGGGGTCCGGGTTTGTCACAACAGGTAAAACAGCCATAACTCAATCCTGATTACTCGCAATATTATAGCGGTCGCTGTATTACATGTCAAAGAAAACTCACTGGTTCGATATCTATGGCATACCTCTTTGTAAACCCTTCGACTAAACGAACGTCGACAACCAAAGAGAGGTACCCCGATGAATCGGGGACGGTCATTCCATGATATTGAGGTATATGGAAGGATAGGGGTGTCCGTAGGGGCTTGATTAATCAAGCCCTTACCTGATAGCCAACGTAGGGAGTTGACGAGATTGCCACGTCGCTCTTCCGCATAGTGCTATCGAGGAATCCTTCCGTACAATATCGATCATGGAAGGACTCGCAATGACATTAGGCGCTTATAGCAAACTCACCGGATCGATATCTACGGCCCAGCGCGGCGGGATGGACATCTTCGACAGCAGCGACGCCGGGTCGTCGGCGCGCATCACTATCTGCCAGCGGTATCGCCCGCGCACCCGCCTCACGAAAGCCGGCGCAGGACCGATGAGCGACACCTGCGCTCCCCACGAATCCGCCTCCGATTTCAAGCGGCGGTACATCGCCTCGGACTCCCTGCGGCAGTTCTCATCATTCGTATCGGTATACAGCAGGCGCGCCAGGCGGCTGAACGGAGGATTGCGGTACTGGCGGCGCAGCGCTATCTCCTTCTCATAGAAGCAGGCGTAATCCTGCTCGGCGACGCATGCCACGGCATAGTGCTCCGGCGAGTAGCTCTGCACTATGACCTGCCCCCCCAGCGCGCCCCTGCCCGCCCTGCCCGCGACCTGGGACAGCAGCTGGAACGTGCGCTCGGCGGAGCGGAAGTCGGGCAGGTTGAGA
This sequence comes from Dehalococcoidia bacterium, assembly GCA_041649635.1. Taxonomy (NCBI): domain Bacteria; kingdom Bacillati; phylum Chloroflexota; class Dehalococcoidia; species Dehalococcoidia bacterium. The sequence goes on from JBAZMV010000001.1 coordinate 358,220, forward strand.
TTGACATCGGCGTTGATGACGCCGACGAGCGTGACGAGAGGAAAATCCAGTCCTTTTGCTATCATCTGCGTGCCGATGAGGATATCGGCCTCGTGCGCCATGAAGCGCTCCAGTATCTCCTCGTGCGAGTATTTGCTGCTGATAACGTCTCGATCCCAGCGCATGAGCCGGGCCTGAGGGAAGAGCAGTTTTATCTCCTCCTCAACCTTCTGCGTGCCCAGCCCCAGGAATCTGATGCGCTTGCTCTTACACTCGGGACAGACCGAAGGCAGCTTCTGATGGCTGTTGCAGTGATGGCATACCAGGTCTTCGTCGGCGGAGTGATAGGTCATCGATATATCGCAGCGCCTGCACCGCAGCACATGCCCGCAATCCCTGCACTGCACAAACGTTGCGGCCCCCCTGCGGTTCAGGAAAAGTATCACCTGCTCCTGCGCCGCCAGCGCCCTGCCGATATCCGAGCTGAGCGCACGGCTGAAGATACTGCGGTTGCCCGCCTTTAGCTCCTCGCGCATATCGACGATTCTTACCTGCTTCTCTCCCTTTGCGATGCGCTCGGGCATCTCCAGGAGGCGATATTCTCCCCGTCTGCTGCGATGGTAGCTTATGACATCCGGCGAGGCGCTTCCCAGGATGACCGTCGCGCCCGTAAGCCGCGCCAGCTCGATGGCGACATCCTTGGCGTTGTAGCGCGGCGATTGCTCGTGCTGCTTGTAAGTCCATTCGTGCTCTTCATCCACGACGATAAGACCGAGGTCAGGCTGGGGCGCGAAGACGGCGCCGCGCGGGCCTATGACCACATCGAACTCTCCCTGCTTTATGCGCCACCACTCGTCGAACTTCTCCCCCATGCTAAGCTTGCTGTGCAGCACGGCGATCCTGCCGGGGAAACGGGCGGCGAACCGTGCCACCGTCTGCGGCGTAAGCGCGATCTCCGGCACCAGCACGATGGCCTTCTTTCCGATTTCGATCGTCTGTTCCAGTGCGCGAAGATATATCTCCGTCTTGCCGCTGCCGGTGACGCCGTGCAGCAGGAAAACCTCCGGCTTTTTCGATATCGTCATCGCGGCCTTGATCTCCCTCCAGGCGTTCTCTTGCAGCGAGGTGAGCTCCGGAGCTATGTCGAGCTGGAAATTACGATGCGCCAGAGGGTCTCGATATACCCTAACCTTATCAACAAAAATAAGCTTCTTCTTCTTGAGTTCGGCCACGACCTGACTGGTGAAACCGAAACGTTTCACCATATCCACGGGCAGATGCGGGCTGGCTCTGAGGAAATCCATGAGCCCGGCCTGCTTGTAGGCCCTGCTCTCTTTGCGCAGGCGGTCGGCCTCTTTTTTGGCCTCCTGCGGCTCGACAGCGAGACGGATATAAGGTGAAATTTTGGGATTAACTTTGGGTGCTCCCAGCTTGAAAGTCCTGTCCAGCAGACCTTTTTGAAGGAGTTGTTTGATGATGTCCGCGGAGCGGCGCCTGCCGAAAATTTTATCGATTTCTTTCGAATCGATGGTGGAGGTGCCGACGATATCCAGCGCCTGCCTCTGCTCCAGCGTAAGAGATTCGAGAACATCATTACCGACGTCGGGAACTGCCGACAAATAGGTGATAACCCTGCGCTCGAAGCCGGGAGGCGTCATCAAAGCAACAGCATCGGATATGGGAGAGAGATAGTGGTTACTGATCCAGCGCGCCAGTTCGATATGGGTTGGAGAAATGATCGGCTGCGGGTCAATGAGGCCTTTTATCTCCCTGGTGTCTTCTACGGAAGGGATTTCCGACAGTTCGACGACTATGCCCTGCGCCACCCTGGGCCCGAAAGGCACCTCTACAGCATGGCCCAACTCTACGGACATATGAGGAGGCACAGCGTAACAGAATGTCATGCGCCGCGCCCCAGGGGAGTTGACCGCTACTTCAGCGTAATGCATCCCCTAATGCCAATCAGTAAATGTTTACTGCTCGGTGGTCTGAGCTTCTTTAGCTTCCTTGGCTTCCTTGGGCCTTTTCTCAACGATACGCGCCTTCTTCGCGGTGAGCCCGCGCAGATAATAAAGTCTGGCGCGACGAACCTTGCCATGTCTCAGAACTTCGACTTTATCGACGGAAGGCGAAGCAAAAAAGAACGTCCGCTCGACGCCGACCCCGTAGGCCACGCGCCTGACGGTGAAGCTGGAATTGATGCCGCCCTTCTTTACCTTGATAACTACGCCCTGGAACATCTGATTGCGCGTTCGTTCGCCCTCTACGATCTTGATGGCAACCTTCACCGTATCACCCGGGTTTAACGCCGGGATATTGGCCTTCGGTTCAACATTGACTAGTGTATCCATTATTCTTCCTCACTTCTTATCCGGGACAAGAATTCTCTATCTTTCTTACTCAAATCCGCCCGCTCCAGCAGGTCCGGGCGCCTCTTCAGCGTCCTGCGCAGCGACTGCTCCCTGCGCCACCGGGCGACCTCGGCATGATTACCTGAAAGTAAAATCTCAGGAACCTCCCATCCCCTGAAATCCTGCGGCCTGGTGTACTGCGGATACTCCAGCAGCCCCGTGGCATATGAATCCTCCCCCGCGGACTCGTCAGACCCAAGCACCCCGGGTATCTGCCGCACCGCCGCATCCGCCACCACCATCGCGGCAAGCTCCCCGCCGCTCAGCACATAGTCGCCTATGCTTATCTCATCCGCGGCCAGATGCTCCCTCACTCGCTCATCCACACCCTCGTAGTGGCCGCAGAGCAGGATTACTTCTTCATAAGCGGCGACGTCCGCGGCTTTACGCTGATCGAACAGCCGTCCCTGGGGAGTGAGCAGTATCACCGGCACATCGCGCTCCCCCCTCACCGCCTCCACCGCCTCAAATATCGGCTCCGGCTTGAGCACCATCCCCGGCCCTCCGCCGTAGGAGTAGTCATCGACCACATGGTGCTTGTCCGAAGTATAATCTCGAATGTTATGTATCGAGATCTCAACCAGCCCCCGCTCCACCGCCCGCTTAATTATACTTTCATTGAAAGGTCCCGTAAACATATTGGGGAAAAGGGTCAAGATATGTATATGCATGGTCTCCTCTCTCCCCAACCGCTGTCATTTCTATTATTAATTTATTTATGCGATTTGTCCGCGCAATCGCCCGACTGTCCCCTGAGCGTCTCGATGGCGTGATTCAGAGCCGGCGACACCACCTCCATGCACTCGCGAACCGCCTTAGGGCTGCCGGGGAGGTTTATTATCAGGCTTCTCTTCCTGATCCCGGCTACCGCCCTGCTCAGCACCGCCATAGGCGTCTTTTTGAGACTCTCTGCTCTCATGGCCTCGGCGAAACCCGGCACCTCTTTATCGATAACCGCCAGTGTTGCCTCGGGGGTCACGTCTCGCGGGGTCAGTCCCGTGCCGCCGGTGGTAAGTATGAGCTCGATGCCCTCGCTGTCCACCCATTCCGCCAGCTTAGCTGAGATAACCTCCCTGTCATCGGGAACAATTTCGTATTTTAACACACGCGCATCAAGAGCGGCAAGGATTTCCTTGATTACCTCGCCGCTCTTGTCTATTCTCTCGCCCCGCGAGCCTTTATCGCTGATTGTCAGTATACCTGCGCTAAACATCTTCTATTGCTGTTCTAAAAACGGCCAGCTCCAGGCTACCCCCCAAATTGCTCCGGTGGCATCGCTAACCTGCACCAGAACGAGTTCGGGAGCAACTACCGGACCGAGCATATATTCATGCCACTCATCCGAAATGAGAGGTGTCCCGAAATTCTCCGCACCTAGAGGTATAGGCTCGCAATTCTCAAACGCCCAATAATGGAGATCGTATATCTGGGTCGAAGTTTGTGGATCACCAAAATACTCCGTTTCTGGATGAACTTTGATCCACCAACCGCCTGCAGCATCCTGCCATATGCCAGTGCCATAATCGGTCAGGTGTGTAGTCAGGTCGACAACATTATCTCCCACGAGCCAACTTGCCGTGCTGCCTATAGGATTGTGGTTCTGGTCGGTCAGGCAGATGGTGATGCACTCTGGCACCCCCATGCCGGGAGGCGTCTCTACATCGAACGTATACGTGGTGCACGGAACCAGCGGGGTTTCAAAATACTCGCTGCCCAGGCACACGCCGCCTGACCAGAAGTGGATGTCATACACATTTGTTCCCTTCGGGAAATAAGTAGGCAGGAAATGTATCTCAACGGTGAAACCGCCACCCGTCGGTTTAGTCCTGTGAACGGAATGAACGCCCGTGATAACCGGACCGCCGGAACACGGTGTCGGTGTCCTGGTCGGCGTAACTATAGGTGTATCTACAGGAACGGGTGTCTCCGGCGTTACCGGAGGAGGAGTTACAGTCGGGGTAGGAGTGGGATTCCATGTAGGCGTGGGAGAAGGGGTCGGGGTTGGAGGAACGTAAGGAGAGACCGCTATGGCGTAGTCTATCTCCACCTGCACCGGCAGGCTGGTGTCATATTGACCCTGGTAGTTCAACAGATCCGCCGCCCAGTTCTGCCCGACGAAGTTCGCCACATCGAAATCATCGGCATAGGCATCGAACTTCCACAATCCGCCCGGGCTGGTCGACTCGGTTATATCGAAAATGTCATGCGATACGTACTTGGCATCGTTGTGCACCGACACTCCGTGAGGATAGGTATGCGCCGCGGGAACACGTCCCGGCTTGCCCGCCTCGGCGTTATCGCGATAAGGATCGCTCACGCCAAGCTGATGCGTATCGGTGTTAACGCCGGCGCAGGTTACGTAGTGGCCACCCACCCTTACCCACTCGCCATTGCTGGCATGAGTGGGATCCGTCTGCAGCTGCCAGAAGCCTAATAACAGTACTACATCCTGGCATCGCTTGACCTCGCCTGCGATCCAATCGAACTCCGGGCTTTTTTCAAGATGCATGTAGAAGTCATCATCCGTGCCTGTATCAATCAAATATTGAGTGACGGCCGCGGCCATATCCTCTATATTGGTGCCGGCATGGGCGGAACCGGTCCTCTGGCCGTCGGTATCCATCCTCATCGCCAGGTCATCCACGAACGGTATCACATTCTGTGTATCATGGTCGTCCCAAAGGGCCGCGCCTACGGGGCTGTACGACTGAACCAGGGGATACCCATCGTTAACGGTCGGCGGCGCAACGGGATTGGGCTCGAACTCGGAGTCGAACCACCACATGGAATTAGCCATAGCTACGGGACCGCAGTAGGACCACGTCGGAGCCGCCGCGGTAAGCGACCAGCCGTTCTGCTTCTGATCGAAGTCGGGCATGCCGCTAAGAGCGTAATCTATGAAACCGCCCGGCTTCCAGTACCATCCGTTCTCCGTCGTCTGCGTAGGTGTCGGCGCAAGTGTAGATGTGGGTGTCGGATTATTGTCGCCTCCGCCTTTACACGCGGTCAAAACCAAACCGGCTATTAAAAGCAACGATAAGAGACCAAAAATTTTGGGATAAGTTTTCATGCTTACTCTCCTCTCGACCGTCCGGCATTCAAAGCTGACTTAGCTTTGAGTTCTTCTAAAATGTAAGCGAAATCATAGCACAAAAGCCCCGGAATGTAAATAAAAATGAGTACTTTTTACCCAATTTTTAAATTCCACGTTAAAAGGTATTGACAAGATGTGGGGAAAGGTGGTAGATTGTGGCCTAAAATGGAAAATAGTTAATAATTTGTTGATTAAATTATTAATGTAAGACAAGAAGAATCAAAGCTAAAGCAGGATTTTAAGGTTTTTGAGGGACTGAAAAGAAAATGTTTTCCGGCGAGTACGAATACAAAATCGACGCCAAGGGCAGGGTATCAATCCCGCCCAAGTTCCGCGGCCAGTTCGCGGACGGTATCGTTCTGAAAGCCGGGATAGATGATGGATGCCTCGAAGCTTATCCCCTGGCCGCATGGGCCGCAGGTACAGAACAATACAAACTTCAATCCGTAGTCCTCAACCAGAAGGACCGCCGGTTAAGACGCCTATTGTTTTCTACTACGTTCAGCCTGGAACTCGATGAGCAGGGGCGCATAATGTTGCCGCCGGCGCTGAGGCAGCATGCCGGGATAAAAGACACCCTGGTAATTACCGGACTCGGGGATTACCTCGAAATCTGGGATAAAGGGGCGTGGAAGAAGGAACAGGAAGACCTGCGCGAAAACGCATTCCAGATTATCGAGAGTGTGGAGAACCGCCAATGAGTTCGCATATTCCGGTCCTGCTCAATGAGGTTATTGACGCGCTTCAGGTGAAGCCGGATGGCCGCTATATCGACTGCACGGTCGGAGCGGGCGGGCACAGTGCCGCCATCCTTGAGCGGGGCGGCCGGGTACTGGGTATCGATATAGACCCTAACGCTATCGACGCAGCAAGACAAAGGCTGACCGGCTACGGCGACAGGGTTAATTTAATCAACAATAGTTTTGAAAACCTGGAAATCGTTTGCGCGGAGACGAATTTCAGCCCGGTGAACGGAGTGCTCTTCGACCTCGGGCTGTCCTCCCTGCAGATATCCGATCCTGAAAGAGGCTTCAGCTTCCAGAGCGAGGGCCCCCTGAGAATGTGTTTTGATCCTTCTGCGGAACTGACCGCTGAAACCATAGTCAATGATTATCCCGAAACCGAACTGGCTAAAATTATCCGCGATTACGGCGAGGAATCGAGAAGCAAAGCCATAGCCAGGGCTATTGTTTCAAACAGGCCGATAAGCACCACGATACAGCTGTCCGCGATAGTATCGAGGGCGGCCGGTTTTCACGGCAGGATACATCCCGCCACAAAAACTTTCCAGGCCATCCGCATAGCAGTCAATCGAGAGCTGGAGCGCATCAAATCAGCGCTGAGGCAGGCAGTTAATATCCTTATAATAGGAGGCCGCCTGGTCGTTATCAGCTTCCACTCCCTGGAGGACCGATTGGTGAAAGAGTTCATGAGGACGGAAGCTACGGACTGCATCTGCCCTCCCAGAACGCCCGCCTGTGTATGTAATCATCATGCCAGATTTAAATTAATCACAAAAAAAGTGATTATACCCTCAAGCGCGGAGGTCGAAACGAATCCATTGAGCCGAAGCGCAAAGATGAGGGTGGCCGAAAGGATTTAGCGTCTTATAAGGCGCTTAGTTTTTTTATATATATAAAAATTTAAACCAGGGGGTGACTCGATGACATGAGAGCGATTTGGGAAAGGGGCAGCAAATCTTTAAAAAAAGGAGGAGGTAAATGGCAAAGAAGAAACAAATAATATCATGTATAGATGTGGGAACAACCAAAATCGCCAGCATCATAGCCACCCCCGGGCAAGGGGGACTTCAGGTACTGGGGGTTGGGGTCACCCACTCCAAGGGCATGCACAAAGGCCTCGTGGTGAATCTTACCGAGGCAAAAGAGTCCATCAGGAATTCGGTGAAACGCGCGGAGCAGGCCAGCGGATACAAAATGGAATCGGCCTACGTCGGAGTTACAGGCAGGCACATCAACTCGCTTAACAAAAAGGGAGTCATCTCCATATCAAGGAATGACCGGCTGGTTCGAACCGATGATTTGAAGCGAGTGCTGCAATCCGCCCGCACATTCACTATCCCGAGTGACCATAAGCTGCTCCATGTAATCCCCCGCGGTTATGCCGTTGACGGTCAGGCCGGCGTGAAAAATCCAGTCGGGATGCACGGCTCAAGGCTTGACGTCGAAACTCATGTTATCACTGCCGCAGTGGCATCCGTCCAGAACCTGGTTAAATGTGTAAGAGCTGCAAACATTGACATCGACGACCTCGTACTTGAGCCGCTGGCCAGTTCCGAGGCAGTCCTCCGTGAAGATGAGAGAGATGCAGGGGTGATCCTTGCCGACATAGGCGGCGGCACTACCGACATCGCCATCTTCAAGGAAGGAAGCATCTGGCACACCGCAATCATACCGGTCGCAGGCTACCAGATCACCCGTGACATAGCCATCGGACTGGGAATGCCGTTTGAGACAGCCGAGCAGATAAAACGCAAATACGGAAGCGTAATGACTGTCTCGGACAGCGCGGACGCCAGCGCGGTCAACCTGAACACTAATGGATTTGGGGTCTCATATCAGGACCTCACCGATATCATTAAGGCCAGGGTAGAGGAAATCATCAAACTCATTGCCTTGGAGATGCCCACCAATTTCTACAAAGAGGTGCCGGCCGGACTGGTTCTTACAGGCGGCTGCGCCAACCTGAGAGGCATCGCGGCGCTGGGCAATGAGATGCTTGGATTGCCAGTTCGCATCGGCGTACCGACAGGCGTTTACGGCCTGGCCGATATCCTCCCCGACCCCACCTTTGCTACCGGTGTCGGGCTGTTACTCTGGGGCTCAAACCAGCAAGAAGGCACACAGGGCTGGAAAACGCAGGGTGTAAGCGAATCTCTGAAGCGTTTCGTGGTCCGGATGCGCAATTTGGTGTCAAAGTAAGATAAGGAAAGGTAGTGAAAGGAGGAAGAAATGGCAAAACCAGGATTTGTCCCCAACCCGGCAAAAATTAAGGTATTAGGACTAGGCGGAGGCGGATGCAACGCCGTCTCCCGAATGGTTCAAGCGGATATTCAAGGAGTCGATTTCATCGGAGTAAACACCGACGCGCAGGCACTGCTGCGCATGGAGGCCCCCACCAGGATTCAGGTCGGCGAGAAGCTGACACGCGGACTGGGTGTCGGCGGCGACCACAACATGGGCATGAAGGCGGCGGAGCAAAGCCGAGACGAGCTGCGTGCCGCTGTGGGCGATTCCGACATGATTTTCCTGGCAGCGGGAATGGGCGGCGGTTCCGGCACGGGTATCGCGCCGGTGGCGGCCGAGCTGTCCAAAGAGGCCGGCGCCCTGACGATCGCGGTCTGCACCAAGCCCTTCACGTTTGAAGGCGTGCACAGAATGGAGGTCGCCGAGGACGGCATCTCACGCCTGCTGGATAAGGTAGACACACTGATCACGATACCGAACGACCGTCTGCTGACACTGTGCGATCAGCGCACCGGCGTGGACATGGCCTTCAAGATGGCCGACGATGTTCTTATGCACGCGGTACAGGCCATCGCCGAAGTCATAACCGTACCCGGCATGATCAACCTGGACTTCGCCGACGTCAAGGCGGTAATGAAGGAGGCCGGACAGGCGTGGATGTCCATCGGCCACGGCAGCGGACAGCACCGCGCCGTAGACGCAGCCAACGATGCGCTGGCCAGCCCGTTACTCGATGTATCGGTTGACGGAGCCAAGGGCGTGCTGTTCAACGTGACAGGCGGAGACACTTTGACATTATTCGAGGTCAATGAAGCCGCCGACGTCATTCGCAATGCCGTCGATCCCGAAGCGAATATCATATTCGGCGTAACCTTCGATTCGGCGATGGAGAACGAACTAAAGATTACGCTGATAGCCACCGGTTTCAATGCCGCATACAAAGGTAAGAAGATGGTGGGCAAGGACGCGGAACTGCAAAAGATCATGCAGGGAGAGGATGCCGAATCAGCTCTGGACATCCCGACCTTCCTGCGCAGCCCGATGGCCAAGCGCCAGATGATGGAGAACACCCCTGCGCCCGAACCGAAGAGAAGTCCCTTCCGTCTGCGCAAATAGCACCTGTTCATAGACTCGAATACATAAGGGTTAGTAAAAGGCCGCAGGTCAAAAAACGATCTGCGGCCTTGCTGTTTTCGTTTTTGAGTATCGCAGGATTATCCACCTCTGCTACGTGCGACTTTTAAGGCAGTAATAATTACTTGCTACACCACAGTTAAGAGCACAGTGCATTCTACCCTGAATAGCCCGGCGCAGAGTATTGACAAACCACTATATGTTGTGGTATCTTTTCCGCACCCCTCAATATAATGTGTTACATAATATGAAATGTCCGTATTGTAATTATCACGATTCCAAGGTCATAGACTCGCGCAGCGTCAACGACGCGATCAGGCGGCGGCGGGAGTGTCTGCAATGCGACGCCCGTTTCACCACTTACGAAAGGCTGCAAACAGCCTCCCTCATGGTGATAAAGAAAGACAGCCGTCACGAGGAATTCAATAGAGCCAAGCTGACGAAGGGCATCAGCATGGCCTGCGCCAAACGCCCGGTGGACCAGGAAACGATAGAGCAGATGGTCGACGAAATAGAACTGCAACTGCGCAAATCAGGTGCCGTCGAGGTCCCGGCCTCGATAATCGGCGATATAGTTATGGAGCGCCTTCGCAAACTGGACGGGATCGCCTACATACGCTTCGCCAGCGTCTACCGCAACTTCGCCGATATGGACGACGTACGCGCTGAAGCTGAGGCCTACGCCAATCAAGCGCCTCTGCAAAATTCCACCGCCCAACTGCAATTGTTCGCCGACAGGGAGATCGGATTAATAGATAGCGGCACAGTTTCTACCAAAACGATAAGGAATTCTCAGGAGAAGAATAATGGCAGCAAACCCGGTCAGAAAAAACAGCGCGCTTCCGTTTCAAAGTAGGATTGCCAACGAGGTCTTCCGTTATTGTGAATCCGAGGGCATATCCGACCGCGGCACGACGGAACAGCTTACGGAGGTTGTAATGCAAAAATTGGAACAGGAATATCAGAGGTTACCGGGTATGGATGTGGACATTCCGGAATGGCGTCTCAGCGCCGCGGATATACGTAAGACGCTGAAAGCGGTTATTGCGGAAAGGAGTGTATCCTCCGATACAGCAGAGCAACGTAGCGATGGAACAGAGGCGGAAGCGAAGGACAACAGCAGTTTCTCTGAGAAAACGAGCGAGGAAAAACCGCTGGAAATTGCGAAGAGCCCCGCCAAAGCCGCCACGCCTAAGAAATCTAAAACCAAAAAGGCCAGGCCCAAAATCGCTCCAGTTTCAGATGATTTAAAGTTCTCGGAAAACGCGATGAGGGTACTCGAGAAACGCTACCTGAAAACGGACGATCAGGGTAAAGCCATCGAGACGCCGTACGATATGTTCCGACGCGTGGCCCATAACATCGCCTCAGCCGAGACCGCGTACGGCACGGAAGAAGACGCCGAATACTGGGAGGAAGAGTTCTATAAATTAATGGCCAACCTCGAGTTCCTGCCTAACTCCCCTACCCTGATGAACGCCGGCCGCGAGTTACAGCAACTCTCGGCGTGCTTTGTGCTGCCGATAAACGATTCCATGGAAGGCATATTCGACGCTATTAAGTACACCGCACTGATCCACAAGAGCGGGGGCGGCACCGGCTTTTCGTTTTCCAGATTAAGGCCCGAGGGCGACACGGTCGGCTCCACGGGTAAGGTGGCCAGCGGCCCGGTCTCCTTCATGAAGGTCTTCGATGCGGCCACCGATGTTATCAAGCAGGGCGGGATGCGCCGCGGCGCCAATATGGCTATTCTCAGTGTGGATCATCCGGATATAGAGAGGTTCATCACAGCAAAAGAAAAGGATGACACCTTGAGCAATTTCAATCTCTCCGTTGCCGTAACCGACAAATTTATGAAGGCCGCGGAAACCGGCAGCGAATATGATCTCCTGAACCCGAAGGACGGGTCGGTATACGGACAGCTTAACGCAAAACATCTCTTTAACACCATCGTCGAGATGGCATGGGGAACGGGCGACCCCGGACTTGTCTTCATCGACCGCATAAACAGGGACAACCCTAACAAAGACCTCGGTATGATCGAGAGCACAAATCCCTGCGGAGAGCAACCGCTGCTCCCTTATGAATCCTGCAATCTGGGCTCGATAAACCTGGCCCGTATGGTGAACAGCGAAAAGCAATGCGTAGATTATGACAAGCTGGATGATGTTATCAAGATCGCCGTCAGGTTCCTGGACGACGTTATCGATAAAAACAACTTCCCGCTTCCCGAGATAGGAGAAATGACCAGGAAAACGCGGAAGATAGGCCTGGGTATCATGGGCTTTGCCGATTTGTTGATTAAGTTAGGTATTCCCTACGATTCTGAAGAAGCGGTGAAGATGGCGGAAGACATCATGAGGTTCATCGATAAGACATCCACCGACACATCGGTGGAACTGGCCGAAGAAAGAGGCGTCTTCCCTGCATTCGACGGCAGCGAATACGGGATCAAAGGAGGACCCAGGGTGCGAAACGCGACGCGCACCACCATCGCCCCCACAGGGACGCTGAGCATTATAGCCAATTGCTCAAGCGGCATCGAGCCGCTGTTTGCGCTGAGCTATATCCGCAACATACTTGACGGCGACGCGCTGATAGAGGTCAATCCCTATTTTGACGAGATCGCCCGCAAAGAGGCCTTCTACTCGGAGAAGCTCATGAAAGACCTGGCCAGCAAAGGCAGCCTGCACGGCATCGAGGGCATTCCGCCGGCGGTAGCCAGGGTGTTCGTTACCGCACACGATATAACCCCCGAATGGCATGTCAAGATGCAGGCCGCGTTTCAGCAATACACGGACAACGCCGTTTCTAAAACAATCAACTTCCCGCAGAGCGCGACCAAGGACGATATCATGAACGCTTACCTGATGTCATACCGCGAAGGCTGCAAGGGAATAACCATCTACAGGGACAAGAGTAAGGAAAAGCAGGTACTCAACGTGGCCGGCAGCAAACGCAAGGATGAGACCAGGCCTCTTGAGCCGAGAAAGCGTTCGCGGGTCACAACCGGCGTCACGGAGAGGGTGGCCACCGGATGCGGCAACATCTATGTCACCGTAAACTCCGACGAGCACGGCATCTGCGAGGTGTTCTCCAGCCTGGGCAAGGCCGGCGGCTGCGCTTCGGCGCAATTGGAATCCACGTGCAGGTTGATATCTCTGGCTCTGAGGTCGGGCGTGGATGCCTCCGCGATAGTCAAGCATATTCGCGGCATAAGATGCCCCTCGATAGCATGGGAACAGGGGCATTCTATACTTTCCTGCCCGGATGCCATAGCCGCCGTCCTCGGACACCAATTAAGCAACATGGACGGCGACAAGACCGCCATCGACAGCATACCGAAGAAAGCCGCTCACGCGGCCAACCCGGTGCCTTCAATAAATATGGGGGGACAGTGCCCGGACTGTGGAGGTATGCTAGTATATCAGGAGGGCTGCCAAATCTGTCACAGTTGCGGCTATACGAAATGCAACTAGAAGGGAGGGAATACCATGCCTGCTGACGCCTATATTATGATAGGGATGGCCGGGTTTTTCTTCATATTGTTCATCCTCGCCTTCCTGAGGGCTAAGAACGAAGATCGAAAGATAGACGATGCTCTATGCCAGCGCATGGATGTTAAAGGCTACGGCTCCTTTCACATTGAGAGCGGCGCCCTGCGCATAGGCGGATGGATTTGCTTTCTAATTGCTTTAACATTGCTCATCATGGGCATCGTGTACCTGGCTGTTTAAAGAGGAGGAAATGTTGGCACAGAAGGACGAACCTTTCACAAAAGACCGGCTCGAATCTATAGAGCAGCTTCAACAAAAGCTGGCCAACCTGGATCGGCGCCTCGATGACATAGACTCAACGGTCAGCGCCATCGCCGAGCGAGCCATGTCGCGGCCGGTTACGCTTACGGTCGCCTGCCCCGGCTGCGGCAAAATTATCGAGATCGCCATTGTGGGCAACGGGAAAATGATCCGGCAGCCGTGATCGCGTGAAATGAGCGGAGACAATGCATCTCGACTACGTTCCTCACGGGAGCAGGGAGCGACCGTAAAGGATTGGGGCGGAAAGATACCAATCGCCTTGATATTCCCCAACACATATCATGTAGGCATGTCCAGCCTCGGTTTCCAGACGATATACAGCCTCCTCAACAGCTACAGCAATATAGTATGTGAACGTGTGTTTTCCAATGAAAACGGCCGGAGCGTGGAATCAGGACGCCCGCTCGACGATTTTGCAGTTCTCGCGTTCTCACTCTCCAACGAACTGGACTACTTCAACGCGATAGAGATTCTGGCTTCAAGTTCGATACCCCTGAAATCAGATGAGCGAGACCATTCTCACCCGATAATAATCGCCGGAGGACCGTGCATCACCGCCAACCCGGAGCCGCTGGCTCCGTTCTTCGATGCGTTCGCTATCGGAGAAGGCGAGAGCATCCTGCCCTCGTTTGTCGACATTATTACCGAAACGGATGACGGCGACCGTGATGAGTTGCTGAAAAAGCTGACAGGCATCAATGGAATATATGTCCCTCAGATCAACGACGGAAGGACGGTAATGAGACAATGGGTCCGGAACCTGGACGATTTCGCCACGACATCAGCCGTCCTGACCGATGACACCGAGTTCAGCAATATGTATGTTGTCGAGATCGCGCGCGGCTGTCCCTGGGGCTGCCGATTCTGCCTCGCCGGATACCTGTTCAGACCTTTTCGCTGCCGTTCCGCGGACAAATTGCTGGAACAGTGCCGAAAGGGCCTTGAACTAACCAGAAAGATCGGGCTCCTTGGCGCCTGCGTTTCAGACCACCCTGAAATCGACGATATTGTCTCACGACTGAGCGGGATGGACGCCGTCATCTCCGTGAGCTCGCTACGCGTCAAGCCGATTTCGGACACGGTGCTGCGGGCGCTGAAAGAAAGCGGCACCGGGAACCTGACGCTGGCCCCTGAAGCCGGCTCAGAAAGGCTGCGCCGTGCCATAAATAAGGGCATAAACAGGGAAGATATAATATCAGCCGCGGATAAGATAATAGACGCCGATTTTCGCCAGTTGAAGCTTTATTTCATGATCGGTCTGCCTACAGAGACGGAAGATGACATAGAGGAGATCATCACGCTGGCTTCTGAAATCAAGGAACGGGCGGAGCGCAGGCGCTCCGGGTGCCGTATTATCCTGGCAATCGAGCCTTTCGTGCCCAAGGCGGGGACGCCGTTCCAGCGATTGCCTATGACCGGCGAGAAGATACTGCGGCAACGCCTCGCATATTTGAAACGCCATCTTGAGAAACGCGGTATAGAGGTCAGGTCGGAGAGTGTGCCCTGGGCTGGGGTGCAGGCCGTACTCTCGCGCGGCGACCAAAGGCTGGCCCCCGTGCTGACCAGGGTGGCACAGAACAGGTCTCTGTCCACGTGGCGGCAGGCTTTAACGGAATATTATCTCGATGCGGACGATTATATCGGCAGGGAGATACCGTCGGACGAACGCCTGCCGTGGGACTACATCGATTCCGGCATTAAGAGTTCTTATCTGGAGACGGAGGTCGAGAGAGCAAGCGCAGGAAGAACTACCCCTCCCTGCCCCATCGGCATCGAGTGCCATAAATGCGGAGTCTGCTGATAATGGAGATCGCGCGCAACGTACAGGAGGTAAGGGAACGCATCGCCCGCGCGGCAGCGAGAGCGGGCAGGTCTCCCGATGAGGTGACCATCGTCGCGGTGACTAAAACCGTGACGGAGGCGGCTGTACGTGAAGCTCTGGCAGCCGGCATCTCCAACCTGGGGGAGAGCCGCGTGCAGGAGGCACAGCGTAAAATCGCGCAACTGTCCGGTTGCGAGACGAGCCCTGTATGGCACATGATCGGACACCTGCAACGCAACAAAGTCCAGACAGCTTTGGAAATTTTTGATATAATTCATAGCATCGACTCGGTGCGGCTGGCGCGGGAGCTGAGCGGGCAGGCTAAAAGGATTGTTCCCGTCCTGCTTGAGATCAACGTGTCAGGGGAGGAAACCAAGGGCGGGTTCCCGCCGGACGAACTGGATGAAGCTTTGGCGGCGATCTCCAATCTGCCGAACCTGTCGGTCAGAGGTCTAATGACCGTAGCTCCCTGGGTCGATGACGCCGAGGAAGTGCGGCCTGTATTCAGGGCACTGCGAGAACTGCGCGACTCCTTCGGGCTGGAACAGCTCTCTATGGGGATGAGCGACGACTTTGAAGCAGCTGTGGAAGAGGGCGCCACGATGGTCCGGCTGGGCCGCATCATATTTGGCGAACGTACATAATTAATTGCTCGATCTGAAAGGGGGACCTAAGAATGGACTCATCGCAAAGGAATCTCTTGTTTCAAGTGGGACGCATCACATCTCCCGAGACGCTGATATGGGATCTGGAGGCCATCGGAGACGTGTCCGTCAAAACACAGCGGTTAGGCGCGGCATTCCTTGGCGGCGGACTGGCTACTTTCGTCACTATAACGTTGACCAAAGCAAAGCTTAACGAAGTAATAGAAGCTATCAACAAACACCTCAAAAGACTGAAGAAGGGTGATGAAGACGACGTGGTTATCCTGCTATCGGGAACCGTCAGAACCACGGCGGATGAGATAAAGTTCAGCGATATCACATGCCGGAAGCAGATATCGTTAAAAGGCAAATCACCGGAGAAGGTTAAAGAACTTATGGTGGAAGCCCTGGCGGAGGCCGCGTGAAGATAGCGATTATCGGCGGAGGCGCCATGGGGGAGGCGATCATCCGCGGCGTAGTGGCCGCAGGATCGATCTGCCCTCAAGACATATGCGTATGCGATATCGACGCCTCACGACTGAAAACACTCAAGAAGACCTACAGCATCAAACCCGGTAAGGATTACAAATCAGCAATTAAAGACGCGGAACTAATCATTCTCGCCGTGAAGCCCCAAACCCTGCCAACACTGCTCCCCGACCTCAAAGGAAACTTGAAAAAAGGCCAACTCGTGCTCTCAATCATCGCCGGCGTAAAAATCGCGACCATTGCCAGGGGGCTCGGCCACGACCAGATAGTCAGGGCCATGCCCAACACGCCGGCCCAGATCGGCGTCGGCATAACGGCGTGGACCGCCTCCGAAAAAACGACCTCGAAGCAGAAGAAAATGGCGCAATCTACCCTCGATGCCCTTGGAAAAGAAGTATATGTAGACAGCGAAAAATATATCGACATGGCCACCGCCGTCAGCGGCAGCGGCCCGGCTTACTTCTTCTATATGATTGAATGTCTAACCGATGCCGCGGTGAAAATCGGACTGCCCCGCGACACCGCTGCAGAGTTAGTATTGGAGACAGCACTTGGAGCCGCCCTGCTGGCGGACAGCTCGCAGCAATCCCCCCGGGAACTGCGCAAGCAGGTAACCTCCCCGGGGGGCACTACAGCGGCCGGCATCGCCGTGCTGGAGAGCGGCAAGTTCAAGGAGCTTCTCGCCGAGACCGTCGCCGCCGCCCACAAGCGGGCCAAAGAGCTGGGCGGGAAGTAAATATCTTTCTCCCCCTTTGGCAAAGGGGGAGAACTATACCTGCACACTGTGGAAATTTTACCACAACGCAGGCGGCTGTCCGATTCAAATATCCCCCTCACCCAGCGCACCCAATCAAAATCCTTGATATAATTACTTCCATGAACGACAGTCTACTGACGTCGGATGTTAAGAAGCTGAAGGACAGCCTGGGCGTGCTCCCCGAGCCGTCGGTCAACCCTGCGCTCATCGTCGTCAGCGGCCTGCCGGGCAGCGGCAAGTCTTACTTCAGCCGCAGACTGGCGGAGCGCCTGCCCCTCCCCATAATCGAGTCCGACGCCATGAGGCAGGTACTCGCGCCGAAGCCGACCTACAGCGCAGCCGAGAGCGAGCGGTTATTCAGCGCCTGCCATACGCTCATCGGCGACCTGCTGCGCAAAGGCGTCTCTCTTATCTTCGACGCTACGAACCTGATAGAATATCACCGTGAGCAGCTCTACCGCATCGCCGACAAAGCGTACGCGAAGTTGATACTTGTGCGCATGGAGGCGCCGCCGGAACTGGTGCAGCAGCGCATGGAGCGGCGGCGCAACGGGGACGACCCAAACGACAAATCCGACGCCGACTGGCATGTGTATAAGAAAATGACAGCGACAGCGGAAAGGATACGCAGAAACCATTTAGCCGTCGATTCCTCTAGAGATATCGCCCCGGCGATCGAGAAGATCGTGCGGGAAGTGAGAAGATAACGACACAGAGGTGCCCCGATAAATCGGGGCCGGGGTTTTAGGGGTGTCCCCTATTTTTTAAATTCCCCCAAGATTGGGGGATACAGGGGGTTGATAAGCAGAAAAGCGCACAAGACGTAGGGGCTTGATTAATCAAGCCCGCCAATGACGAGGAGATTGCCACGTCGTCCTTCCGCATAGTACTATCGGGGAAGGACTCCTCGCAATGACAGTTAGATAGAGAGGTAAATATGAAAGTAACAGCCGTAACCGGTGACATCACCAAAATCGCAACGGACGCAATCATCGTTAATTTGTTCGAAGGCATAAAGCAGCCGGGCGGGGCCACCGCAGCGGTGGACAGGGCGCTGGGCGGGGCCGTCTCAAGGCTGATTAAAAGCGGCGAGATAAAGGGCAAGCAGGGCGAGACGACCCTGATCCATACCATGGGCAAGATCAAAGCGGCCAAGGTGCTCGTCGTCGGCCTGGGGAAGAAGGACGATCTGAACGCCAACGTGATCCGCAACGTCATCGCGGAGTCCTGCCGCTATCTGAAGAAAGCCTCGGTCAAAGAGGCGGCAACGATCGTACACGGCGCAGGCGCAGGCGGGATCGACCCGGAGGCAGCGGCGCAGGCCATAACTGAAGGTGCCATGCTCGGCACATACGCCTTCCGCAGACATAAATCGAAGAAGGACGAGAACGACGATATAAATAAATTGTCTATTATAGCGACCGATAACAAAGCCCTTCCCAAGCTGAAGAAAGGCTGCGAAAAGGGCCGCATCCTGTCCGAGGCCGCCATCATGGCGCGCGACCTGGACAACGAGCCCTCAAACTATATGACGCCATCCGACCTGGCGAACGCGGCCAAAAAGACCGCCGATAAGTTCGGCCTTGAATTCAAGGTGTTCGAGAAGAAAGATATGGAAAAGATGGGCATGGGCGGGCTCCTCGGCGTGGCCTGCGGCAGCACGCAGCCGCCAAAGCTGATCGTGCTTAAATATCGGGGCAATAAGAACTCCAAACGTACCATCGGCCTTGTGGGCAAAGGAATCACCTTCGACTCCGGCGGCATCTCGATCAAGCCGTCCGAGGGCATGGGCGAGATGAAGGGCGACATGGCCGGAGGAGCCGCGGTGATTTCGACGATGCGAGCTATCGCCGAGCTGAAGCCCAAAGTGAATGTAACGGCGATTGTTCCAGCAACGGAGAACATGCCCAGCGGCTGCGCCTGCAAGCCCGGCGACGTGCTCAAGGCCTCCAACGGCAAGACCATCGAGGTGGTGAACACGGACGCGGAGGGTCGCATCATCCTGGCTGACGCGCTTAGCTACGCGCGCAAGCTGGGGCTATCCCCGGTCATCGACGTGGCCACGCTTACGGGCGCCTGCCACGTGGCGCTGGGCGGCCACTACAGCGGCGGCTTCACCAACGACCAGAAGATTATCGATAAGGTCATCGCCGCAGGCAAGGAGGCCGGCGAGCGTATCTGGCAGATGCCTCTAGACGACGATTACAAGGAAGCGAACAAGAGCGATGTGGCCGACGTTAAAAATTCCGGCGGCAGGTACGGCGGGGCCATCACCGCGGCCAAGTTCCTGCACGAGTTCATAGAGGACACGCCCTGGGTGCACATCGACATCGCTGGCACATCGACATCCGATAAAGACAAGGGGGTTGTGGTCAAAGGCGAGACCGGCGTGATAGTGCGCACGCTGGTTAATTTCGTGATGGGGATGTAGGAGCGTCGATAAAAGAGGTGTAGGATTCTTCCTCCGGGGGAACTGGGGGTGTCCCCCAGATTTTAAAAGTCCCCCAAGAATGGGGGATTAGGGGGTTGACCGAAACCTCCACCCCACCCATGAATCCTTAATCGCAGTGTTATATAATACAGAAACCAACAGTTAAAAGGGGGACTCAATGAAAGTCACATGGCTCGGACATGCATCATTCTTAATCACATCGGACAAAGGAACAAAGATAATCACCGACCCTTATAAGCCGGGAGCCTTCGGCCTCGAATATAAGCAAATAAGCGAATCCGCCGATGTCGTAACCGTTAGCCACGAGCATGACGACCACAATAACGCGGGTGCCATCCCCGGCAAGCCGCAGATAATCAAGGGCGCGGGCAAGCACCAGGCCAAGGGCATCGAGTTCCGCGGCGTGGCCAGCTGCCATGACGAGTGCGGCGGCAAGGAGCGCGGCGACAACGTGATTTTCGCTTTCAACATCGACGATATGAATGTCTGCCATCTGGGCGACCTGGGCCGCCTGCTGACGGATAAAGAGATGTCAGAGATCGGAAAAGTCGACGTTTTGATGATTCCTGTGGGAGGAGCCTTCACCATTGACGCCGCCGGCGCCGACATGGTCATCGCTCAGATCAAGCCTAAAATCGTGATACCGATGCACTACCAGACCGACAGGTGCCCGAACTTCCCGGTGGCCACCGCTGAGCCGTTCCTTAAGGGCAAGAGCAACGTGAAGAAGATCGACGGATCATCGATGGAGTTGAAAAAGGGCCAGATGCCCGCCGCAACACAGGTAATCTTGCTTCGCCATGAACTCTAATATCCAACGTTTTGAAACAAATCGGAGGAGGGGAAAAATGAAGAGCTATCCTCGGATTATCACAGTATTATTACTGTCGGCGCTGACTGTCTGCGCAGCGGCCTGCGGTGGAGAATCGAGCGTCACACCGACCCCCACGCAAAACGTCTCGCTAACGCCGACAGCAACCTCAATTTCTACTCCAACACCTACACCTGAACCGGAGATGCTGCCACCGTCTGTCGGCTACCTGCCGGAAAGATGGCAGCTTGTCTCTGAGATCTATTACGGCCAATATGTCGAGGCGGGCGAACCAAAGACGGGTTCGCTGCAGTACAAGAACGAAGATGACACCGCGTTGGTATATATCAAATATGGAGATCTGCCCGCGTGGGCATCAGGCAAAGAATCTGATCCCGAAGGACTTCTGGAGGAGTTCCTGATTCAAGGATGTGAAAGCTGTGAAAAGCCCGACCCGTATGAAACAGGAACGATGACGTTTTGCGGCGGGCCGGCCGCATATGCAAGCTTTTCCTTGCCGGAACAGAGCGCCTTCGCCATCATAGTAGTATATGCAAATGATTCAATAATGATTGAGGTCAATGCGGTATGGTGGGCGACGGACAAGGAAAACGCAGTAATGGCGATAATCGACAGTGTATCATACTAGCTGATTGTTTGCGGAGGAACGATGGAGATAATTCTCGATACCAACCTGTCCAACCTGATGTACCGCGGCAAGGTGCGCGATTCATACGACCTGGGCGACAGCATGCTTCTGGTCGCATCCGACCGCATTTCCGCCTTTGATGTCATCCTGCCCTGCGGCATCCCCTGCAAAGGCGCCGTGCTGAACCAGATCTCCGCCTTCTGGTTTGAGAAAACGGAACATATCATACCGAACCATGTAATTAAAGTTATCGACGACGCGGACTGGCTAAACGAGAATTACGGGAAACGCGCATGCCATGGTAACTACGGATTCCCCTCCTATCTGGAAGGGCGCTCGATGGTAGTCAAGAAGGCGCAGCGTGTAGAAGTAGAGTGCGTCATACGCGGCTACATCTCCGGCTCGGCGTGGGCCGAATACAAGGAAAAAGGCACGATATCCGGCGAGCACTTCCCCGCCGGCATGGAGGAGAGCGAGAAGCTGCCCATCCCCATATTTACACCGACGACCAAGGCCGATGCGGGACACGACCTCCCCATGAGCTTCAACGATGTGAAGCATATGATCGGCGCCAGGAGGGCCAAGGAGATATCGGATAAATGTCTGGAGATTTACCAGTTCGCACACAACTACGCGCTGGGCAAGGGCATAATAATCGCCGACACCAAGATGGAGTTCGGCGTCGTGGACGGCAAGCTTATACTCATCGATGAGCTGCTGACGCCTGATTCAAGCCGCTTCTGGGAAGCATCGGAGTACGAGCCGGGCAAATCACAGCCCAGCTTCGATAAGCAGCCGGTGCGCGACTGGCTCACGGACTCGGGCTGGAACAAGCAGCCGCCCGCGCCCATGCTGCCCGACGAAATAATCAAGCAGACATCCGACCGGTATATTCAAGCCTTCCACAGGCTCACGGGGAAAGAGTTGCAGGTTTAAACGTTTGCGATGGTCGTAGAGACGCAATATTTTGCGTCTTCGCCTGGATATATGTAGGGGCTTGATTAATCAAGCCCGCCGGTAACGACGAGATTGCCGCGTCGTCCTTCCATAATATCGAGGTATATGGAAGGATAGGGGTGTCCCCCAGATTCTTTTAAAATCCCCCTTTCGTAAAGGGGGACCTAGGGGGATTAGATAATAAATAAACGGCGGGCTACACTCTGTTAAACCCGCCCTGCCGCTTAACCGCCGAAGGAGGCTCCTCTATGGAAATAGTGAACCGCAAAGATGCCGCGCCCTTCGTCACAAAGGACGCTTCCGAGATAAGGGAGATACTGGCGCCGCGCAACTCATCCATCGAGCGGCAGAGCCTGGCCGAGGCGCGGGTGCTTTCGGGGAAAAGCACCGAGGAGCACATCCACCCGAATACGGAGGAGATTTACTACATCCTCGAGGGAAAGGGCCGGATGAGGATCGAGGGCGAAGAGCGCGACGTAGTACACGGCGACGGAATCGCTATCCTGCCGGGGATGCGCCACAAGGTCTGGAACACGGGGAAAAGCGACTTGGTATTTCTATGCTGCTGCGTACCGGCCTATACGCACGAGGATACGGTGATTACCGAGTAGAAGTTTTTAGGCTCGGCGTGGTGTTCTTCACCTCGCCGAAAGAATTGTTAAAGGTGAAGAACACCTTCAACAGCGTCAATATGTTTTGTACAACGCAAAAAGCCAGTCTTATGAGTTGACTGTTAACTTAGGTTTTTCCTCGGCGTATTCTTCCTAGGATATCCGGTTGCTATATCGCCTAACAATATTTCTTTGCTTACATTCGCAGGGTTCAAGTCTATTCCTTCCAGTTGAGATTTAATGCAGAATTCCTCCGGGCTGGAATACACCACCCTGCATTGATACCACCGCACGGCCGCTCTCTTAAGTTTCTCGTCATTGCTTAGCTGATAGCCCAATCCCTTAAACAGCTTGCTATGCAGACTATGGACACGCTCGTCGCCCTCATTGTATAGAACTGAAACATTGAGCACTATTCCGCCAAACTTGTACCGCGTTTTACCGCCCAACTCCGGATGCTTTTCCAGATAGGTCCCCGCTATTAACATTACAACCGCGAAATTCAAATAGTCGGCACGGGAAGCCGTAACCATAAGCTTTCCATGACTAAGGTCCTTCTTACTATTGAAACCCACTTCGATGAACTCACCGATAAGACTGAAAAACTTCTTGAAATCATCGCTCTTTCTATACTTCTCATACAAAGTCATCCAGATATCCAGTTCCGCGTCATACTCCCTGTTTTCGGCTGCCGCCTTTCGCCATTCCTTATACTGCGCGACAGGCAAGACTATTATCTCTTTCAGCAACGCCTGACAATCCGGCTTCCCCCACTCATCCATGATTTGCTGATAGATGCGCCTGGCCTCCGGCGACTGAGTTGCGGCTATATAAACCAATATGGCCGCCACAAGCAACGGCTGTATTTCCGGACGCCAATAGTGCGCATATCGTGCGTCATCCCTTTTTGAACGGCCTTTTTTATTCATATCGCTCTAAGCTATTTTAGCATTTCAGATGAATATCTTGCACCCTGAAGAATTACCTGTTTCCCTCTGCTCGACGTGTCCTTCCATGATTAACATTGTATGGAAGGATTCACCTCGCCGAAAGGTTGTTTAAAGGGTTCTTCCCCTTCAACAACAACACATCTAGCCCTTAAACCGCCCCTATGCTCCTGAAATAAGCAGTTAACCCCGCCACAGTGACATACAAAGCGCGCTGCGGCACACGCACGCCGTGCCTTCGTTCAAGGTCGGCGGCGACCCGCCGTTCCATGCTCTCCTGGGTCTGTCCTTTGCGCAGCCCTTCAAGCACCATATCTCCGTAAACATTCATATTGTCGATAGCCCGCGCCACAAGCGTATTAAGATCCCACTCCACACCGCCATGCGCGAAAAAGATAAACTCCGCGCCCAGCTTCATCCTGCGCAGCTTCTCAAGCGTGGCGATATAGGTATCACGATCGAAACTGTTGGGCGGCGCCGCGGGCAGCTGAAAGTCCGGCAAGCCCAGCGCCTCGCCGCAGAACAATCCGCGCGACTCCCGATCGAATATGGCGATATGATGCGGCGCGTGCCCCGGCGCATAGATAATTTCGAGTTCCCTGTCGCCGGCATCTATAACCCCGCCATCCTCCGGCAACAACAATCGATCCTCCGGCACGGGTTCGACTTCTCCGAACGTCTCCTCAAAGTTCTCCCCCCAGACGATGCGGAACGCCGCGATGAGGCGCGCCGGCCTCACGGCATGCTTGGCGTAGCGCGGATGAAAGACGAACTTAGCCTCGGAATAAAGTTCTGACAGCGTGCCAGCGCTGCCTGAGTGATCCATATGCAGGTGCGTGGGGATGAAATAAGCCGGCGTTTCGATATCGAGGTCGCTCAGTGCCTCACGAAGCATGGGGATATTGGAGGTGGTTCCGGGGTCTATGACCACGGGAGAGTGCGATTTAATGATGTATGCTACGGCCGGATACTGCGCCGTGATAATCGGCGTCTCCAGCCTGTAAACGCTGTTAGCTACTTCCGAAATGTTCGTCTCTTTGTTTTTCACCGGACTCTACCCAGCACAATATACTCAGAATGATGCGGGAATGCAAATATAAAGTCTCAGATTGATCCTCGGGTTTAAACCGAGCACGAGAATACCTACGCATCAGTCCCTGAAAAAGGCTACGTTTCGGAGGAACCTTTTCTTTACAATTTTCTCCAGTTCGACCAGGATGTAAATAACGACACCGACCCCGACACAGTAACCCCACTCCAGAAGCGACATCGGCTCGCTATGGAAAGCCGTGTTCATGAACGGTAAATATGTATAACCCAACTGCATCAGAACCATGAGAACAACGCCGACAAGTACAAAAGGATTGCTGAACAGTCCTATCTTGAACATGGAATGATTCAGTGAGCGGCAGTTAAAGAGATAGAAGAGTTCACCCATGACAAATGTGTTTACCGCTATAGTGCGTGCAGTGGACTCGGTCTCGCCGGCGTCAATAGACAGGTGAAAGAGAACGAACGCGGCGGCGCAAAGCATGGCGCCCACGATACCGATCCTTGTCAGCAGGAACCCGGTGAGTATAGGCCTTTTCGGCTCGCGCGGAGGTCGGTTCATGATGCCAGGCTCCTTGGGCTCAAAAGCGAGCATGAGCCCGAGCAAGACAGCCGTGGTCATGTTTATCCACAATATCTGCACGGGCAAAATGGGAAGAGCGGTGCCGGTAACAACTGCGGCCATGATAACCAGGCCTTCCCCGAAATTGGTCGGCAACGTCCATGTAATGAATTTCGTCAGGTTATCAAATACCCCACGTCCCTCTTCAACCGCGGCTTCGATAGTGGCGAAATTATCGTCCGTAAGCACCATGTCCGCGGTCTCCTTGGCCACATCGGTGCCGGTGATGCCCATAGCAATGCCAATATTGGCCTGCCGCAGCGAGGGAGCGTCATTCACTCCGTCTCCGGTCATGGCGACGCTGTCGCCGTTGGCCTGAAGCGCCTTCACAAGGCGAAGCTTATCCTCGGGCGCGACCCGGGCGAACACCGACGTGTTCTGAGCATGCGCGACCAGGGCATCGTCTGATAGTGCGGCGATTGCCTTCCCGCTCAAAACCAGCGACCCCTCATCCCCTCCCGTTCCCTGCGCGATGCCGATCTTGCGAGCGATGGCAAGAGCGGTGATCCCGTGGTCGCCGGTGATCATCTTGACCTTTATGCCGGCATTGTGGCATGCCTTTACCGCCGCTACGGCTTCCGGACGCGGCGGATCGATCATGGCCTGAAGGCCGAGGAATATCATGCCGCCGGACACGTCCTCATGTGATATCGTTTTCTTGCCGGATTCGACGACGCGTCTCGCAAAGGCCAGAATTCTCAACCCCTTCCGCGCCATGGCGTCCGCCAGATGATGGTGTTCCTCGGGATTGAGAGGGCCCGCCTCTCCTGTTGCGAACATGGTATCGGAGCACCGGGACAGAACGCTCTCGACAGACCCTTTCATGTAAATAACATTTTTATCTTTCTCAATCTCGTGGTGCAGCGTGGCCATATACATGTGCTGTGATTCAAAAGGTATAGCATCGATGCGCGGCAGCCTCTGCAGAAGCGCGTCGCGCGTGAGGCCAGCCTTTTGCGCCGCTGTTATAAGAGCGCCCTCGGTGGGATCGCCCTCTATGCGCCATGCGCCATCAGCCGATATCAGGTTTGCTTCGTTACACAGCAGACCGGCCGCCAGGCACTCCCGCAACGCTACGTTCGACTGCGGGTCGATCGTAGCACCGTCCCGTTTGAATTCTCCCTGCGGAGCGTAGCCGACGCCCGTGACGTCGAACAACTTCCCGTCGGCATGTACCTCCTGAACGGTCATCTGATTCTGCGTGAGCGTCCCCGTCTTATCGGAACAGATCACGGATACGCTGCCCAGAGTCTCCACGGCAGGCAGCTTGCGGATAATCGCGTTCCGCTTGGCCATCTTGGATACGCCGATGGCAAGAGTTATCGTCAGAGCCGCCGGCAAACCTTCCGGTATGGCTCCCACCGCCAGCGCTACGGCTGCCATGAACATCTGTATCGCGGGATCCCCGCGAAACGTCCCGGCTGCAAACGTGACCGCTGCCAGTCCGAGGATTACATAGAGAAGCAGTTTGCTGAAGCGGGCGATTTGCTTTGTTAACGGCGTGGCCAGCACGTCGGCAGAGGCGATCATCTGATTTATGCGCCCGATCTCCGTTTCGTTGCCGATGGCCGTCACAACACCCATGCCCGTGCCGTAGGTTACCAGCATGGAGGAATAAGCCATATTAGTGCGGTCGGCAAGGACGGTGTCGGCTTCAATAACCCCCGGTTGCTTAACGACGGGCACCGACTCTCCGGTAAGCGCCGACTCGTCTATTTGCAGTTCGCGCACCTGTAGCAGCCTGAGGTCGGCCGGGACCTTGTCCCCCGATTGCAGCGACACGACATCACCTATGGTCAGATCGATTGCCGGTATGCGCTGTTTCCTGCCATCGCGTATGACCGTGGCCTCGCTGGTCATGGCTTTGGCCAGCGCCCCTATGGCCTTCAACGCCTTGGATTCCTGCATGAAGCCGATCACCGCGTTGACTATCACCACGCCGAAGATGACGCCTGAATCGACAAATTCCTGGAGAGCGGCCGTAACGATGCCCGCAACGATAAGTATGTAGATCAGCGGCTGGCGGAACTGGTTAAGGAACAGAACGAACAGAGAGGCGCCCTTCTTCTGCGTGATCGCGTTCGGCCCTAAGCGCTCGCGGCGTTGCGCGGCCTCGGCGGAGGTCAGTCCATCGCGCAGGGACACGCCCGCCTTTTCGATGACGTCATTATCGTCCAGATTGTGCCAGGACAAATCGGGTTTTTCTATCATCTTCATTCATTCTAATAGCAATGCTACTATAGCCCATAGTAACAACTATTGATTACGCTTGTCTAGACTTTTCAAACGATGGGTTTACGAGGATTAAAGAGACTATCGCTGCCCGGCTGCGGCCTCTTCCCCCTCTTTAATCAAAGAGGGGGTCTAGGGGGAGTTCGCTTCCCCTACCCCTCAATCTTCCCCTTGGTGCTCGGCACCCTGCCCGCGATACGCGGGTCGATGCGCGTGGCGGAGCCCAGCGCGCGGCCCAGCGCCTTGAACAGCGCCTCCACCTTGTGGTGCTCATTGGTCCCGTATAGCACCTGCGCGTGCAGGTTCATCTTGCCCTCGACGGCGAACGTCTCCAGGAAGTGGCGTATCATATCGGACTCCATGTCGCCGATCTTTTTGTTCTTGAATTGCAAGTCGAGGACAGCGTATCCCCTGCCGGAAAGGTCGATGACGGCGGTGGCCAGAGCCTCATCCATTGGAACAATGGCATGGCTCATGCGCACGATGCCCTTCTTATCGCCCAGCGCCTTGTTCAGCGCCTGGCCCAGCGCGATGGCGACATCCTCGGCAAGGTGGTGCTCGTCCCAGCCCTTTGCTGTAAGATTTATGTCAAATAGACCGTGCTGGGCCACGTGGGTCAGCATGTGGTCGAACATCTTTGAGCCCGTCTTTATCTGGGACTTGCCCGTGCCGTCCAGGGAAAGCGTCACCTTTATCTTGGTCTCCCCCGTCTCGCGGGTTATTGTCGCCGATCTCTTGCCTGCCATGGTTTACCTCCTATTGAATGGGGACACCCCCCGACATACGTCCATCGTGTAGGGGCAGGGTTTCCCTGCCCGATAAAAGGGCGAGGCGACCTCGCCCCTACCAATCCGTCATTCCGGCGAAGGCCGGAATCCACGTACGGGCACGGCGCGCCGTGCCCCCTATTATCTCGCTTTATGCGCCTTCTTCAATGCATCGATAACCGCGTCGTTCTGCTCCGGCTTGCCCACGCTGACGCGGATGCAGTTCCTGAGCAGCGGCGTATCGAAATAGCGCAGGAAGATGCCCTTCTTGCGCAGCGCCTCGTGCATCTTGCGGGCGTTGCCGTCGGTCACGGCGCACAAGATGAAATTGGAGTTCGACGGATAGGGCTGCAGGAAACTCAGTTTCGATAATTGGTCGTAAAGCCGCTCGCGCTCTTCGACTATCTTCTTCACGGTGCCCTTGAGATATTTAATATCGGCCATTGATGCCAGCAGCGCCACCTGAGACGCGGCGGTGATGTTGTATGGCTGCTTTATCTTGATAAGCTGTTCCACGATGGCGGGCGCGAAGATGCCGTAGCCGATGCGCATACCGGCCAGTCCGGCCCACTTGCTCAGGGTGCGCAGCACGATGAGGTTGCTGTATTTAGCGACGAGCGGAGCGACGGTGACGCCGCTGAACTCATAGTACGCTTCATCGACGACGACAATCCTGCCCGTCTTCACCAGTTCGACGATATCGGCCTCGGGCGTGAGGTTGGCCGTCGGGTTGTTGGGCGAGGCGATAAAGACAACCTTAGCTTTGCTGTCGAGAGCCTTCTTAATCGCTGCGACATCGATATCGAATTTCTTATCGCGCGCCAGCTCCACGGTGCGCCCGCCGCAGACGTCGGTGCAGAACGGGTACATGCCGAAGGTCGGCGGGCAGTTCACCACGCCGTCGCCCGGCTCGAGGAACAGCCTGAGAATGAGATCGATAAGCTCATCGCTGCCGGCTCCGGCCAGGATGCACGACGCATCTACTCCGGTGTACTTCGACAGCGCCGCGCGCACCTCGCGCTGCTCCGGATCGGGATAGATGCTGAAATAGGGATATTTGGCCAGCGCCCTGCCCACGCGGGGCGAGCAGCCGTACGGGTTCTCGTTGCCGTCGAGTTTAATGACCTCGTCCATGGTGAGGCCCGCCCGCTCGGCCAGCACCTCGGGCGGCACGATGGGCGTGTACGGCCTCATCTTGAGGACGTCTTTCCTCATCAGTTTTGTTATATCGACAGGCTTCATCTCTCCCTGCCCTTCTCATACCTTATCTCCGCCGCCCGCGCGTGCGCCGTGAGCCCCTCCGACCGCGCGATCCTAGACGCCGCGGGGCCCAGCGTATCCAGGTCGTCGTCAACCAGCGCTACCACGCTGGTTGTCTTAAGAAAATCGTTCACGTTCAGCGGCGAGTTGAACCTGGCGCTGCCGCCCGTGGGCATGACATGGCTCGGGCCGGCAACGTAGTCGCCCAGCACCTCGGGCGAGCTGTCCCCGATGAAGATGCCGCCGGCGTTGCGTATGCCCTCGGCGTAGGTCGCGGCGTCCCGCATCAGCAGCGACAGGTGCTCCGGCGCGTACATGTTGGCCAGTTCGATAGCCTGCTCCATGTCATCGACTATAACTATACAGCCCCTCTCCCTGAGCGAACGGCTGGCGATATCCGCCCTCTCCAGCTTTTTCAGCTGTCGCTCGACCTCTTTATCGACCGCCGATGCCAGCTTGGGCGACGTTGTTATCATGATGGCGGACGATAGAACATCATGCTCCGCCTGCGCCAGCAGATCGAGCGCGCAGTGCACCGGCGAAGCCGATTCGTCGGCGATAACGATGGTCTCCGTGGGCCCGGCCAGCCCGTCTATGTCAACCTCGCCGTACACCAGCCTCTTGGCGATGGTTACGAAGATGTTGCCCGGCCCGCATATCTTATCCACCTTTTGTATCGACTTCGTTCCATAGGCCAGGGCCGCTATAGCTCCCGCGCCGCCTACCTTGAAGATGCTGTCGGCCCCGGCTATATCGGCCGCCACCAGGGTCGCCGGCGGAACCTTGCCGCCCTTGCCCGGAGGCGTTACCAAGGTTATCTGCTGCACCCCGGCAACGCGCGCCGGGATAACGGTCATCAGAACGGTGGAGGGGTAGCTGGCCGTGCCGCCGGGGGCGTAGACCCCCACCCTCTCGATGGGGTTCACAATCTGGCCGACGCCCTCCTCCATGAACTCCTTGACGGCGTAGCGGAGCTGCGTCTGGTGAAAGACGCGAATACGGTCGGCCGCCGTGTT
Source organism: Dehalococcoidia bacterium (assembly GCA_041649635.1). Classification (NCBI taxonomy): domain Bacteria; kingdom Bacillati; phylum Chloroflexota; class Dehalococcoidia; species Dehalococcoidia bacterium. Next base: position 388,729 of record JBAZMV010000001.1, read on the forward strand.
CAGGGCATCGATGAGGTCTTGATCGATATTTTTATAGGCCGCGGCGATCTCATCGTCACTTACAGCCAGGCTTTTCAGGGACACTCCGTCGAACTTTTTTGCCATCTCTTTGAGCGCAGCATCCCCGCGCTTGCGCACGTCGTCCAGTATCTTCTCAACGGCATCCTTGTGCGCCGCCTCGGCGGAGGCCAGGGGCGGCCTCCTCAGCGCGACCGCAGCAGCATCGAAACCCTTTATTATCTTCATCTCAAATACTCCCTAACTATCTCCACCGACCGGTTGATGCACTTATCGCGAAAGGCCTTGAGCCTCTCCTCACCGACATATTGTACCACCCACTCTATCTTACCGGGCATGTCCTTGAGAAAAGCCTCCGCCTGCTCCACGCTGACCCTCTCCCTGGAAACGAGAAAGGCCTGGACGAACATCCGCAGATCAGCGGAATTCACATCCCGCACCGTTGTGGCCCACACGAAATCGCGCCAGTTGCACAGGGCTGTGTTGTCCACGATCCCGATATCCATATCGGCTTTCCAGTTTTTGATCCTCTCCCTGATCGCAGTCAGCCTGGGCTTGTCCAGACGCTCCCGGCGGTCCGCCTCGTATTGCAGCAGACGATCCAGCATATTGGCCGGTGTGTCCCCGTGCAGCGACGAGTTCTTGCCGAAGAAGGGACGATAGATATCCGTCGTCCACGCGTCATCGACAATGAGATGGCACACATATCCGGCGATGAAGGCCCTGGTTCCTTCCGCGAGCTCGCTGCCGTCCTGAAAACTCGGGTGCTTCTGGAACATCAGGTTCGGCCCGCTCTGCTCATTATCTTCCATCAGATCGAAGAAGTGGGTCTGCACCCTCGATACGTTGCCCACGAAATGAGCGTCGGGCGAGATGGCCCCGCCCAGATAGCTCTCAATATTGTCGAGCAGTATCGGGCTCCCCAGCGTTTCCGCTGCTTCGCTGGCAATGCTCAGATGATAATAGATTAACGGCATCTTCTCGACCTATTGTAGGGTGGGCTGCGCCCACCGCTCGCTTTATGCTATCGAAGGTGTTCTTCACCTTCGATAATTTCCACCGTCATTGCCCGACTTGATCGGGCAATCCATTGGGCGAGATAAACCTCGCCCCTACACCTGGATTATCTTTCCCAAATCGGGAAGGATAATAACATTGCCGTCATTCCGGCTTTCGCCGGAATCCATAACCCACCTGCTGCTATTTTATAGCGTCCTCGATAGCCTTGACCAGACGGCCGATGCGCTCCTTCTTGCGCGGGTCGGAAAGCGCATCGCTATTGCCGATAATACACGATGTGGATTCGCATACGGTATCGATGATATTGAGATTGTTCTTGCGCAAAGTCGCGCCGGTCTCCGTATTCTCGATGAGCAGGTCGGCGTCCTCGGGCAGGAAGGCCTCGCTGGCGCCCCAGGTCGGGATTACCCTGCACCCACCCAGGCGGTTGTCGCGCGCGTACTTGTCGGCCAGGTTGACGTACTCCGATGCCACTCGCACCGACCTCAACTCTCCGCTGCGCACCATATCGCGCAGGTCGCCGATGCTGTCGGCCGGGAAACCGGGGCCGACCACGGCCACGATCTTCACCTTGGCGAAACCCAGCTTGAGCACCTTGCGCGCCGGGCTCGACGGGAAACGGTAGAGGTGGTCGCTGAGCCAGTCCTCGCCCGTTATTGCCAGGTCGAAGTTGCCGTTGGCCACCTGCAGCGGCATGTCCTGCGGGCGTATCATCTTTATAGAAACGCCGGGGATGTCGACGGTGGGACGGTGCGCCGGCGCATCGTCGCTGTAGCCCTCAATGCCCAAGGCGGTGCGGCTCAAAAGCTCGGCGGTGGTCTTCATAAGGTGGCCGTCGGGCAATGCAAGTCGAACGTCGCCGTCGGACGATTCGACACACGGCATAGCGCCCTTCCCGGCCGGCTTCTCCTCGATCCGCATCTCCTCCGCAACCGGGACATCGCCGATGAAAGGTTGAAGGCTCGTCAGTATATCGCTGAAATTGATACGGCTCAGCGTCCTCTTGTTGGCTATAAGGCATGCGCCGCAGGTGATGATATCGGCTATAGGCGTGAGGCCGAAGGAGGCCAGCTTCCTGGCAGTCATTTTGGGGATGATAGCAACGTCGGCGCTCTCCGGGGGATAGACCTCTCCGGCGCCCAGTATCGGCAGTATGCTGAAGCGCCTGAGCCTGTATTTCAGCGCGAAGGCCTCGGCGATGTTCTGGTACTCGCTGACGATGCGCACCTTATCGAAACAGCCGTTCAGCTGCCTTGCCGACGTAACGCCGCTGCTCCTGCCCGCCACGGCGCACAGGTCGAACCCGCCATAGCCTAAATCTTTGAGCTTAATCACATCGCTGGCGGGATACTTGGCCATGAGCTCGCCCATCCAGTCCAGGCCACAGATGCCGAGATCGTAGTTGCCGATGGCCACCTGGATGGGGATGTCGCGCTCGCGGAAGACCTTGATAAACATGTCGGGGAAGCGGGATGATTTCAATCGATAGGAGCGGGAGCGCTCGTTGTAGTCATCGAGGCCGAAGCCCGCCTTATCAAGCAATGCGGCGGTATCCTTCTGCAGCTTTCCCTTGGGCAGAGCCAGCTTCACCACGCGCCCTCCAAAGCCTTCTTTATATCGGATTCCGACGATACTTCGATCTGCTTCAGCGTGCTCCTGTCGACCAGCTTGAAGCGCCCCTTTCCCGACGGGTTGACCATCCACCTGAAGTCGTCGGCGTTCTTTCCCTTCAGCTCAAATGCGACGATGATGCCCGATTTCCGCAGCGCCTGTGCCAGCTTGAGACAGGCGGGCACCTCCTCGTCCCCGGCCATGCCCAGGTTGAGAAGTATCCTGTCGCCTGCTCTCCGATCGAGCTTGAGCATATCCATCAGCTTATCGACATATAAAGCGAATCCCGATGCCGGCATGTGCGGCCCGCCCACCAGCGACATCAGGTCATCGTACCTGCCGCCGCCGCCGACCTTCTGCCCCGATACGTAGAACTGGAATATGGCTCCGGTATAGTATTCAAACCCCCTGCCGGATGATATATCGATATGATATCTGCACCCCGCAGAAGTAAGCAGCCCGGCAACGTCTATGAAATCGTTCAGGCTCGGCTTGAGCCCGGCCAGCGATTTGCCGGCTATGGCGCTGATGTTCTCCAGATATCCCGCCGAGTCTCCCTTTATATCCAGCAGTATGTTCAAAGCCTTTTTCAGCTCTTTATCCTTTGTCTTGACCTCTCCCAGCGCCTTTATATTGCCCTCCAGCACCTGGTCGAATATCTTTGCCTGCTCCTCGTCGCCCAGTCCCAGCTCAGCTATGAGCGCCTTGATGAGCCCGGCGTGAGACAAACCGACCTCAATCGTCCCGATGCCGAGGGCCTCGACGACCTCGGACGCCAGCAGCACAAGCTCGATATCGGCCAGCGTCCCCCCGCCCCCTATCAGCTCCACCCCGCACTGCCACTGCTCCCGGTTCTCCTTGCCCGTGCCCTCGAACGAGAACACATTGCCCACGTATGCGTATCGCGCGATGCCGTCCTTGCCCTTGCTCTTGTCATTCTCCACGCACATCCTGGCGATGGGTATGGTGCCGTCCGGGCGCAGCACGACGCGCTCGCCGCTCCAGCCGTCCCAGTCAAGGAACGTGTATACCCGGCCCAGCATGCCCGGGGTCAGCGTGCCGGTGGCGGTGAACAGGTGCAGGTACTCCAGCGTGGGGGTCCTGACCTCGTCATAGCCCCATCGCGAGGTAGAATTGCGGAACACGTCCTCGATATGCCGGAACTTGGCCATGTCCTCCGGCAATATATCGCGCATCCCCTTGCATCGCGGCACCTTCATCGTTACCACCTTATACGAAGATGAAGCTATTCTACAATAATAAGATGATACGTTCAATCATTATGTAGTTAACACAGGGAAAGTAAAAGGTATATCAAGGTAAGGGATTATGCACTGTTCGGTCAGTCTGCAAAAGTGGCCATTAATTCATCGTTCAGTCTCTGCAATTCTTGCGATTCATACAGATACTGTTGGTACGCTTGGTCGAGGCCACTTTGTAGAGCCAGTTGAGTAAAATAATTACTGTGATTGTATTGATATACTAAAGCATTATAATTATCCATGGCGGCTTGCGTTACTATCAATTGTTCTTGATATTGTTCATAAAGGCTTTCAAAATCTCTCAAGTCCTTCGGATTATCGAAAAACCATCCTTGATAATAAAGGGCATTATCATAAACAACATAGCCCCCTGTACATTCAATGGCTAACCACTGATTAGGTTCTACTTCGGCTAATACCCATGCATGGTTAGCGTCACCAATGGAGCTTATATCTTTATTCACATTTCCGACTGCTATCTGCGCATTAATCCCTTGAGCCACTATCATATCCCATACGTCCTGTGCCATGTTATCGCAGTCAAACACGTCATTAGCTATGTATTGATGAGTATTATAGTAATCCTTAGCTATGTTCTCACATATTTGTACGTTTTCTGGTGTTTGAGAACATGATAATCCTTGTCCCCAAAAAATCCCAACAGCGATAAAAACTAAGACGACAAGGACGATGACTTCTACTAGTCTTGTCCTGGATTTTCTACTGCCCCATTTAACGGTACTCAAAGGTTCAGCACTCTTATTTTCAATACTACTTGTCTTCGGCTGTATCTGCTCAACATCATTCGCCTCAAGGTTCCCGCCACACTTCGGACAGTACTTTGCTTCAATTTCTATTTTATGGCCACATTTAGAACAACGCAGCAATTCATACCTCCTTCTAACTATGATTATTAGCCTTATATTTATATCAACGCTTCATATTAGTAACGATTAATAATGGCCATTGCTAGTTTTGCAAGTATTGCAATATATCCACACCCACCTAGAAATCCGCTAATGAGCCTCCTCATATTTGTCGACTCTTTGGCAGCAAAATACTGCAGTGACCAGTCAATACCCATCGGGGACAAAAGTAAAAATCCGGCCCAAAAAGGAATGAATATCCCGGTGAATGAGATTACTAACATTATGGTCTGGCCAATAAGCACACCAGTACAACGAGCACATAAGGGAAACTGCACCCCTTTGTAGAAGAAGCTTCGCTCTGGAAGCTGATGGCAACCCAGCCAATCTCCTACAGTACCAAGTACTTTGCGGAGAGGACTGTAATCGCCCTTAAAATTTTTTTCCACATGCAGCACAAACACGAACCGTTCTCGTTTTTCCTTTGCCCATTCCGCAAAGACCACATAGCCAGCCAAATGGCCCAAATAGTAGTGCACCAAGACATCCCGAGCCTAAACTATATCCTTGAGTTTCACCTTCAGTTGCTACTTGTATATTAGTCGAACCGCATTTCGGACACCTTGGCTCCTTTTTGTCCCCCTTTTCTTTAGGACTATCTACCTTACCTGACTTGAGGTCACAGCCACATTTACCACAGAATTTTACAGCTGCAGTTATTTCAGTACCACATTTAGGACAATATGGCATTGTTTCCCTCCTTATGATGAGCCTATCTGGGTCAAACTGAAATATATAAGATTTTAACACTTTAATGCTGGAGAGAGGGTATGTCAAGCTTTCCTCCTTGAAAAAACGCCTCCTCCATCTCTATAATGACACTATCTCACAGCAGGAACTCACCCCATATGAAATCGACCAGCGAGACATTCGGCGGCATTGAGATCAAAGGCAGCAAGGACTTCATCGCCGAGATGAAGGAAGCGCTCATGCTGCTGCAATTCAGCCCCGGCTTCCAGGAGGCGCTCCCATTCCTTAAGAAGATCGACTCGGCTGATATCCTAGGCCCCAATGGCAGTAAAGATCATCGCTACGACGGCAACAAGCCCGCCTATAACCACACATCGATATCCTACGGCGGCGACATCGCGGCTCTAGCCTGTCGCTCCATGCTGCAATCCAAAAAGCATAATGCGGCCGACATAGAGGAACGATGCACCGAATTCCGCGCAAAGGTGGAGCAGGAGCTGTACAATTTCTCGCTGAACGACTACCGCCAGAGCTTCATGACCTGGACTTGGCGATAGAGGTGCAGGAGACTCATCTCCTGCCGGGGTTATAGGGGTGTCCCCTAATTCTTTTTACTTCCCCCAAGATTGGGGGATACAGGGGGTTGAATAGCTCGATCGACGCTTCATGCATTGGTGATCGATATTCACTATGACCATCGTTTATGTTAATATCCTGACATACTTTCAGTTAAATAAAGGAGGCGTAAAATGACCGGTTGGATCGGAGCAATAGTATTCGTCGTAGTCCTCATCATCGTCCTGCTCTCGCTGTCGATACGCGTCGTCTACCAGTATGAGGCGGGCGTGACATTCAGGCTCGGCAAATATCAGAACACGAGGAAACCGGGCCTGCGCTTCATCATCCCCATCATCGACAGAATGCGCAAAGTCGATACCCGCGTCGTGACCATGGACGTCCCCTCGCAGGAAGCCATCACTCGCGACAACGTCACCGTCAAAGTGAACGCCGTGGTCTATTTCAAGGTCACCAACCCCGAGGCCGCCGTCATCGAGGTCTACAACTATATGCAGGCCACGTTCCAGATAGCACAAACCACTCTTCGCAGCGTGCTCGGCCAATCAGAGCTGGACGAGCTGCTGGCGAACCGCGACAAGATAAATCTGACACTGCAGAAGATCATCGATGAGCAAACCGAGCCCTGGGGCATCAAGGTCAGCGTGGTGGAGATCAAGGACGTGGAGCTTCCCGCCAGCATGCAGCGCGCCATGGCCGCCCAGGCCGAGGCCGAGCGCGACCGCCGCGCCAAGATCGTCCATGCCGAAGGCGAGTTCCAGGCCGCGCAGAAGATCACCGAAGCCGCGGCAGTCCTCGGCAAAGAGCCCGCGGCGCTACAGTTGCGCTACCTGCAAACGCTGACGCAGATCGCCACCGAGCGCACCAGCACGTTGATTTTCCCGCTGCCGCTGGAGATGCTCAACGCCTTCATGCCCAAGGATAAAAAATAACAACCGTAGTTTGGTGATGATCGTGTAGGGGCGATTAATCAATCGCCCTTGCTATTCTTCGATCCAATGTTACTAAAGAGGTGCAGGAGAGTTTCTCCTGCCGGGGGACTTGGGGGTGTCCCCCAACCACCCTACACCTTCAGCGTAACGTCGCCAGCAGAGATAAGCTCCAGCTTGCCGTCCAGCAGGCGCAGCAGCAGGTTGCCGTCCGCATCAACGTCCTCCGCGATACCCTTGTGAACCGTCCGCCCGCATCGCACCGTCACCTGCTTGCCCAGCGTATTCAGCCTGCGCTTCCACTCCACCTCAACCGGCTCGCCCTTGCGCATGTCCTTGTACACCTTCTCAAAGTCGGCGAGAAGAGCCGACAGCATGATCAGACGCGGCACGGGTATGCCTATCTCATGCTTGAGGCTTGTGGCAAAATCAGCGATCTCGGGGATTAAATCAATATCAAGGTTCACATTCACGGCGATTCCGACGATAGCGGACTTTACCTTATCGCCTGCGACATCGCTCTCCACGAGCACGCCGCTCACCTTTCTGCCGCCTATCTGCACATCGTTGGGCCATTTAATCGAGGTTTCAAGAAAGGTGATATCCTCAATGCTGCGGGCTATAGCCAGGCAGGACACCAAGGTCAGACGTGCAAGATGCTCCAGCTTGGGGTAGAGGATTATCGAGAATGTAAGGTTGCTGCCCTGTGGGGAGACCCACCCCCGCCCCAGGCGGCCGCGTCCGGCGGTCTGGTGATCCGTGATGACAACTGTGCCATCCGCGGCGCCGTTCCTGACCGCCTCCCTGGCTACATCCATCGTAGAGGGCATAGCGGGGGAATACAGCACCGTCCTGCCAATCAGCTTGGTGCTAAGCGCTTCGTAAATGGACTCCGCCGAAAATATTTCTTCTTCCATGTTCCTTTACGACATCGTTCCTGTCATTCTGAACAAAGTGAAGAATCTCGTCTGGTGTATTCTTCAGATGCACTACTTCAAAATGACAGCGACTTCAACCCCCTGTTATCCCCATCGATTTCAAGATAGGGCGAACACAGAGGTTCGCCCCTACATAGGAACTTTCTAAATCGGGGGGACAGACAAACCTGTAAGCCGAGTTCTGTACCCCGACCGAAATCGGGGCGGTGACCATTTATCTAGGATGGCGGTTACCCGCCACCTCAAGCGACCTACCCCAGGGTTGTAACGAGGCCGGGCGTCCTCTCCCCTGCTATTCGGTCTTGCACCGGATGGGGTTTGCCCGCCACCGATGTCACCATCGGAGCGGTGAGCTCTTACCTCACCTTTTCACCCTTGCCCCGAAGGGCGGTTTAGTCTCTGTGGCACTTTCCGTATGCGCCGGTTTTCACCTGCGCACCCTGGGCGTTACCCAGCATCCTGCCCGGTGGAGCTCGGACTTTCCTCATCCTTCCCGCTAGGCGGGAAGGACGCGGTCACCCGGTTTATCTGCCCCCCATGAAGTCTATTACAGAGGGGTTAGTTAGTCAATTGATTATGTCGATGAGATTGCCACGTCGTCTTTGTCTCCTCGCAATGACAGCCTGTCGAAAGAGGTGCAGGAGACTCGTCTCCTGCCGGGGTTCTAGGGGTGTCCCCTATTCCTTTTTTAAAATCCCCCAAGCCTGGGGGATAACAGGGGGTTGATCAGCTCTTAACCGATGATTATGGACAGCGACTTAATGATCCTTCGGCTTGAGGCTGAGCGCCCGTTTGCTCAAAGCATCGGCCTCTTTGTTCTGCTCGCGAGGAATATGGCGCACTGTGTAGGACTCAAATTCATCAAGAAGACTTACCGTCTGTTCGTACAACTGCTTCATTAACTTGCTGCGATATTTCCCTTCAAGCTGCCTGACGATAAGCTCCGAATCCGATTTGATATCGACGTGATCGGCATTCAATTCAAGCGCCTTCTCCAGCGCCGCGATAAGCGCAAGGAACTCTGCTTTGTTGTTAGTAGCCGGACCGATGTATTGCGATATCTCAGCTACAATACTTCCTTTTGCATCACGCAGGACGGCTCCGATCCCGGCAGGCCCCGGATTCGGTACGGCGGCACCGTCGCTGTTTATTGTTAAACGCTTCGATTTAATTACAGCCAAAGCACCGTCTCAATATAATCATCGTGTATAATTATGCGATCAATCACGTTCCGCATCAACAAGCGTTTTGCCGAGAAATCCAGCGAATCCCAGCGCGCTAAAAGATCATCTAGGTCGCGGAAAGTATATTCGCGCCGCTGTTCCGCAGTGATCTCTCCCCTAGCCTCCGCCCAGATACGGTTAAGCCGCTCCTCCGCAAGCCGCCTCTCTCTCACAATCTCACCATCCAAATCACGCAGTTCATCAACCGTGATTTCTCCCTTCGCAGCTTTATCCAAGTTCGCATGGAACCTTCTCTCCAGCGACTTGATCACTTTTTTCAAATGCGGCTGCTCCAACGTTTGAGGATCAGAGATGCGCTGCGGATTACTGATTAATTTCTCCCGGTTATCGGGACGGCTTAACCTCTGCAAGTCCGCCTTCACCGCAGTCTCCAGATCATCCACCTTACGGGTATTGTACTGACAGAAGCTCTGATTTGTCCTGGACTGGCATTGATAGTAACGATATTCGCCGCTATGCTTGATTCCGCTCTTTTTGCTGATCCAGGACTGATTCCTGTTCATGCCGGTCATTTTGTTATTGCATCGACCGCAGTAAACCATGCCCGCGAGCAGAAAAGGCGTCTTTACCACATGCCCCCTGTGGCTGGCATGCGCGGTAAGCTTCTCCTGAACCTTCTCAAATACCTGGAATGGAACGATAGCGGGATGGCTGCCCGGCACCCTTAAACCGAAACGCGAAGAAGTACCGACATACGATCTGTTGCGCAGCACGTCCCTGACGCCGACTATGCTCCATCTTCCCCCGCTTCTCGTGGTGATCTGCCGCTCGTTCAAATATCGAGCGATGAGGCGAACGCCCTTGTTCTCCTGGGAATACAGGCGAAATATCAACGCTATCGTCTCCGCCTCCTCCGGGACCAGCTCGAACTTATGATCGCTGCCGATCCTGTATCCAAACGGCGGCTTGCCCAATCCCCTCCCACGCACAGCCCTTAGCTTCATAGCCTCCTTTACCCGCTCGCCGGTCTTATCGCCATGACTCTGCTCCGACCAGTTGCGAAGGGCTATAGCAAGGGGCTCGCCGCGGAGGCTGTCGATGAAATGTACCCGAACGCCCAGGACATCAAGCTCGATGAGGCAACGGACTAGTTCCTGGAGATCGGGATGCAGATGACGCATGCTCTTGATTACAATGATAAAATCGCCTTTATTTTTCCATATATAGCTCAGCATGCTGCGATACTGGGTCCCGCTCACACGCAATCCGGAATCCAGATCGACGAACGCGGTCACCGGTTCGTGGCCGTTCTCGCTGCAGAACTGGGAGAACATCCTCTCCTGTTCCTTAAGTGTATAGGGAACGCCCTGCTCTACATCAGATGCGACCCTGAAATAGCCGATCGCTTTCATAATTTAACTCAGATACAGAATCCTCTCGCAACTGCCGCACTGAACCAGCGCGTTCCCTGTCTTGATCTGTTTCAATTTATTTATCGGCAGCACGATACGGCACCCCTGGCACATCCCCTGCTCGACCCTGGCTACCGCCTTTCCCTGCCGTCTGTTGCGTAGATTCTCATAGAGTTTAAGAGTAGCCGCGTCAACCTTGGCGACCATTTCATTACGATTCAACTCTAATTTCGCGATTTCTATGTCCAGATCTGCTCTCTCCTGCAGCAATACCCCCTGCGCCTTCTTCCATTCTTCCTCGATGGCAACTACTTCCTGTTGCTTGATCTTTATCCGATCCTTCTCGGCTTCTACTTCAGTCATTAATTCAAGTATTTTATCTTCCAGTTCCTTTATCTTTCGATTATAACTCTCAACCTGCTCCTTCAAGCTTACAAGCTCCTTGGGATTCTTCACCGCACCACCGTAAAGCCTGTCTCCCGCGACCGCCGCTTTTGCGCGCGCGTCTTCGACATCCATCTCCAACCCGCGCATCAGATGCTCCGTCTCTTCCAATTTCTTCTGCTGCTGCACCAGCGCCACGCGCCCTTCGATCAAAGCATTGCTTTCGCCAATGCTAGAAATTGTCTTTGATAGCTCTTGCCTTCTCGAATCTATATCCAGATCGAGTTCCTGCATGTCATATAGCTGTTTAGCTTCACTCAATTCGCTGCCCTCAGGCCTCATTCTATGTTAAGGCCAATAGGCTGTCAACAACGAGCAAGCTCTTATAGACATCAATGATCGGTTGCTGAAACCTCCACATCTGCGGCTCTGTTGCACACAAAGAGCAACCCTAGTAAAATGTTACAATCACATTCATTCAACTGCCATGAAGAAAAGAATCCTTATCTCTCTGTTACTCATGCTAGCTATAACAGCGTCTGGCGTGGCCATACCTGAGGGTGAGCCAGCCCGCGCCGACGGCTGGACAGCGATGAGCGGCGTGCCGGACAGCGACCTCTTCGGGATATGGGGAACATCTTCATCTAATGTGTACGCCGTAGGCGCAGTTGACACGGCCGGTATCATCCTACACTACGACGGCAGCAATTGGAGCGAGGTTTATTCTGGGGGCAGCATACTCACCGAAATCTGGGGAAGTTCTTCATCCGATATCTTCGCAGTAGGACGCGGCGGCACCATCTTGCACTACGATGGAAGTTCGTGGAGCTCGATGAGCGGCGTGCCGGACAGCGACCTCTGGGGAATATGGGGTGCATCCGGTAACGACGTGTATGCCGTTGGTAGCGGCGGAACCATTCTGCATTTCGATAGCAGTGGTTGGAGCCCGATGGAATCCGGGACCGAGAACACCCTCCATGATATATGGGGCACTTCCCTAACAAATGTCTTCGCCGTAGGACTTAATATTTCAACAGGCGGGGGCACGATTTTTAAATTTGATAGTATAACGTGGAGCGAAATGAACATAGGCCCTGCCGATTATCTATATGGCATATGGGGTGTCTCTGCATCCGCCATCTTCGCTGTAGGCTACGATGGGGAGATCCTCCGCTACAGTGGAAGCAGTTGGACCGAGATACACAGCCATACAGGTTGGGTACTTACCGACATATGGGGTACATCATTATCCGACATATATACGGTCGGGTGGGATGGCATTGTTCTACATTACAACGGAGCTACCTGGCAACCTATGACCAGCGGCTCTACGAACAATCTATGGGGACTTTGGGGATCATCATCTGATATCTTCGCGGTCGGATGGGAAAGCACAATATTACATTACTCGTCAGGAGCAACACCTGCTCCGACTTCCCAACCTACATATACTCAGACACCCGATGGCACTGCCACCCCAACCCCATCGCCAAGCTCATCTCTGACTCCAACGCAAACTCTACCTCCAACCGCATCACCAACGGGCATCCCGACATCCACGACCGTCACACCCACATTCATGCCGACAGCAACTGAATCAACCACCCCCACCGTTACTCCTCCTCCAAGCCCAACACCGGAACCGGTTGATTCTCCGCCATGGTACAAAGGCACATGGTTTGGCATCTGGATCGCAGCATTCTGGCTAGTCGCCGCGGGAGCGATTGTATGGTTGTTGAAGCAACGCAGGCCGCCTTCCAAACCAAATAAGAAAAATAAATCATCACAATCATTAGAAGGCAAAAAGAAATGAGCATTCTCCGTAATCCCGATATCCAACTGAAGAATGCACAGCGTTCTGATATGAACTGTCTCTAATATTAGATAAATAAATATAATCCCTGCCGTGCCTGATTCACTAGTAACTATAGTATGACTGGCACGGTAGTCCAATAAAGTATAATTTTACTAAAATACCCTTAATATGTATTGACATGGTGAATTGTATATGTTAGCATTAGCCATTAAATAAAAACAGGATTATGGGTTTACCTTATCCGTCAATCATACTTAACAGTCAAGTTGGTCTAGTAAGAAAAGGAGGGCTTATGAAAAAGGTATTATTGCTCAGTCTAATCTTAGCCCTGGTCGGGATGACAATCCTCCCTGCTGTTACGGTACCTAAATCAGCAGAAGCCGGATTGTTTGATGCAACAATTACTTGCGATCCTGTTGAGTTGAATTTTATCCATTACACAGGGGTGCCAGAGACTCTACTGGGATTCATACCTCTAGAAACCCAAAAAGTAACTGTAACTTCAGATAAATTCTGGTCAGCGAGTGATAATGCTGACTGGCTTACCCTTTTAGCTACGGTATTCCCGGGTGAAGGCGAATTGACAGTTTAGCTCAACAACAACGTGGATGACCTCGAGGCAGGGACATATACGGCTACAATTACAGTTACAGCCAGCGGTTTATTCGCTAGCGCGTCCGCCACCATAGATGTAACCCTAGAAGTGATAGAGCCAAAAGTAATGGGCCCTATTGGCATCGGGATGCTGAATATTCTCGACACCTCCACGGAGAACTACGGCGGCTTTGTAGTGAACCTGCTTACCAATCCGGACGACGCGATGGACATGCAGGCAATAGAGACGGACGGTTGCTTTAACCTGATGTTGCAGAGAGGGGACGAGATACCTGGATTGGGGACCCCTCTTACTGGGGGAACACTAGATATCAACGGAGAGAGCAACCAGATCATAGAAGGAGTCGTTGCCGATTTCACCGGGCTTATGGCTATGATGGGCGGAGCTTTGCCGCCCGAACTAACCAGTTTCGACTGGGGTGATAACGCAGCTGTAATATTCGCAACTGATGATGGTGGTGCGTATATAGGCATATTACTCGCCGACCTGCCTACATTGCTTACTGGTCTCCCTGATCTTCTCCCGCTACTGGGAGGCATGCTTTCAGATGAAGAAGCGGAGGTCACTTCTCTGCCCGCACCTTCGGGTAAGGATCCAACTGTGGGCGCCCCTACTGGTTCAGTCATAAATGAACCATCGCCCGAACTTGTGATACCTTTGAAACCAATTCTTAATCTTCTCCCTACTTTGATGCCTGTGATGATTGACCTTCTGAGCAATGAAACCGTTATCGGAATAATTGATATCATCGCACCGCTTACAGGGCTAATCCCTCCGATAATGATTGTTATGCCAATGAACGTATTACTGGAGCTCTTTAGCGGTTTAATGTAACCATAGTTTAATCGGCATATTCACAACAAAGATCAAAGAGAGCGGGAATAAATCCCGCTCTCTTTATTTTCAGGCACTAGTATATATACTCGTGCCTGTTTTCATTTTGTCTTCAGCCTACGAAATGCTATACTGCAATATATCCAATCACTAAACCCGCGACAGAGGTTCAAACATGCGGCAGCCGGAGGAATATTCCGATGAAAAGACAAATCATCATAAAGGCAGGCGCCGTTAAGGCTATAGCTGACATCGACGATTCCGGAACAGCTGATGCAATATGGCAGGCGCTGCCTATAAAAGGCACGGCTAACATTTGGGGCGACGAGGTCTACTTTGAGATACCTGTCGACCTCGAGTTGGACGATGGCAAGGAGCTTGTATCGGAGGGAGACCTGGGTTACTGGCCCGCTGGCAACTGTTTCTGTATCTTTTTCGGTCCGACCCCCATGAGCAAGGGTAGCGAAATCCGCCCCGCCAGCGCGGTGAACGTCTTTGGCAAAATCGTCGGCGACGCAAAGACTTTCAAGCAGGTGAAAGAAGGCGATCCGATAACGGTCGAACAGGCATAATACTCAGTGATTGCGAGGTAAATCTATGAAAACCGCTACCGAGTACATATGGATACATACTAAAAAGCTGCGTGAGTTCGTCAACATGACCGACAGGGTGGAATCATTCGTAATTAAAAGCGGCATCAAAGACGGTTTCTTGCTTGTATCGGCGATGCACATCACCGCCGGCGTATACGTCAACGATGCCGAATACGGCCTTATCGCCGACATAGAGGAATGGCTGGAGAAGCTGGCCCCCTACCGGGAAGATTACCGGCACCACCGCACCGGAGAAACCAACGGCGACGCGCACCTGAAGAGCCTCTTAATACATCACGAGGTCACCGTGCCGATAACGGACGGGAAGCTCGACCTCGGGCCCTGGCAGCAGATATATTACGCCGAGTTCGACGGCCAGCGGGACAAGCGCATAATCCTGAAGGCGATGGGAGAATAAGCAGCGCCGTCAAATCGACAGTTACCCTTTCAGAAACTCTATCACTTCCCTGTTGAACTTTTTGCTCATCTCCATGAAGAATGAATGTGAACCCTGCTGAAACTCGATGAGCTTGGCGCCGGGTATGTTCCGCGCCACTATACGCGAGAATTCTATCGGCACTATCTTATCATCGGTACCCGCTAAAACGAGGGTCGGGGCTTTTATCTGGTTCAGCCTGTCGATGGTGTTATGAGTCGACACAGCCCTGAGCTGATCCAGCACCCCGCTAGGGCCGACTTTCTTGAAATAGTACCTGGAGCCGAGCGTCATCGGTATGCGAAATACGGAGCGGTTAAACGCATTCTTAGTTAAACCGACCATGACCTTAACAGCATCAATACTGGCGGGATCTTCCATGATCCTGCGGTTGAAATCCTCCCCCAGGCCGGTGCTCCTGTTCAGTTCGGCGTTTTTCCTATCCCATGTTTCCTTGTTCGCAGTATCGTTCATGCCCGGCGTCGTCGCCGCCAGTATCAGCTTATTCACACGCTGAGGATAGCTGATGGCGACCTCCTGCGCTATCATGCTGCCCAGCGACACGCCGACGATATGCGCTCGTTCGATATTGAGGGCGTCGAGCAACCCGACGATATCCTGCGCCATCCTGCGCATTGTATAAGCCTCGCCCATCCTGGAGATCTTGCCCACGCCACGGCTGTTCATGGCTATCACCCTGAAGTACTTGCTCAATGTGGGTATATTCAAGAACCACGATTCCTTAACCGCCCCCAGCCCCATGATCAGCATCACCACCTCCCCTCTACCACGCTCGCTATAAGAGATTTTTATGTCATCGACTTTGACAACAGGCATTGCTTCTGCCCTCCCGTCTGTTTGCGTGGACCAAATGTAATTCGGCGATTATACACCATCGTCACAATAATCGCCAATATCCCGGAAACATAAAGGTTTTAAGCTACTTATTTTGACCTTGCCGGAAACCGGTTCCATCAAATCAACCCCGCTGACTGATATGAGCTTGATTTATTCTCTGAAACGGGATATAATCTGCGTTCCACATAGATAGTACCCAATGCCAAATATTAAAGGAGGTGCATTGCCATGACACAGGAAGGAAAGCCAAAACATGCCACTATCGAGTTCGCCATATCAGAGCTGGCCAGTAAGAGCAGCTTCGTCCGTGTCGATGCGCGCAATTATCTTGTGTCGATGAAAGACAAAGCGGTGCCCCATCTGATAGAGGCGCTGAAAAGCGAAAGCCAGTGGGTGCGATGGGAAGCGGCCAAGGCCCTCAGCAAAATAGGAGACCCGGCTGCATCGCAGGCCCTCATCGAAGCCCTTGAGGATAAGATGTTCGACGTGCGGTGGATTGCGGCGGAAGGCCTCATAGCCATCGGTCGCAAATCCCTCATTCCGTTACTGGCCGCACTAACCAAAAAGGGCGACTCCCTCTGGCTCAGGGAAGGCGCGCACCATGTGATACACGACCTGATGCGTGAAGACCTCAAGACCGTCTTTGGCCCTGTATTGGAGGAAATAGAAAAACCCGAGGGCAAGCTGGCGGTGCCGCGCGTGGCAGAGAGCGCTCTAGCCGAACTGAGGAAGATACTGGGGCAATAAGCGACTCATCCCAGAGGAAAAAACTGGTGGGCCCGGTAGGTATCGAACCTACGACCAATCGGTTATGAGCCGACCGCTCTACCACTGAGCTACAGGCCCACGAGGCAACGTCTAGTCTACAAAACAACAGGCCTTAAGTCAAGCTGATGTTATGTGCGCCACCCGACGTAGGGGCGAACCTATGTGTTCGCCCGCTGTGGGCAGACACGTAGGTCTGCCCCTACGGGACACCCCTAACACCCCGGTCCTTCCGCGGAAGGACGCCCCTACAGGAGACGAAACCATCGACACCCTTTGTTTTTTCTACGCGTTGGCATATAATCAATGACGAGTATTTAATCGAACGAATGATGAAAATATTATGGACGAAAAGACAGAAGCTTCTTCCGGTTACAACCCGCAGGAGATAGAGACCAAGTGGCAGAAGAGATGGTATGAAGACCATCTCTATGAAGTGAATGAAAGCGACCCCCGCCCCAAATGGTACGCCCTCACCATGTTCCCCTACACCTCGGGCGACCTGCACGTCGGCCACTGGTACGCCATGGCGCCGTCCGACGTGCACGCGCGCTTCATGCGCATGAAGGGCTACAACGTTATGCACCCCATCGGCTTCGATGCCTTCGGGCTGCCGGCGGAAAATGCGGCCATAAAGCGCGGCATACACCCGTACAAGTGGACCATGGACAACGTCGAGCGCATGCGCGGGCAGCTCAAGCGCATGGGGTCAACCTACGACTGGCGGCGCGAGGTCATCACCTGCCTGCCGGAATATTACAAGTGGACGCAGTGGTTCTTCCTGAAATTCTACGAGGCCGGGCTGGCCTACCGCGCCAAGGCCCCTGTGAACTGGTGCCCCAAGTGTCAGACCGTCCTGGCCAACGAACAAGTTGTAGGAGAAGGTATCTGCGAGCGCTGCGACGCGCCCGTGACGCACAGGGACCTGGAGCAGTGGTTCTTCCGCATCACCAAGTACGCCGACGAACTGCTCGACTTTAGCAGGATACAATGGCCCGAGCGCATCAAGATAATGCAAACCAATTGGATAGGCAAAAGCAGGGGCGTGGAGATATCGTTCGGGCTGGACGGCGGCGGCGATTTGAACGTGTTCACCACGCGAGCCGACACGGTGTATGGAGTGACGTTCGTCGTATTAGCGCCCGAGAACCCGTTAGTGGAGAGGTTAACGACTCCCGACCGCAGCAAGGACGTCGAGCGATACATAGAGCAGACGCGAAGGGCGACCGAGATAGAGCGCGCCTCCACCGAACGAGAGAAGACCGGCGTATTCATAGGCTCATACGCCACGAATAAGCTCAACGGCGAGCGCGTGCCGATATGGATAGCGGACTACGTGCTGACCAGCTACGGCACCGGGGCCGTGATGGCGGTGCCGGCCCACGACCAGCGCGACTTCGAGTTCGCCAAAAAGTTCGGCCTGCCGATAAAGACCGCCATCGCGCCGCCTGATTGGGATAAGGGAGAGTTCACGCAGGCTTACACCGAGAGCGGAACGATGGTCAATTCGGCGCAATTCGACGGCTTGCCCAGCGATAAGGGCCTCGAAGCTATAGCCGACCATATCGAGAAGAACGACTTCGGAAGAAGGAAAATAACTTATCGACTACGGGATTGGCTCATCTCGCGCCAGCGCTACTGGGGCGCGCCGATACCAATGATCTACTGCAAGAAGTGCGGCGTGGTTCCCGTGCCCGAGAGCGACCTGCCCGTGCTGCTGCCGGAGGACGCCGAGTTCAAGCCCACCGGCGAATCGCCGCTGAAACTATGCAAATCCTTCGTCGAGACCACGTGTCCTAAGTGCAAGGCCCCCGCCCAGCGCGAAACCGACACCATGGACACATTCATGTGCTCGTCGTGGTATTTCATGCGCTACACCAGCCCCGGATTCGACAGCGGGCCCGCCGATAAGGAGAAGATGCGATACTGGCTGCCCGTCGACCAGTACACCGGAGGCGCCGAGCACGCCGTGATGCACCTGCTCTACGCGCGCTTCTTCGTCAAGGCCTCTCGCGACATCGGAGCGGTCGAGTTCGACGAGCCGTTCACGCGCCTGTTCAACCAGGGAATCGTCACGAGCGGCGGGCAGAAGATGAGCAAGTCCCGAGGCAACGTCATCGCGCCGGACGACTACGTATCGACGCTGGGCGCGGACACCGTACGAACGTACCTGATGTTCATCGGACCCTGGGATCAGGGCGGCGACTGGGACGACCACGGCATCAAGGGCATGCACCGCTGGTTCAACCGGATATGGTCGGTCGTTCTCGACAAGTACGATCCGGCGTCGATAGATGAAGGGAAAAATAAAGACCTGCTCCGCGTGACGCACCAGACCATCAGGCGCGTGCACGACGACCTGGAACGGTTCCATTTCAATACCATGCTGGCGGCCCTCATGGAGTTCACCAACTACCTGGGCAAGGCCCGTGACGATAAAGCGGTTTCACGCGAGGCATACGACGAGGCGAAGCGGGCACTGATGCTGATGCTGGCGCCGACCACCCCGCACCTCGCCGAGGAGCTGTGGCAGCGCACCGGCAACCCCTACAGCGTACACAATCAGCACTTTCCAAAATGGGATGAGAAGCTGGCGGCCGATGAGAATTTCACGCTGGTTATACAGGTCAACGGAAAGCTGCGCGACAAGGTTGACGCGCCGGTGAACATCACCGGGGATGAGGCCAGGGAACTGGTGTTGAATCGCGATAAAGTGAAAGAGCATCTCAAAGGCGCTGCGCCCGCGAAGGTTATTTACGTGCCGGGAAAGTTGATAAACATCGTCGTAAAGTGAATCTCCGACGGCACTTGAGCCTGATGGAGAATTATTGTATACTACGGTCACTTTAATACTACACCAACCCCGATCAGGAGGATTGTTATGAAGCTGTCGTGTCTCCAGGAGAATCTCAGTAAAGGACTCAGCATTGTGGGCCGGGCGGTTGCCACGCGCAGCACGCTGCCGATAACCCAGAACGTTCTCATCAGCGCGGATAAATCGCGCATCAAGCTCGCGGCCACCAATCTGGAAATAGCCATCACCTACTGGATCGGCGCCAAGGTCTCCGAGCAGGGAGAGATAACTGTTCCGGCCAGATTGTTCACGGACTTCGTCAATTCTCTGCCCAACGATAAAATCGACATGTCCCTTTCGGCCAAGACGAAGACCCTCGAGATGAAGTGCGCCCGGTTTACCGGACGCATTAACGGCATGGCGGCGGACGAGTTCCCTCCCATCCCGGCCATCGGCGACGGCGCGACGACTTCGATCGACCCGGACGCCCTGCGAGCGGCTATCGCCCAGGTTGTGTTCGCCGCCGCGACCGAGGAGACGCGCCCTGTGCTCACCGGCGTCTACTGCGAATTCCACGGCGACACGCTGACCATGGCCGCCGCCGACGGTTTCCGCCTTGCCGTGCACAAGGCGCAACTCGGCGGAAAGGTCAAAGAAAGGGCTGAGATCATCATACCGGCGCGCACGCTGAACGAGCTGCAGCGCCTGCTCACCGATGAGAAGGATCCGATAAATATAGTGGTCAACGCCAACAAGAGCCAGATAATGTTCCGACTGAAGGAAGCCGAGGTCGTGTCCCAGCTCATCCAGGGCAGTTTCCCCAACTACAAACAGCTTATACCGCAGAGCTGCACCACCGGCGCCGAGATGAGCCTGGCGGAGTTCGCCAAGGCCACCAAGACCGCCTCGATATTCGCCCGCGAGGGCAGCGCCATAGTGCGCCTCCAGATAACCCCGGGCCAGAAGAACGCCCTGGGGCAGGTGATGCTCTCGGCGCGCGCCGAGGAAGTTGGCGAGGACACCGGCGATGTGGACGCGGTGGTCACGGGAGAGGAAGCCAAGATCGCCTTCAACAGCAAGTACCTGTCAGACGCTCTGAACGTGCTGCATACCGAGCGCGTATTGCTGGAAGTAACCGGGCCGTCAAGCCCGGGCGTGCTCAAGCCGGTAGGAGACGAAAACTATATCCATGTCGTAATGCCCATGTTCGTGCAATGGTAGTGAATATCGCGGCTAAATGAGTTCATTTAGCGATGGATGCGCGGCGATAAAAATAAAGGGGAGTGCAAAAACTCCCCTTTTCTATTCGAATCCCACCGGGCGTACCATCGTAAATGCATCGTGGAGACCGACCGGTAATTTCGACTCTAATACTTCGACGCGCCGATCTCCTCCATCTTGCCGGTGACCACGAACACGATGCGCTCGCAGATGTTGGTGACCCTGTCGGCGCTGCGTTCAAGATTGTGCGCCACCCATATTAACCGCGTGGCCCGCGTGATGGTGTGCGGGTCCTCCGCCATAAACGTGAGCAGTTCGCGGAACACCTGGTCGTAGATGTTATCGATCTCGTCGTCCTCGCCGGCGATCTTCCGCGCCGCATCGACGTCGTGATGGATAAAGGCGTCCATGCTGCGGTGCAGCATGTCGGCGGTCTTCTCCGCCATGCGCGGCAGGTCGATGAGCGGCTTAAGCGGAGGCTCGTTGCCGATGAGCAATGTGATCTTGGCGATGCCCTCGGCGTGGTCGCCGATGCGCTCGAGCTCGGAGATGACGTTCAACACGGAGATGATGATGCGCAGGTCGCCGGCCATGGGCTGCTGCGTTGCGATGAGCTCTACGCACTTCTCCTCGATCTCGAACCTCTTCGCGTTGATCCTCTGGTCGTCGTCTATCACCTGCTGAGCCAGCTCCAAGTTGCGGTTCTTGAGCGATTCCATGGAGCGCAGGATGGCCTTCTCCACCATGCTGCCCATGAAGAGGATATCGTCCTGTATCTCGTGCAGCTTTTTCTGATAAATCTCTCTCATAGCCGTTCCTCCCTGTTTTATCCGAACCTGCCGGTGATATAATCCTCGGTCTTTTGATTCTTCGGCCGGCTGAACATGTCCGTCGTGTCTCCGTATTCCAGCATCTCCCCCATCAGGAAGAAGCCGGTGAAGTCCGAGACGCGCGCCGCCTGCTGCATGTTGTGCGTTACGATGACTATTGTATAGCTCTTTTTCAATTCCTGCATCAGCTCCTCGATCTTCAGCGTGGCGATGGGGTCGAGCGCCGAGCAGGGCTCGTCCATGAGGATGACCTCCGGCTCCACCGCCAGCACGCGGGCGATGCACAGCCGCTGCTGCTGTCCCCCGGAGAGCGTCAGCGCGGACTTCTTGAGGTCGTCGCAGACCTCGCCCCACAGCGCCGCCGCGCGCAGGCTCTTCTCCACCACCTCGTCCATGTTGACGAAGCGTTTCATACCCAGCATCCTGGGCCCGAAGGCCACGTTCTCGTATATCGACTTGGCGAACGGGTTCGGCTGCTGGAAGACCATGCCCACGCGCTTGCGCAGGTCTACGACGTCGACGCATTTATCGTAGATGTTCCTGCCGTCGAGCACGACCTCGCCGTCGATACGCGCGCCGGGGATTATATCGTTCATGCGGTTCAGCGTGCGCAGGAAGGTCGACTTGCCGCATCCCGACGGCCCGATGAGGGCCGTGATGCGGTTCTCCATTACGTCGATGTTGATGTTCTTAAGGGCATGCAGCTTACCGTAGTAGAAATCGAGCTTTTTGATCTGCATCTTTGTGTTCATGACGGTTTTCCTTTCATCTTCGCCTGGAAGCGGTATGACAGCCAGTTGGTCACGGCGTTGATAACGAAGATCGTTACTATCAGCACCACGGCCGTGGCCATGGCCTTCTGCGGGGCATTGGAGTCCATTATCAGGTAGTAGATGTGCAGCGATAGCGGCCTCCCCGGATCCATGAGCGATGTGGGCATGCCGGTGTAGTTCCCTATCGTGAGGTAGAGGCAGGCGGTCTCTCCCAGCGCGCGCCCGATGCACAGTATGATCCCCGTTATCACGCCGGGGAAGGCCGTCGGCAGCACCACGTGCCGTATCGTCTGCCACTTCGTCGCGCCCAGCGCCAGCGAGCCCTCGCGATGGCCGCGCGGCACGGCCTTTATCGCTTCCTCTGTGGTGCGTATCATCGTCGGCAGCAGCAGGCACACCAGCGTGAGCGCGCCCGACAGTATCGAAAAATTGAAGTTCAACGCGGTCACCAGCAGCGCCAGGCCGAACATGCCGAAGACGATCGAGGGTATCCCTGCCAGCGTGTCGATGCCGTAGCGTATGAAGCGCGTCAGGCGGTTGTCCGGCGCGTACTCCGCCAGATATATGCCGGCCCCGATGCCGGGCACGACCAGGATGCCCATGGTGAGGGCGATGAGATAGATAGTGCTCACTATTATCGTGGAGATGCCGCCCCCGGCGTTTATCCCTCCCGCGGGCGGGGTGGTCAGGAAGTCCCATCCCAAGCCGGGAACGCCCTTGATGAAGATATATATGATGATCGTCAGCAGGAAGAGGATGGTTATCGCGCCCGAGGCCCAGACGAATGCCATGGCCGCGCGCTGCGTATTTTTGGCCGAGGTTATCTTAGCGAGCATGGCGCAGCCGCCCTCCCCTCTTCAGCGCCACCAGCGCTATGCTGTTGAGGAACATGATGAGGAACAGCAGCACCACCCCGGTGGCGAACAGCGCGCTCATGTGGTCCGGCGGCGCGTACGTGGCCTCGACGGCGATGTTGCCCGTGAGCGTGCGCGCCGAATCGAGAGGCGAGACCGGCATCTGCACCGAGTTGCCGATGACCATTATCATGGCCATGGTCTCTCCTATGGCGCGGCCCATGCCCAGTATGATCCCGGCCGCGATGCCGGAGCGCGCCGCCGGCAGCAGCACGTGCCATATCGTCTGCCAGTGCGTTGCGCCTATGGCCAGCGAGCCCTCCTTGTAGCCGCGCGGCACGGCCCTGATGGCGTCCTCGCTGATGCTGATTATCGTCGGCAGTATCATGGCCGCCAGCACTATCGAGGCCGCCGCTATGCTGAAACCCGTTCCGCCTATCTCCCTTATCAGCGGCACCACCAGCAGCAGCCCCACCAGGCCGTAGATAACGGACGGTATCCCCACCAGCAGCTCTACGGCGGGCCTCAGGATCGTGCGCACCTTGAACGGGGCCACCTCGGCCAGCAGCACGGCGCAGCCTATGCCCAGCGGCACGGCGATGAGCAATGCGCCGAAGGTCACGTAGAGCGAGCCCACGATCATGGGCAGGATGCCGTATTGACCGAGCGACGGGCGCCACTCCGTGCCGAAGAGGAAGCTGAAAAAGCCGACCCTCTCAAACGCGGGCAGGCCCTCCTTGAAGATGAAGACGATTATGGTGAGGAATATGATGATAGAGGCGAACGCGCACAGGAAGACCAGGTTCTTTGAAGCCTTATCTATAAAATATCGCGACATCTATACGCCTCTAGCTATGGATGGCTGGAGGGCTTATCGAACCCCCCAGCCGCAACTACTTTTTATTCCGCTTTCCCCCGTATCGGGCTATTGAGCCGAGATATATCCTTCGTCCTCGACGATGTCCTGCCCCTCTACGCCGAGACAGAAGTCGATGAAGTCCGCGACAGCCCCGGTCGGCTGCTCCAGAGTGAGGAAGTACAGCGGCCTGCTGATGGGATATGTGCCGTTCAAGACGTTGTCCACGGTGCCCGCCACCCCGTCCACGGCCAGCGCTTTAACCGCGCTGTCGATGTAGCCGAAGGACAGGTAGCCGATCGAGTAAGGCGTGCTTGATGTTGCGGTCTTTATGGTGCCGTTGGACGGCTGCAGTATGGCGCCGGACTTTATCAGCTCCTCGCCCATGACCAGCTCCTGGAAGGCGTCGCGCGTGCCGGAGCCTTCCTCCCTGGAGATGACTATAATGTCCTCGTCGGGCCCGCCGACCTCGTTCCAGTTGGTGATGGTCCCCGCGTATATCTGCATGACCTGGTCCTTTGTCAGCCCGCTGACGCTGTTGCCGGTGTTTGTGATGATGGCGATGCCGTCGCGCGCCAGCAGGTGCGTCACCAGCGCGGGCTCGCTGGACTTGAGCTCCCTTGAAGCCGCGCCGATATCGAACGTGCCGTCCGCGGTCTTGGATACGCCGGTGCTGGAGCCGCCGCCCTGGATGATGATCTTGACGTCGGGATTATCCGCCATGAACGCCGCCGCCAGCATCTCCGCCACCGGCTGAACGGTTGTCGATCCGCCCTCTGTTATAGTGGTGCTCGACCCGCCGCCGCAGCCCGTGGCCGCGATGGATACCGCGATGAGCGCCAGCATGACCGAACCGGCCGCCCATCGGACCCTCTTAATCTTTCCTAACCAGTTACGCATTCCATAACCTCCTTCAAGAGTTTTTAATTTCCAGTTTGACATGCGGTTATTAAGGCATCATTAAAACGATGTTAATCTTTCGTTAAGCTTTTCTTCTATCAACTGTTTCACCAGGGACTCGATCTCATCGCGAATCTGTCTGACGATCCTGATAGGCTGCCCCTGCGGGTCGTCCAGCCCCCAGTCTATCGTGGGAACGAGGGCCGCCGGGCAGGCGTTGCCGTCCATGCAGCCCATGGTTATCACAACATCGGCGGAGTCCAGCATCTCCACGGTCAGAAGCTTGGGTTTCTGAGAGCCGATGTCGATGTCGCGCTCCTTCATGGCGTTGACCACTGTCTGATTCAACCGCTCGGCAGGCTGCGTTCCCGCGGACGCGGCTCGAATATGCGGGGGCGCGTATTTATTGAAGAAGGCTTCCGCCATCTGGCTCCGGCCGGAGTTGTGGGTGCAGACAAAGAGGACTTTAACGGCCTTTCCCGTTTTCCCGGCTGTAACATTACGCTTCATGGTTACAGCGTAGCAGACGAGCTTTAAGGGGTGTTTAAGGAGATGTTAAGGGAGTGTTAAGGTTTTGGCTGGAAAGTGTGCAGAACGATGAATTGTTTAACAACACATCTGACCTGATCTCGGTAAAGATATCACTGCAGAATGTTATGCTGTTCTACATACTTCTAAAAATGATAGGAGAATTACCATGCTTTCATCTTGAACAGACGACCGCGTTCATTTTCGTCATGCAGTGTGAGCACAATCTCACTGGGGTCAAATACTGGGAGATATTTCTTCTCTCGTCTGGGTAGATCGGAGTCTATTAAAGTAATGATTACTTGCATATCGAGCTCGGCATACCGGCGAAGAATCGCCAACAAGTTTTCCTTCTTACGGTCGTCTAGAGATTCAAACACTCCATCGTGATAGACGAAGTGTGGAAATTTATCATTAAGATATACGCGCAACACGGCTAGGTCAAAGGCTATACAGAGAAGTTTGCGATATGTATGACCAAGGTCAGCACTCGTAGCATTACCTGAATCATCTAGAATCTCAGCTTTGAATTCTAGATGTCCTGATTGGTTCGGTGACACGCTGAGAAGAGCTTTACGATTAATTACCTCTTCGACAATCTCATTAAAAAATGATCGGATTATAGAGAACAGGCTATTCTTATCGACATTCTGTTGCTGAACATTGGCTTCTATCTGTGCTTGTAATTGAGCCTGATATTCAGTCAGACGTCTAATATCTGAACGTAATTCCTGTAGGCGGAGAAGTGACTTTCGTTGTCGCTCTAGTGACGTAATGTCAGCTCGCAGTCTAACCATTTCATCGGAAACCTGCTTGTATTTTCTAAAAATATCAGTGTCGCTTAAAAATGCTAAGGTTTCTGAGCGCTGTTTGCCTATAGTATTGAGTTCGGTATTAATGTGCTTCAGTGTAATATCGATGCTATCAAGCTCTTCTTGCAAGTAGGCGCGTCGCTCTTCCGTAATAGCCCGGTTAAATTCAATCAGCTGTTGGAAATCTTTTTTAATTTGCCCTCGAAAATGTATACCGGCTTCTTTGAATAGCTTTTGCGCTTCGTCTGGGTTAAACAGTATCTGATCGCCTTCTAGTGAAGCTATTATCTTCTTTTTATTATGATTCAGCGAGTAGCGTTCTGCATTGAGTGTGCCGATACGTTCATCAATTTCTTCTACCAGACGTTTTGTATTTTTCTTGTCCTGAGTTCGGAAATCAAAGGCATCAAGCAATTTTTGCTTCTTATCTGCCTCCTCTTGTTTGAGTGATAGAATGCCTTCAATTTTGTTGATATCCTCTACTGAACCTCCTAACTCATTCCTTAGAGTCTGAGCCATCGATTGCTTCTTCTCGATCTGATCTTGCTTCTCGTAATGTAGACTAACCAACTTGTCATCAAACCCTAGGATATGAGCTAGAAAAGGTTTCCAGTCTGAATGTTTAGCAGCGAATTTATTAAGTTGGAATACATCTCGGTAATCGTCCTGTGAACGCAACTGATAGCCTAATCCCTTGCGATATGGCCAAGGTTTGAGGATACGCCAATCAAGGAGGCTATCCAACATTTTGCGGGCACGATCAAATGGCATGTCTAGGTGATCCCAATCGGAGTCTGGCAATTCGGTAAAATCTTGGTAGCTAGCCTCGTGCTTTCTAAAGCTAATC
The DNA here is from genome assembly GCA_041649635.1 of Dehalococcoidia bacterium. NCBI lineage: Bacteria > Bacillati > Chloroflexota > Dehalococcoidia > Dehalococcoidia bacterium. Next base: position 416,012 of record JBAZMV010000001.1, read on the forward strand.
TTAGTAGCTTCTTCTACGCTACGGCGCACTGTTAGATATGATGCATCAGCCAGTTGGATTTCTAGAAAGAACACGAACTCTCTAAACAAATCGAAGTGCTTGAACAGAAAGAACTTGTTATCACGGTCATCTAGAAAACAAAAGTCCAATAACCTACCAAGTATGGTTTTCCCGAGATTATGAGTATCCTTGTCATGGTTCTCAGGAAGCCTGATTTCGGCTAATATAACATTTAGCCCCGATAAGAATTCTATTGGTTCGAACTGGTCTGGCTTGTTTGAATAGAGTTTAGACAGCTTCATCTTGCCCCACATATTCTATAGAATCTGTTTTTGGCCTATATTCAATCATGCCTAACAGGTAAAGGAAGTTTAGCGCTGGCAAGAATAATATGTCGCCGCCTATTATTACCTTCTTTGCGTACTTTAATAGAGTGTCATAGTCTTCGAGACGGTGTTTTTCTAGCTTAACCAACAATAATAGTGACATGTTGATTACTGTGCGATCAGGGTGCGAGTGTTTGGTTGGTCTAAGCATTGTCTTCTTCACCAATATCACAGTTCCAGTACATATAAAAAAGCATTGTTCGTGTTAGTCGTTTATTTTGGCGTAAAATTGGGTCGCGTTTAAAAAGTATATCTGCCAAGTAATTCATCACTTCGTCAAACTGTTGGTATTCCTTACGTTTGGCGATGATTTTAAGTTGGAACTCATCGACCACGTTTTCATATATTCGCAATAGCTCGCTATTCTCTGGTGCAGCAAGGAAGGCGTGAATTTGTGCTGTCTCTTTAAGGTACCGCGTGCGTTGAGCTTGTGCATATGTTGGAGTCATATCGTTAATCTTGTTCTTCTTCTCATAAGGCATACGTGGTCTGGGAGGATCATCTTCGATTGTTATGCCATCTTTATTAGACGCTAGTGCTTGCACAACACTAGCTAAATCTTCGGAACTGACGATCAAAGGTGAATCTATCGGATCGAGGTTGGCTAACTGTGGTATGTCGGAGAAGGTTCTTAGTAAGAGTTCTATTTGCTCAACTCCATACAGGGATATTGATTCTTCTGGAATGCTGCATTCCTCTGTTATGTGCGTACGGATTCTACTTTCTGTACTGCCTGCAAGACGCCGATTTGAAAACAATATGTAATTGTCTAACTGCTTATGTTGGCAAAGCTTTTTAATGCGAGGAATTTCTTTCCCTATCACGGTGTTCGTATTGTTGGGGTTAAAGAAGTCTGGATCTGAGAAAGTGCAGTTATAACCGTTGGTATGTTTGGCTTGGATTATAGTTATACCGACCCACGGTGCGGCTTTACTGGGATGGAGTTCTGCAGTTCCGACGAACTTTCCATCTCGTCCACCATCAGGTCCCACTGCGAAGCCTTGGACAGAAATCCCAAGCAAGCGCTGACAGAGAAGCAAAACTAGAGTCTCGAACTGTTCATAGCTTAAATCTTCATACGCGTATCTCAATGAGACCTCGCTGCCACATAACAGTTTTTCTCAAAGGAACGGCTACCAAGCTATAAGAGCTCGTCTCTCTGATTCTGTATGTTACAGTATTATATGCAGAACAAATGTTGGAGTCAAACATGATGGCCTAGAAAGTAGTGGAGGTTTGCGAACGGCTCGTGTGGGGATTGTTCTCGCAGCCCACCTGCTGCGCAAGATGAATCAAGTCTTAAACGTTTGAACTCCCGTCACTTTGGGGATTCCCAAGTAGAATTAAACAAAAGCTTGTTTCGTTCAATCAATTAGTATTCCGAACAACACGACTCCAGTATAAATTCCGTTTCGCACAATATAAGTTAAGTATAAACATTAAGAACCCTATTAGTATTGAAGCGGGTTGGATGAAGCACTATAATCAGGGATATTCACACAACCTATTATGCTGAAAAAACTAGCATCTAACAATAAAACGCTCATAATAGTAACTATGTAAACAGTACGATTATTAGGAACAATTCGCATGAGTAATGTCGATTTTGCGATTCTTCTGCCAATACCGGAAGAGTATATGGCGATGGTATCGAGAATAGAACCATCTGACAGTTCTTTGTCGCTAGATCAAACTATGCCTTCAAAATACGGGAAAATTGGCAAATTTAATGTTGTTTGTATAAACTCCGGTAAAGGTGAAGGGTATACTTCTGCGGTCTTAACCTGGGTTTTATTGAAATACGAACCAAAATTTGTTCTACTCGTCGGGATAGCTGGAAGCCTCGGACATCTAGACAGGGGAGACATAGCAGTTGTCTCCTATGTATTCGCTTTATATGGAAAAACCGAAGATAAGAAATTCGTTCATCAGTTTGAATGTGATTGGAAGCCAGATGCATATTTAATTAAGCATGCATTATTATTTATTAAAGAGCCAAATCAGACTTGGGTAAAAAATATAAGAGTATCCAGACCTGATGGAAATAGCACTATATTCCCTAAAGCAGAGGATGTTTGGATTGCATCTTCTGACTTAGTCATTGATGATATAGAAGACCCCATTTTTCGAGAGATTAAAGCCGCTGCTACCAGGCAAGACATAGAAATAGATGCCGTTGAAATGGAAGGTGCAGGTGCTGGAGCTGCTGCGTATGTGAGCCGCGGGCGGTTGTTAATGATACGGAGTATTTCAGATAAATGTGGGGAAGGCTTAGGATGGAGGCAGAGGAAAGTTTGGAAGGAATATGCATGCGATACTGTAGCCTCTTTTGTAGAAGAATTCTTAAAATATCTACCGGAGCAGTATCCACATCCAAATGAGGTTAAACAAAGCCTTACTTATCAATCCAACGATATTACTTTAAAGCCTGAAAAGAGCGGGCTTCTGTCAACTATTAAACCTAAACTTAGTAACCCGGTTTACATTGCTCGCTCAGCCGTCAGAGAATTAGCAAAATTGTCGGCTCGGGCTGCCTTAATTCTACCGCAAGGTTACGAAGTACCAGAAGATTTTGGCAATATTGATGCATGTTACAAAGAGGAAATCAAAACAAGCACCTCACCATTGGGATTGATAATAGCAGGAGAGTGGCCCCACTGGGAAATACCCGTTCGTCGTGGTTTTGAGGGTGAGTGTTCTCGGAAACAGTACAATGTCGTAGTAGCACACACGGCAGAAAACGAGATTCATTGGGCGATGATGGTGGAAAAGTTTAGGCATTCAGGAGTCAAAGGAATTGCTTGTGTCCCTCCTGCTAAGACAATTTGGACAAAGTTGCGTCTCGAAGTGCTCATAGGAGATTTCCCTTATGTCGAATTAGATCGACAAACAGGTCACTCATATCCAATAATCCGTTCAGAAGATTTCGAAGGGTCTCGAGACATTATCGTACGTGCTGCTAATAAGGGTAAGATAGATTCATTAATAATTGTCACATTCAGTAATGAGCAGCTTCCAATGAATCGAGATCGTACAATCGGTGCTCGTGCCGCCGCCACATTGCTAAACCTTGAGAATCGCAGCCATGTATTTGATTTAGGGCTTCCGACACCCACTAAACCGAATATGTTCCCGACCTGGTCTTCAAACCCTTATTTAGAGAACTATGTGACTGGCCTAAAAAAGACAGAGCGAGTGGTTTTTTTTGCTACAACTGCACCCTTAGCAAAGTATCTTCATGAACTTGTAGAAAAGGTACGTGGCGAGTGGCCTCATCGATGGGCGATAACCCAATTTGACAGTACTGACGAGAGCGGCCTTAAAAACATAGTTGAATGTTACGGAGCTCGGCAGCAAACGGAAGAACTAGGAAGAATGGCAGCTCTGTGTCTGATTGAGTTAGTTGAGAACCATAGCCGCAAGAACTCAAAACCAATTCCTGTCCACTTTGAGATAAATGGGTAATTCTCGTGGGGATATTTGAACGTTCGAACCTCCCACACTTGGGGGCACCCAAGAGGAATTGAACAATCACTTATCTTACTCAACGAATAATCGCAGATTGTATTACTTATATCGTTTTATTTATACGGCAGCGTGAAAGTAAAGGTCGCTCCCCTGCCCTCTACGCTCCCGGCCCATATCCTGCCGCCGTTGAGCTGGATGCGCTGCTGCCTTCCATTCTGGACAGGGCGTTCAAGGGGGAGCTGTGATGGGAATTTTCGTGCCCAACCACGCGCATGGGATCGTAATCCGCCATAGGAGCGAAGTATGAAATACGACCCGGATAAACACCATCGCCGTTCCATCCGCCTGAAGGGATATGATTACTCCGCGGAGGGCGCGTGTTTTGTCACCATCTGCACGCGGAACCGGGAATGCCTGTTCGGGCAAATCGCGGATGGGATCATGGTGCTGAACGAACATGGGGAAATCGCTACCCGTTGCTGGTTGGAAATCCCGGATCATTTTCCGCAGGTGGAATTGGATGAATACATTGTCATGCCCAACCATTTGCACGGCGTTCTCGTGATCCGATGTAGGGGCGAAGCATTTGGAGTGCCAAATGCTTCGCCCCTACCCCCGCAACCACCACACGGCACCCAACCCGGCTCCCTAGGGGCAATCGTCCAAAATTACAAATCGATTTCCACTCGCAAAATCAACCATCAGCGCAAGAGTCCTGGCACGCCTGTCTGGCAACGCAACTACTACGAACACGTTGTGCGGAACGAAAAATCCCTCGACGATATTCGCAGCTATATTCTGTCCAACCCGTCCTGTTGGGATCAGGACGAGGAAAATCCTTCCCACCGAAAACAGTAACTCCGCCGATTGGAGTGTGCTGCAACTAACTCATTCGCATCGAGGCAACTTGGGATACCAAAGGTAACTAACGCTTGTCTTTTTCAACCAATAATCACAGCTTGCATTACATACATCGCTTTACTTACACGGCAGCGTGAAACTGAATGTCGCTCCCCTGCCCTCTACGCTCTCGGCCCATATCCTGCCGCCGTGCGCCTCTATGATGTGCTTCGATATAGCAAGCCCCAGCCCCGTGCCGCCGCCGCTCCGGGCCTTGTCCGCCTTGTAGAAGCGCTCGAAGATGCGCGGCAGGTCGTCGGCGGGGATGCCCACGCCGGTATCGGCCACCGAGACGCGGACGCCGCCGTCGTCCGGCGAGGCGGAGACGGTGACGGCGCCGCCGGGCGGGGTGAACTTTATCGCATTGTGCAGCAGGTTCACCAGCACCTGCTCGACGCGGCCGCGGTCGGCGTTGATCGCCGGCAGTGTCGAGTTGATGTCGATATTGATTCGCAGTCCGGCTCTATCGGCCTGGGCCTTCAGCCGCGTGGCGGTCGATCCTATCAGTTCAGCTATATCGACAGGGATTTTGTTAAGGGGCGCGTCGCCGCTCTCCAGGCGCGAGAGCTCGCCCAGCTCCTGCACCAGTTGTGTCAGGTCATCCGCCTCCTCGTTTATCTTGGACAGGAAGTCCTGCGCGACTGTCTTGTCGTCAAAGGCGCCCGCGTGCAGCGTCTCGGCCAGGGCCTTGATGGAGGCTATGGGTATGCGCAGCTCGTGCGATATGTTGGATACAAAGTCCCGGCGCACGGTCTCCAGGCGTTTTATCTCCGTCAGGTCCTGGAGCAGGAGGAGGCAGCTGGGCGGATTTTCCAGCGGCGTGGCTATGGCCATTATCGTTTTCCTGGGCCGGCTGGTCTCCACCAGCTTTGTGAGCTGTGTCCCGCTTTGCAGGCTGCGCTGCACTATATCGTCAAGCTCGTAGTCGCGCACGGCCTCGACGAAGGTTTGTCCGACCGATTCCCCCTGCGTTATGTGAAGGATGTTCGTCGCCGCGTTGTTGATGAGCGATATCTTGCTCCCGGCGTCGATGAGGATGATGCCGTCGCTCATCTGCGATAGTATGGCCGACATGCGGTCGCGGTCCATGCCCAGCAGCCATATCACCTCTTTGATCTTGGCCGCCATCAGGTTGAAGGCCGTGGCCAGCTCGCCGACCTCGCCGCGCGACGCCGTCTTTATCTCCTGGTTCAGGTCGCCCTCGGCTATCCCGCGCGCCATGCGCGTCATCCTTCGCACCGGGTTGATGGTCAGTTTCGACAATTGCAGCGCCAGCACGAAGGCGGCCAGCGCGGCCAGTATCGATACCCAGACTATGGTTATCAGCACGTGGTGCATGTGCCCGTCGATCGTCGTCAGCGGGATGGACACACGGGAACAGCCGACGATCTCGCCGTCCGATTCTATCGGCACCGCCGTGTATAACATGTCGTATCCCAGGGTCGCGCTGTAACGTATGCTGGACGAAGCCGTGCCGTTCAATGCCCCGGCCACCTCCGGCCTGTCGGAGTGGTTCTCCATCGCGGACGGTTCCTCTATGGAGTCGCCGAGGACGGCGCCGCCGATATCGATAACGGTTGTCCTGGAATCGATCCCGTCGCTGAGGGACTTCACCAGCGCGTCGATCTCCGTTGTGTCCTCGTCATCGAAATACGGCTCGGCGGCGTAAGCGAAGACGGTCGCCTGTTCCGTCATCTGGGCGCTGAGGCCCTCTATGTAGCTGTCCTTGAAGAAAAAGTAGAAATAGCTGCTGATGCCTACGATGCATACCAGGATCAGAAGTGTGAAGCTGATGACGGTGCGCCACCTGATGCTGTGCAACGTTCCTACTCCTCGAACTTGTACCCGACGCCCCTCACCGTTACCAGGTGTTTCGGCTGCGCGGCGTCGTCCTCGATCTTTTGCCTGAGCCAGCGCATGTGCACGTCCACGGTGCGCGTGTCGCCGGAGAAATCGTATCCCCAGACCTTCTCCAGCAGGTAGTCGCGGCTCATCACTCGATTCTTATTTCTCATCATGAAGGCCAGCAGGTCGAACTCCTTGGGCGTCAGCTCGATTGCGGAGCCGCGGCGGGAAACCGTGTGGCGTTCGATATCTATCTCCATCTCCACGGCCCTTATTATCGATTGGCGGGCTGTTGTCGAGTCTCCCTGCTGCCGCGCCATCTCCGCCCGCCGCAGCATGGCCTTGACCCGGGCCATGAGCTCCTTCATGCTGAAAGGCTTGGTCATGTAGTCGTCGGCGCCTATCTCCAGCCCGACCACCTTGTCGACCTCTTCGCTCCTGGCGGTGAGCATGATTATGGGCACGGCGGTCTCGGTGCGCAGGATGCGGCAGACCTCGAGCCCGTTGAGTTCAGGGAGCATTATATCGAGGATAACCAGGTCGGGACGAGCTTGTCTCGCGGCCTCGACGGCTTTCGCGCCGTCTGCGGCGGTGAAGACGCTGTAACCCTCTTTGTCCAGGTTGTATTTGATCACGCCGAGCAGCGTGTCGTCGTCTTCAACTACCAGAACTTTATGGCTCATGGCTGTCACCATGCATAATATAGCACAGAGCAAGAAATAAACCTATGGCGATGTCTTGCCGGGGAACTTACCGGATCAACCCTTTATGGATAGCGGCAAAATGCGCCTTACCTCGTAATGTCCGATGGCGAGCGGCTTCCGATTATGCACTTGATTGAAGTCTCCTCTTGCCGGAGCAACCGATCTCTCCGCATAAGCTATCCGATATGAAACAGCGGTGTCAGGAAAGGTCTGATGTGTTATATTAAACAAGGGAGTTCTAATTATGATAATCAACAAGATCACACGGTTCCTGCTGACCGTCGTCACGGTGCTGATAACCCCGCTGAAGTGGCTGACGACCGCGCCGACATACATCCTCATAAATGCGCCCCTGATCAAAGTTGTTTATCAGCTTCTCGTAATGGTAGTCTGGTTCCCATTCGGCGTCTTCATTGCAGCTATGAGCGTAATATATAAATCGGTGCCAATAGTCGGTTTCCTGCTCGCGTTAATCGGGATACCGATAGTGCTTATAGGATACGCGATAAGCTACCTGCTTTCCCCGCGGATCAAGGAGGAGCGCGCCTTTATCGAGGCCTCCCAGTCGTACCCGTCCGTCGGTGATGTAATATAGTCGATTAATGATAGGCACCGCGCGCATTCACGCGGCAAAAACACCCGCAGTGATTCCGCCCCGCCATTGACAAGATAAATGCTATAGTCATATAATTCCCTCTGTTGGCAAACAGTTTCCTACTGCCGTATTAAACATAATGAAGCGTGCTTATGGGATTTGAGACACAGGACGTAGAGCGTAAAGTAATATCGATACTCAGGATACTCAGCGGGAGCGAGGAGCCGCTGGGGGCCAGGATTATCGCCAACCGCCTCAAGGACTACGGCATAGACCTGGGCGAGCGGGCCGTAAGGTATCACCTGAAGCTGACCGATGAGCGGGGGCTCACCAGCCTCGTCGGGCGCGACGGGCGCGTGCTCACCAAACAGGGCGAGGAGGAACTGAGCGCGGCGCTGGTCAAGGACAAGGTCGGCCTGGCCATATCCAAGATAGAGCTGCTGGCATTCCGCACCAATTTCGACGCCGGGAAACGCAGCGGCCCGGTGCCCGTCAACATATCGTTCTTCCCGGAGAAGAAATTCGGCAAGGCCCTGGCCGCCATGAAGCCCATCTTCGACGCCGGCCTTTGTGTTAGCAAACTGGTCATCGTGGCGCGCGGCGGGGAAAAGATAGGGGAATTCACCGTGCCTAAGGGAAGGATCGGGTTCGCCACTGTATGCAGCATTATGATCAACGGCGCCATGCTCAAGGCCGGCATCCCGATGGATTCGCGCTTCGGCGGCATCCTCCAGGTGCGCGACCGCAAACCTGTGCGCTTCATCGAGCTGGTGCACTACGCGGGGTCATCGCTCGATCCGTCCGAGGTATTCATCAGGGCCAAGATGACATCCGTAAGAAGCATTATCAAAACAGGCAACGGCAAGATACTGGCCAACTTCAGGGAGATCCCGGCGATGTGCAAAGAGACGGTGGAATCGGTAGTATCCGGGCTGAAGGAAGCCGGGCTGGGCGGACTGCTGGTCATGGGCAATATCAGCGAGCCCGTATGCGAAGTGCCGGTGGAGCTCAACCGCATAGGCATGATACTGATAGGCGGCATGAACCCTGTGGCCGCCGCCGAGGAGTCCGGCATCGAGGCCGACAACCGCGCCATGAGCACCGTAGTGGACTATCAGCGATTGATCAAAATCCAGGATGTGTAATATGAAAAAAGTAAAAGTGATCCCCTGTCTCGATATCAAGGAAGGCAGGGTGGTTAAGGGGGTAAAGTTCGTCGGCCTGCGCGACGCGCGCGACCCCGTTGAGGCTGCCAGGACATACTGCAGGGAAGGCGCCGACGAGCTGGTTTTCCTCGATATCTTCGCCACGGTGGAGAACAGGAAAACGCGGCGTGACTGGGTCAAGCGTGTCTGCGACGTGGTTACCGTTCCATTCGCCGTGGGCGGAGGCATCAACAGCATCGAGGACATGCAGGAGCTGTTCGACCTGGGCGTGGATAAGGTATCGATCAATACCGCCGCGGTGGAGAACCCCGGGCTTATCACCGAAGCCTCCAAGAAATTCGGCAAGAAACGGCTGGTCGTCGCCATCGACGGCAAGAAGAACAAGGCCGGAGGAAAAAAGCCGCGGCTCGAGGTGACGATAAAGAGCGGCACCAGGGGCACCGGCCTCGATATCGTCGAGTGGGCCAGGAAGGTGGAGAAGCTGGGAGCGGGGGAGATACTGCTCACCAGCAAGGACGCCGACGGCACGAAGGACGGATACGACCTTGAGATGACAAAGGCCGTGGCCGAGGCGGTAAAGATACCGGTAACCGCTTCAGGCGGCGCGGGCACGCTGGAGCACCTGTACGAAGGTGTGGCCATAGGCAAGGCGTCGGCGGTGCTGGCGGCATCGATATTTCACTTCGGAGAGATAAGCATTAAGGAAGCGAAGGAATACCTTCGGGACAAAGGGATCCCGGTGAGTATAACTAAAGTCAAGGAGAAGAAATAAATGGCAAAGATAAACCCGTTTGAAGTAGCGCGACAGCAGATAGACGCGTGCGCGGATATCCTGAAGCTGGAGCCCCATGTGCGCGAGATGCTGAAGACCCCGATGCGCGAGCTGCATTTCACCATGCCGATACGCATGGATGACGGCAAGATAAAGATATTCCAGGGCTTCAGGGTGCAGTACAACGACGCCAGGGGCCCGGCAAAGGGCGGCATCCGCTTCCACCCCGAGGAGACCATCGATACGGTGCGCGCGCTGGCCTCATGGATGACCTGGAAGTGCTCCCTGCTGGACCTTCCGCTGGGCGGCGGCAAGGGCGGCATAATCTGCAACGTCAAAGAGATGTCCCCGGCCGAGCTCGAGCGCCTGAGCAGGGCCTATGCGCAGTGCGTCTGGAAATTCATCGGACCGGAGCAGGACGTCCCAGCCCCCGATGTCTACACCACCCCGCAGATAATGGCCTGGATGATGGATGAGTATTCCAAGATAGTCGGCAAGAACCAGTTCGGCACCATCACCGGCAAGCCCCTTTGCATCAGCGGCTCCAAGGGGCGCGGCGACGCGACGGCCCGTGGAGGGATGTTCACACTTAAGGAGGCGGCCAAGGTCTGCAAGATCGATTTGAGCAAGGCTACCGTGGCCGTGCAGGGATACGGCAATGCCGGCTCCTTCGCCCACAGCCTGAGCCAGGAGCTTTTCGGCTGCAAGGTCGTCGCCGTCAGCGACAGCAAGGGCGGCATCTTCAACGCCAAAGGGCTTGACCCGCAGGCCGTCAGCAAGCACAAGGCTAAGACGGGCTCGGTTGTCAATTTCCCGGGCGCCAAGAATATCTCCAACGCTGAGCTACTGGAGCTTGAGGTCGACGTGCTGCTGCCGAGCGCGCTGGAAAATGTCATTACGGAGAAGAACGCCGGCAATCTCAAGGCGAAGATAATCGGAGAACTGGCCAACGGGCCGACAACGCCCGAGGCCGACGCCATCATCTACAAGAAAGGCATCCACGTAATACCCGATTTCCTGTGCAACGCCGGCGGCGTGACCGTCTCTTACTTCGAGATGGTGCAGAACTTCTACATGTTCAGCTGGGATGAGGACGAAGTGCGCGAGAAGCTGGAGAAGCGGATGATCAGCGCTTACAACTCGGTGCTGGCTACCTCCAAGAAATACAAGATAAACATGCGCCAGGCGGCCTATGTGGTTGCCGTAGAGCGCGTGGTCGAGGCCATGAAGCTTCGCGGCTGGGTCTAAGCCGTAAAATATATTCGATATCCAATACGAACCGTACGCCTGCCGTCAATGGCAGGCGTACTTTTTTATGTTAGACGCTCGATGGGAAATGCTATGCTATAATACACGTGCGATTCAGTAGGGCGGGCTGTGCCCGCCCTACACCCATAATTCACATACCATTGATCGATGAAGAGAACGATATGACGATTACACTGCCGGAAAATCTCCCCCGCATCGAGACCGAACGCCTGCTGCTCAGGCCGTTCGCGCTTGACGACGCGCCCGTAGTGCAGGAGCTCGCCGGCGATTACGACATAGCTGCCAATGTGAGAATGATACCGCACCCCTACCCGGACCATATGGCCGAGGACTGGATAGACTCGCACCGGGACAAGCTGGAGCACGGCGAGATTCACCTGGCGATAACGCTGCGGGACGAGGGAACGCTAATAGGTTCAATAGGCCTTATAGTTAACCGCGACGACGAGAACGCGGAGCTGGGATACTGGATAGGCAAGCCCTACTGGAACAAAGGCTACTGCACCGAGGCGGCGCGGGCTTTAGTCAAATACGGATTCGGCAAGCTGAATCTGCACCGCATCCACTCTTTCTATATGACCAAGAATCCGGCTTCGGGGCGCGTCATGCAGAAGCTGGGGATGAAGTACGAGGGGACGCTGCGCAAGTGCATCAAGAAGTGGGATGTCTTTGAGGATGTGAACGTCTACTCGATACTGATAAGCGAGTACTCAGGTTGAGAATTATGTCAACCCCGTGCTCAAAGCTGTCATTGCGAGTCCTTCCCCGTTAGGAATATGCGGAAGGACGTGGCAATCTCACAGCTAATCAACCCCCTGCAATCCCCCAATACGTTGGTCCTCTGGTAGGGGCGACCCTTGTGGTCGCCCGCAGCGGGCAGGCACAAGACCTGCCCCTACATATAGGGGACACCCCTATAACCCCGTCATGAGACCCTGTCTCCTGTACCTCTTTCTAAAACTACCCTCTCCCTTGAGGGGAGAGGGCTATGGTGAGAGCGTTGTTAGTTCCCTTCTCTTTGATAAAGAGAGGGACTCAAGGGTGAGTTCGTGCAAGTTCCCCCTCTTTTTAGAAGAGGGGGTAAGGGGGAGTTTATCTTTAAATTATCTTCCCTCTCCCTCTGCAGGGAGAGGGTCAGGGTGAGGGTCGTAATCCGTCATTCCGGTGAAAACTGGAATCCGGACAGGGCGAGGCGACCTCGCCCCTACTTGCTCTTCTTTCTCCCGCCGCTCTTCTTCCCCGCGCTCTTCCTGGCCACGGTCTTCTTCTTAACGACGCGCTTCTTCTTCGCGGGAAACACTTTGGATACGGCCGCCGCTATCGACTCGCGGCTGAACGGCTTGGCTATAACGCCGTCCACCAGTTTCTTCTTTTCCTCATCGAGATCTATGACCCAGCCCGTTATCAGCAACACGGGCACTTCAGGTTTTATCTTCTTAATGGCTCGGGCCACATCCCAGCCCGACATTTCAGGCATACCGAGGTCGGTAATTACTATGTCGTATTTGCCGTCCTTGAAAGCCTTGATCGCCTCGACTCCTCTGGTGAAATCCTTGACCCAGTGGCCGAAGTACTCCAGCGTCAGCCCCAGCGCCTTGAGCACCTCGGGCTCGTCATCGACCGTGAGTATGCTGGCTGGTTTGACCGCGACAGCCTTGCTCTTCCTGGCCTGCTTCCTAACTTCCTCCACGGCCAGGGGCAGCCTGATGTAGAACGTCGTCCCCCTGCCCACCTCGCTGTCGAACTTTATCATGCCGTTATGCCTTGAGATTATGCCGTAGGTAACGCTCAGCCCGAGCCCCGAACCCTTGGAGGCCTTGGTGGTAAAGAACGGCTGGAATACCTTGCTCTTCACCTTTTCAGGTATTCCGACCCCTGTATCCTTTATAATTATCTGAACCCACTCTTCTTCCTGCTCGCTCTTAACGGTGAGCTTGCCGCCTGTAGGCATGGCGTCCAGGGCATTGAACAGTATGTTCAGGAGCGCCTCACGAAGCTCGGCGGCATCGCCTGATACACGTCCCACAGTACCAAGTTCGTGCGTAACCTTGATAGCGATCCCCTTGGTCTGTTCCAGCTCCACCCTGCGGGATTCCACCATCTTGAGGACGCCCTCCGCCACCTCGTTAACGTCAAGCGGCTCGAAGGGATGCTCCACGCGTATCCGCGCGAAGTCCTGCAGGCGCTTCACCGTCTTGGCCGCGTCGAGGGCCGCCTGCTCTATTATCTGGATGCCCTTCTTCACTTTATCATCCTTGACGTCATCAATGACGAGCTGCGTGCGCCCCAGTATGACCGCCAGCATATTGTTGAAATCATGCGCTATCCCGCTGGCCATCTCGCCCATAGCCCGCAGCTTCTCCGACTGCACCATGCGCTCATGCGCCGTCTTGAGCTCTTCATAGGCGCGCTCCAGTTCCACTTCCGCCTTCTTATGCTCCGTGGTCTCCATGAAGCTGGCCAGGACGGCGCGCCTTCCCTTATACCTGACGGGCGTGACCCTCTCCATGACCCATATCTGACGGCCGTCCTTCCTCAACGCCCTGAACTCATAAGGCTGAACGGATGCCCCCTGGATATTATCTACAGCCTTAGTTCTCACCGTATCCCTGTCATCCGGGTGGACAAAGTCTATCGCCTCCTGTCCCAAGAGCTCCTCGCTGCTATAACCTACAATCTCTTCGAACATGGGGTTCACGTAGATGAACCTTTTATTCTGCAGCAGATATATACCCATGGCGGCGTTATCCAGCATGGATCGCGACAGCTCCTCGCTCTCCCTGAGCGCCTCCTCCGCCTTCTTGCGCTCCGTGATATCCTGCCCCTGGGCGATGATAGCCATAGGGGTCTTGCCGTCCTCGGCGTATATCGGCGATATGTTCCACAGCACCGTCCTGACACCCCCGTCGAGGTTTGCGATGGGTATCTCCACCACCTCCCACCTGGCGCCCCTCATCGCCGTCCTGATAAAGCTCATGGACCTTTCCCGCGTACCCTTGGGGAACAGTATCTCAAGGTCTTTGCCGATTACGGACTTGGCCTTCATGCCCGTGAGCCGCTCAAAGGCGCGATTGAACCTTGTGATGCGGAAATCCGGGGTCCAGACAACCATGGGCACGTTGGCGTGCTCGATGAGGTTCTCCATGTAGTCGCGGGTCTCCCTGAGCTTCTCCTCGGCCTTCTTGCGCTCAGTGATATCCGTATGCACGCCCACAAGCCCGATGACCTTGCCCTTTTCATCCTTTATCGCGTCCGCGCGCTCAAGTACGATGAACCTGCGCCCGCTCTTAGATACCATCTCCACCTCCCCGAACCACGAACCTCCACCCATTATCGTATCGAACACCTTGCGGGCCACATGTTTATTTGCAAAAGCGGCCGGGCCTCCGCCCGCGGCCTCAAGCTCCTCCGGGGTGTACTCGAACAGCTCGGTGAAAGCCCTGTTGTGATAGAAGTGGTGCCCCTGCGCATCGGATATGCCGATGGCATCGCTTGATCCTTCAACCGCCTTATTGATGCGAAGCAGGGTTTCCTCCACCTTCTTGCGTTCGGTGATGTCGGTTATGATTCCCATAATCGCCTTCTCACCGACGTAACTTATTAGCTTGGTGCTAAGAATCGTATCAAGCCTCCGTCCGTCCTTAGTGATGAGCGCATATTCGTAAGGATCGACATCCCGTCCTTGCATATGGGCCTGGAACTTCTCCTTTATCAGATCACGATATTCCGGCGCCGTTAAGGAATTAAAGTCGAAAGCTGGAGAGTAAAATTCCTCACTGGTATAGCCCATCATCTCCTCACAGCGGCGGTTGGCATAGACCACGTGCCCCTTCACGTTGATGAATATCATATTGGGAGACTGTTCAGCCAGGTTCCGGAATTTCTCCTCGCTCTCCCTCAGCGCTTCCTCCGCTTCTTTGGCAGCGGTCACCTCTATAAGGGAAATCAATGCCGCCGGCTTCCCCTCATATTCGTACGACGTAGTAGAACCAGCTACCCATATCACACGGCCATTCACCGTCCTGGCCTTTATAACGGCTAGTTCCTTCCTTTCGGGATCGGCCATGGATTGAGCGAACTGCTGGAGCACCCAGTCCATATCTTCCGGCAGAACATGCTCCTTGATAGCATCAACGCCGACCATTTCATCCGGCGACTTGAACTCGAACATCCTTGCCATGGAATGATTGGCCAGCACTATCCTGCCGGTCTCCGCATCCACCACCTCCATGCCCAGCAGCGTATGCTCGAAGAGGTCTCTGTACTTGATTTCGCTCTCACGCAGCGCCTCCTCCGCCCTCTTGCGCTCGGTGATATCCGACATGATGCCGGTTACTCCTACCGTTTGACCGTCACTCAGCGTCGCCTTGCTCGCGGTACGGACCCAACGCACACTGCCATCCTTGAACCTAGTCCTGAACTCGGCGGGCTCAAAACTCCCGCCTAGTGTTTTCTCAAAGCTGGCCATCAAGTCTGGCAGGTCCTCCGGCAATATAAAGTCAACAAATGACTTGCCAACTATATCGCTGGGGCAGTAGCCGGACAGGCGTTCGATAGCCGGACTGACATAGGCAAAGTTGCCTTGCGCGTCAAGGGAGAAAATCAGGTCAGCGGAACCCTCCACCAGTATCCTGTACTTCTCTTCACTAT
Source organism: Dehalococcoidia bacterium (assembly GCA_041649635.1). Taxonomy (NCBI): domain Bacteria; kingdom Bacillati; phylum Chloroflexota; class Dehalococcoidia; species Dehalococcoidia bacterium. The sequence continues at coordinate 431,767 of JBAZMV010000001.1, forward strand.
CCCGCAGCGCATCCTCAGCCTTCTTGCGTTCGCTGATGTCGCGACTGGCGATAATAAAACGCGAGGCGTTTCCAGAAGCATCAAGCAGTGCCCTGGCGGAGGCTTCTCCCCAAACATAGTGTCCATCGGCATGGCGGAAACGGTACTGATAACTGGCCTCTCCCTTTTCCTGTATCCCATCCAGAGAAGCTATCACGCTGTTCACATCCTCCGGGCAAAGGAAATCGAAAACAGGCTTTCCTACCAAATCTTCCGTTCTATATCCCAGTATTTTCTGATGAGATGGGCTTGCGTATATAATGATTCCCTTCTCATTGACCAGAGATACCGCATCGAGCATATTCTCCGTGATCTCGCGGAACCTTTCTTCGCTCTCCCGCAACGCATCATCCGCCTGTTTGCGCATCAGCGCCACGCCTATGCTGGCGGCGATGCCCTCGAAGAAGCGTATCATCTCCGGGGTGAAACAGCCCTTGCGTCGATCGTTGAGCTGCAGCAGGCCAACGATCTCATTGCCGCTGCGGATGGGCATGAGCGCCACGGACTGGAAGCCGGCGTGGATGCAGCGGTTGCGCGGATGGTGCCGCGGGTCCTGCTCAAGCGGAACGTCGAGTAAAGCCGGCGAATCATTTGTCCAGGCGCTGCCGCCCGGTGTGAAGAGCGGATTGGATGGATCGGTCTTCCCGGACAGCACCAGGCCGCAGGTGCACTCCAGGCTCACATTGCCGTCCTTGTCGCGGCATATCCCGCCATGCGAGTCGCGGACGACAATCGTATTTTCAGTGAGCAGGAAATCCTCGGAGAATCCGTTCTGGACAAAGTACGGGAAGTCCTCGTCCTTTTTCAATCGAATTCCAACAGCGTAGAATCCCGTCTCCCGCTTGATGGCGGTAAGGATGCGGTTGATGGCATCAGGCAGCGCCAACGGCTCATTAAGGATACCCAGTATCTCAGCGGCCAGCTTCTGATGAGCTTCCGCCTGCCTGCGTTCGATTAAATCCCTCGCTACAACCACAATGCCGACCGGCTTGCCATTCGCGTCCAACATCAGGCTGCCCGAGGACTCAAGCGGCACTCTGCGCCCGCTCCTTGTAACTATATTGTACCGGGCTACAGCCGGCTGTCCGCTTGTAATCAGTTCCTGCAGCGCCGCGGCAACCACCTCCCTATCTTCAGGAGCAACAGGTTCCAGCGCACTTACGCCAATCTCATCTGTTTCAAAAAGCTTTCGTGCCGACTCGTTCAAATTTCTGACATTGCCTTCCATGTCAAGGATCAGGACAGGATCAAGCGTTGCCATAAACGCGTTGGAGAGTTCGATGATCCGGGATTCCGCCTTCTTACGTTCGGTGATATCGCGGAGTATGGCCATCATGCCCGTGGGTTTCCCGGTCTCACCACGTATGAACGATACCATCATTTCGACAACGACTATGGAACCGTTTTTGTGGATCATCTCCAGTTCCAGGGTTTGCCCCAATCCGCTCTCCGGGTGGCGTTTTTCACGTTCCAACCCGGCCAGGAAGTACTTGGCAGCCTTCTCCATTGAGTCGGACGTCATTCTACCTTCCATGGTGCCTTCCAGCGCTTCTTCCACGGAGTAGCCCAGCACGCGGTTGACGGACGGGCTGAAATAAACAGGTTTGGCATTCATATCCATGAGCATTATGACGTCAGAAGCGTTTTCGGCCAGCAGGCGGTACTTCTCCTCGCTCTCGCGCAGCGCCTCCTCAATCCGCTTGCGCTCGGTAATATCACGGTGCGTAACGATCAGCCCTATCGGATTTCCATTGGCGTCCTGCATCACTGTAGTATCGGTGTCAGCCAGATATTCACTGCCGTCCTTTCGCAGCAGAGTGAGCTCTATCGGCACACCCAGACCTGAGGCTAAATTATTAGACAGAGCCTGAGCCGCCCTGTCGCGATCCTTTTCACTGATAAAGTCAAATCCGTTTCTCCCGATGACTTCTTCTTTGCGGTCAAATCCGGTCAATTTCAACAATTCTGCATTAACATCAATGATTTTCCCTGACACATCGGTTACCGTGATACCAACGCCAACGGTCTGGAATAATATGCGCAGCTTCTCCTCGCTCTCCTGCAGCGCCTTATCCATGCGCTTGCGCTCGGTAACGTCTCTGGTAATGGCAATAACGGCGGGCCTGCCCTCATACTGAATAAGCTTCGTCGAGTTCTCCATCTCCTTGACCGAGCCGTCCTTGCACAGCATCCTGGTCTCAAAAATCTCGGGAACTTCTTTGCCTTCGGCACGCAGGCGGAATCTCTCTTCTAATACAGGGGCGAAGTCCGGCGGCACCAGATCGAACGTTGACATTGCAGTCAATTCTTCAACGGTATAACCGGACATCTCAGACATGCGTTTATTGACGAACTTTAGGGCCTGGTCCTGGATAATGCTGACGCCATCCGTCGCGTTCTCAACAAGGGTCGAGTATTTCTCCTCGCTCTCCCGCAGCGTTTCTTCCATGCGCTTGCGGTTGGTGATATCCGTATTAAACCCATGCCAGATTACACTGCCGTCAGCCAATTTCTCCGGCGTAGACTGGCCTAGCAACCATCTCACGGGCTTCCCGGGAACCTGCACCCGGTATTCACACTGCCAGAGAGTCATATGTTCGGCTGAATACTCTATCGATTCCACTAACCTGCCGAGGTCCTCGGGCAAGACCACCCTGGTTACCGGAGAGAAATCATCGCGCACATCTTCCGGAGAGCATCCTAGAATATCCTTTATAGAATCCGTAGAAAAGGGAGCGCAGTACGTTCCATCAGGCCTTCTCAAGAACTGATAGATCATTCCGGGGACGTTATAAGCTAGTTTCTTGAATAGCCGGTCGCTTTCCCGCAGCGCCTCCTCCGCCCGCTTGCGCTCGTTGATATCGCGCGAGACAGCGTATAGGCCGGTGATTTTCCCCTGCTCATCCCTGTTAGCACTGACCACGTGCTCCAGCCACACCGTGGAGCCGTTCTTGTGATAGTACTCGGCTTCTATCGTTATAGTCCTATCGGGATCCACACCCTCCTTCCCATCCCGTTCCATCTCGGCTGTAAATACATTCATGATATGCTCGTAGGACTGTGGTGTTACCGCTTCGTGATTTGTTATACCGACACGTTCCTCCGGTGTGAATCCGAGAACTTTAAATACGGACGGGCTGGTATAGGTAGGGCGGAAATCAAGTCCCATGGTCCATACAATATCGTTCATCCTCTCCGTGAGGATACGATATTTCTCCTCGCCCTGGTGCAACGCCTCCTCCGCCCGCTTGCGTTCCGTTATATCACGCAGGTTCACAACTATGCCGCCGACAGCGGGATCATCGAGGAAACTTGTGGCGCTTACCTCAAAAGAATGCCACGAGCCGTCTTTATGACGCGCACGTACTTCGGAACGGCCCACAACATCTGATTCGATTCTTTTCATTCCATCGATCAGCGCATGCATATCATCCGGATGTATCGGATCAAAAACAACCTGCCCTATACGTTCCCCTTCGCTGTACCCCAGCAGGCGCGAGCAGCTAGGGCTTTCGTAAAGGATTTTCCCTCTGCTGTCCAGCACCATGATTCCGTCGGAGCTGTTTTCAATCAGCGACCGGAAGTACCTCTCCTTTTCCGTAAGCGCTTCCTCCATGCGCTTGCGCTCGGTGATGTCGACGTTTAACTCGGAGACCAGCCACTCGCCGTCGGCGCTCTGGAAAGGTATTGTATGCACTTCGACAATGCGGTTGTTCTCGCGCGGCAGCACATGCTCGGCCACGCCTGTCTGGTGAGTACGGAAAGTATCGGGGATGGCGCAATCCCGGCATGCTTCCTTTTGCCCCCTGAAATACTCGTAGCATTTCCGGCCCGCGGGATCGCCATAGACCTTCTGCCATTCCGGATCTACATAGCGCAGGTTGAACTCGCTATCGATTACATCGATATTGGTTTTACTCAAACCTATGATTTCTTCGAACCATTCATTTACTTTCTTGAGTTCTCCCTGCGCCTGCTTGAGCTTGGTGACGTCATGAAAATTTACAACGATGCCGCCGATAGCGGGCTCCTCAAGATGATTACGCGCTTCCGAATCCAGGGTATGCCAGGTGCCGTCGGGGTACAGCGCCCGTATCTGCATCCGCACGATCGTTTTGGGGTTCTTGATTATTTCAGTGAAATTCTTCCCTATCACAGGGATATCATCGGGGTGAATATTCTTGAACAAGTCCTGCCCCAGCACGCCCTCCGCCTTAAAACCCCACACCTTCTCGAAGTTCGGGCTGATATAGGTGACGTTGCCCTGGCTCCCCAGTACGACGGTAACGTCCGATGCGGACTCGACCAGGGTGCGGAACCGTTCCTCGCTGCGCCGCAGCACCTCATCTATCTTCACGCGCTCAGCCGCAACAGCTTCAAGCTCGGCCGTCCGCCGGCGCAAACGATCCAGTTCGTCGATGAGCTGTCCCTGATCCCTGTTCTGATCATCCATGGCGCCAACCTCCGGGTTCGATCGTACAACTCGATGTGTAAACGTGCCTCGATTGCGAGGAAAAACGTATCTGAATGGGAGTGAAATTTACCACAATTCCCGAGTAAAGTCAATCTGTGGAAGATAGAAATGAGGCGTCGGGCAGGTTTAGAACGCGGATTCTGACAACGAGGCCACTTTGCCCTTCATGACGCCGGCGCGCTTGCGCAGGCGGATGGATTTGGGCGTGACCTCAACCAGCTCGTCATCGTTGATGAACGTGATGCAGTCCTCCAGGCTCATCTCCACCGGAGGCGTGAGCACGACGTTCTCGTCGGAGCCGGCGGCGCGCATGTTGGTCATCTTCTTGGCCTTGCCGGGATTGACCACGAGGTCGTTGTCCCTGCTGTTCTCGCCGATTATCTGCCCGCTGTATACATTGACGCCAGGCCCGATGAAGAAGCGGCCCCTGTCCTGCAGGTGGTAAAGCGCGTAGGCTACCGTGGTGCAGGCCTCCTGCGCCACGATGGCGCCGTTCCTGCGGTTCCTCATATCGCCGGCGAATTCCCCGTAATCGGAGAAGATGTAGTTCATCACGCCCATGCCCTTGGTGTCGGTCATGAACTCCGATTTGAAGCCGAGCAGGCCGCGCGTGGGTATCCTGAACACCAGGCGCGTCATGCCCTCGCCCTGCATCATCTCCAGCATGCGTCCCTTCCTGGCGCCCAGCTTCTCGATGACGGCGCCCATATACTGTTTATCGACGTCGATTATGAGCTCCTCGTAGGGCTCCAGCAGCTTCCCGCCCTCCATCCTCATAATGACCTGCGGCCTCGTTACCTGGAACTCGTAGCCCTCCCGGCGCATGCGCTCGATGAGGATGGACAGGTGCAGCTCGCCGCGACCGGAGACCTTGAAGCCGGGGACGTCATCAAGCTCCTCGACGACAAGGGCCACATCGCTCAGCGTCTCGCGGAAGAGCCTGTCCTTGAGGTGGCGCGACGTAACGAACCGTCCCTCGCGGCCGGCGAAGGGCGAACTGTTGGGCACGAAGTTCATGGACAGCGTGGGCGGGTCTATAGCCACGGGCGGCAGCGGGCGCGGGTCCTCCGGGTCGGTGTAGGTCACGCCGACCGTGACCTCCTCCATGCCGGCCACGGCCACGATCTCCCCAACGCCGGCCTCCTCGATGGGAACCTTCTGGTTGCCCACGAAGCGGTACAGCTTGGTGATACGTGTCGGGACCATGGAGCCGTCGCGGCGCGCCACCACGATATCCTTGTTGATATTCAGGCGGCCCCCAGTTATCTTGCCTATGCCCAGCCGGCCCAGATAGGGCGAGTAGTCGATGGAGCTGACGTGCATCTGAAGCGGCTCGTCCTCCGAGCCACCGGGCGGCGGTATGTGCGCGATTATCTTCTCGTACAGGGGCTCCATGGAGCCCCCCTCCACCACCGGCTCATCCGAGGCGTAGCCGTCCCTTGCCGAGGCATAGACGACCGGGAAGTCCAATATCGCGTCCGGGGCGCCCAGCTTTACGAACAGGTCGAAGACCTGATTTATGCTCCAGTCCGGCCTGGCCGCGGACTTGTCTATCTTGTTTATGACCACGATGACCGGCATGTGCAGCGCCAGCGCCTTCTTGAGCACGAAGTACGTCTGCGGCATCGGCCCTTCCTGGGCGTCGACCAGCAGCAGCGCGCCGTCGGCCATCTCCAGCACGCGCTCCACCTGCCCGCCGAAGTCGGCGTGGCCCGGCGTGTCGATGATATTGACCCAGTAGCCTTTATAGGTGAACGATCCGTTCTTGGATGCTATGGTGATGCCGCGCTCCCGCTCCAGGTCGATGGAGTCCATGAGGCGCTCGGCCACGACCTGGTTCTCGCGGAAGGTGCCGCTCTGCCGGAACAGCTGATCGACCAGCGTCGTCTTGCCATGATCCACGTGCGCGATAATGGCGATGTTGCGGATATTCTCTTGTTTCAATAGTCCCATATAAAAACTCGATCCGGCGGAAGATAGGGCCACTCCCTTATCCGAGGCGTACGTGCGGCTGTCGGCGGGTGATGCTGTGGCGGTATGCTCCGTTATTAAAAATAGCCCGGCTTCGCCGAGCGTCGGTTCACGCTTACATTATACTACCAAATCGATTGTAAGGTAATTGCGGGTTTATGTCAAGAATATGATGGTGTCGGTCGATAGGAAACCGAACCCCCTGTCAGGCCCCTTTCTCAAAGCTGTCATTGCGAGTCCTTCCACGATAAAATTAGGCGGAAGGACGACGTGGCAATCTCGTAGCTGGTCAACCCCCTGTATCCCCCAATCATGGGGGATGAAAAAAAAGATATAGGGGACACCCCTATAACCCCGTCAGGAGACTCTGTCTCCTGTACCTCTCTTAGCTAGCTAACCCCTCTCTCGGAGAGGTGCCTGGATTCGGATTGTAATATTAATAAACCCGTCTTGTAGGGGCGAGGTCATCTCGCCCTTCAGCCCCACCGTAGGGGCACGGCATGCCGTGCCCGTTGTGTTCCCCCTCTTTTTAGAAGAGGGGGTTAGGGGGTGTTAATTTAAAATTATTTCCCTCTCCCTGCGCAGGGAGAGGGTCAGGGTGAGGGTCGTACTCGTCATTCCGGCGAAGGCCGGAATCCGCGTAGGGGCGTATGGCCATACGCCCGTTATTTGGTGGGTTTCTGAACCCACCCTACATACGATCGTTGCGTAAGGGCTTGATTAATCAAGCCCTTACATCCCGGCCCCTATCGGCGAAAGAGACGACCTCGCCCCTACGCAAATCCCCCTTGCTCCCCCCTTTCATAAAGGGGGGAGATATATCTCGTTTATATGCTGTTGATGGTGTTCTTCACCTTCAACAATTAGAGGGTGTCCTTCTGCGGAAGGACTCCCGTTATTTGGTGGGTTTGCGAACCCACCCTACATACTACATACGATCGTTGCGTAGGGGCGAATCTTGTATTCGCCCTTCACGTTCCCCCTCTTGACAGAATGGCGGCTATGTGGTACTTTATCCAAATTTCCATTTGAGGGTAGGAATATGTCTATTATGAACTGGATAAACAAGTGGCGCCTGGCGAAACAGATAAACGATGTCAGGGCAAGCAACGGCCTGAACTCGCTGACGAGGGACAGGTCGCTGGATAACGTAGCCTGGCAGCACGCCATGTATATGGCCAATAACAACAGGCTGGGCTACGACGGCTTCGAGAATAGGGCCGCTATCATCAGGTGGCAGAGCAAGAGATCCGACAGGAAATGCGTGGGTGAAAACTGCGGCAAGCACACCGGCTCCTCGCTCGATGCAAACGTCATCCGGGCCACGATGGACGGCTGGATGAAGTCCGACAGCCACAGGAATGCCATTATGAATCCCGTTTATAACAAAACGGGGATAGCCGGCGTCGTCGAGCAGGGACACGTTTATGTAGTGCAGGTTTTCGCGGGCGAAGGCGTGAAGGCCAGGCGGCTCCCCGCGGTTTCAGCTACCCCCGCCTTCTCCGAGTAATCAACCCCCTGCTATTCCCCTATATGTTGGTTATTGCGTAGGGGCGAACCTATGTGTTCGCCCACAGCGGGCAGGCACAATCCTTCCATATGCCTTAATGTCATGGAAGGATGCCCCTACGTTGGATGGGTAACCACAGGGGGTTACCCCTACGCGGTGGGTTTGCTGAATCAAACCCCTACGTTTCGTTATCGGGTTGCGGCGAATCGTGAGGGGCATCTCAGGGCTCAGGGCGGGGGAATTTTGATTTTGGTCGCTTTTTAGTCTTGACTGCCCGGCAACTATGGAGTATATTATCCCAATTTGCATAGACGGAGCGTATGTGATCAAGAGGGACACAGCTATGTTTTTTTTGAAATGGATCAACAAGTGGCGGCTGACGGAGGAGATCAACGACATCAGGCACAGGAACGGTTTGGAGCCGCTTTCAAGGATGAGGTTCCTTGATAAGATCGCCTGGCAGCATGCCAGGTATATGGCCAGGAACGATAAGCTGGGACATGACGGTTTTCACGCCAGGTCCCTGTTGATAAGGGAGCAAAAGAAAACGATACCGAGTAAATACGTGGGTGAAAACTGCGGCAAATGCCCGGGCCGGTCCTTCAACAAAGAAGTTATCAGGGCTACCACGGACGGATGGATGAAGTCGGCCAGCCACAGGAAAGCGATCCTGAATCCGGAATACAATATGACAGGCGTAGGCTGTATCACAAATAAGGAATATGTTTATATCGTGCAGATTTTTGTTGGTTGATGAGGCTCATAAGTAGTCAACCCCCTGCAATCCCCCTTGTCAAGGGGGAAACAATAACCGAACCCCCTATAGTCCCCCATACGTTGGGGGACAGATATTGTCCGGGGGACACCCCCGGTTCCCCCGGCCCCGATATATCGGGGCACCTCTTTCTTAAGGGCTGTCACTGAAATGATATAGGGGACACCCCTATAACCCCGTCAGATGGAGCGCTCTCTGTACTCCCCAGCTGTCATTGCGAGGAGTCCTTCTGTACACCCTAATTATGGAAGGACGACGTGGCAATCTCGTAGCTGTTCAACCCCCTGTTATCCCCCATACGTCGGTCATTATGCAGAGACGCAAAATATTGCGTCTCTACGGGGGCGCCCCGCCGTTCGGTCGTCGCGTAGTGGCGAATCTTGTGTTCGCCTTTTACGTCCCTTTGTAGGGGCACGGCATGCCGTGCCCGTCGTGTTCCCCCTCTTTTTAGAAGAGGGGGTAAGGGGGAGTTAAATACCCTCTCTATTGACTTTGATATCCATAATCGCTAATCTAATCGCATTACAGAAGCCCGTTCAAATATCCATCAGGGGCAATCTTACTGAGGGGGTGCAGACATGTTTATCGCATCGGGTGTGCTGGGACTTATCATTCCACTGTTCGTCATCGGCGTCATCCTCTATCTTGTTCTGAAGCGCCGCAACGACAGGGAGGGCGTTTCAGCTTATAAGGGCCTCCTCATGGTCTATTTCTACACTCTTATAGGAGCCAGCATCATTATCGCCGCTATAGGCGCGGGGTATCTCCTATCAGCCGCTTTCAGCTCGGCCTACAGCGACAGGTCGATCGTAAATGACCTCACAGCGGGCATCACGATGTTCTGTACCGGCACCATCATCTGCGTGCTGCATGTAGTAGGCAAGAAGGCCGTGGAGGCCAGAGAGGGAAAGACCACGCCGCTGCTGAGGCGGGTATATCTGTTCATCATGCTCGGCATCTTCAGCATGGGAGGCATCGTGTCTCTGCCGCTGGCGATATATGAAACCGCCCGCTACTATGTGAAAGATGAAACTTCCTGGGGCGATCCGTCCGGAGCCATCGCGGCGGCGGTCGTTATCGTGCCGCTGTGGATATACTACCTGATGAGGGTCATGCGCGAGGCGCGCGCCGCGAGGAACGAAGAGGCGTCGTCGGATGATACGACCGGAGGAGTGACATAGTCAACCCCCTGCTATCCCTTTCTCAAAGCTGTCATTGCCACGTCCTTCCCCTTATGAATATGAGGAAGGACGTGGCAATCTCCTAGCTAGTCAACCCCCTGCTATCCCCCAATCTTGGGGGATGTAAAAAAGAGTTAGGGGACACCCCTATAACCCCGTCAGGAGAGGAATCTCCTGAATCTCTCTTCTCTTGGACTGTCATTCTGAGTCCTTGCGGAGAATGACGAAGAATCTCGGCTACGTGGTGGGTTTGCGAACCCACCCTACATGCGATCGTCGCGTAGGGGCGAATAATCATTCGCCCGTTCCGTTCGTAGGGGCATGGCGTGCCGTGCCCGTCGGATTCCCCCTCTTTTGAGAAGAGGGGGTAAGGGGGTGTTCAAAATTAATTTTCTTCCCTCTCCCTCCGCAGGGAGAGGGTCAGGGTGAGGGTATGCGCGACGCAGATGGGATGTCGTTGGTCGATAATATACCGAACCCCCTATAGCCCCCCATACGTTTCCTTCCATAATAGGTGCTATTTAGAAGAATTCCGGATTGGAAGGGAATATTTGAAGGTTAGGGGGACACCCCCGGTTCCCCCGGCAGAGGGAAGACCCTCTGCACACCCTCATTAACGCGCATAGACCCTCATATCATTATGCCCCTGCTATGGGATTAGTACTAACGTAAGGGTAATAGATACATTAAAAAACTATATAAAAAGGTTGACAAATACACGCAGGAGTGCTATAAATGACTAATCCTATCTTCGTACTATGCAAAGCTGAATATGGGATGCCTGGCCGATAAAGGTAAACCCCGGGCGATCGGGGGGCGCAAAGCTACAGGTCTCGAGGTTGAGAGAGACGGCTGAGCTGCCGAAACAGAGTCGCGAAGGCCCTTAAACATCGAGAAGGCCCTGTGATTTCTGAAGGATCTTATTCAGGGGGTGTTCATGAGCGCACAGAGAAGACATTTTCACACAAGAGTCATCTCGGCTATAGTGATTCTTATTGCCATCACGCTCGTGATGATACCCGGCATAGAGGATGAAGGCGTGGTCTACGGTTACGGCGGCGGAGGCGGTGGCGGCGGAGGCGGAGCCCCCACCAATCAGAACTGGGGCGTGTGCATCGACGGGAACTGCGACAGAGGCAACGTCAATTTCTGGGGCACCACCCTCGATAATTTCTGGGCCGTATCTAATGACATATCGATATACATACCCAAATACACGGACATGAAGGGCCCAGAAAACTCACGCCTCACCGGGTTCAACGCATATGAAATAGACGATCCCCCCTCTCCCCCCTCGGGCTACCAGGTGCTCGCCGCCTTCGACTTCAACCCGGACGGCGCGACCTTCGACCCGGGCATCACGATAAACATCAAGTTCGACGAGGGCGACATCCCGGCGGGAAAGACCCCGGTCATCGCATATTACAACGAGACCAAAGGCGAGTGGGAGTTCATAGAGGGCACGATACAGGACGGGCAGGCGGTCTTCACCATCACCCACTGCTCCATCTACGGCCTGCTGGTTCAGGCGGCCCCGGCCCCCACGTCCACGCCGTCGGGCGGCACCCCGACCCCGGCCCCCACGGATGACGGAGGCGGACTCGGCATAGGCGCCATCATCGGCATCGTCATCGCGGCGCTGGTGGTTCTGGCCATCGTAGTCTACATATTCCTGGGCAAGAAATACGGCTGGAAGAAGACGGGCGGGTCGGCGTAGTAGAAATCGTATAAAAGGCTATCTATCGGCCGGTGTTACCGGGCTTGTATTATGAGGATATCAGTTATCGGCAACGGCTATGTCGGACTGGCGACGGCCGTTGGGCTCGCCGGCGACGGGCACCGGGTGGTCTGCATAGATAACAACCCCGACAAGGTCCGAATCATCAATCAGGGCGCATCGCCCGTCTACGAAAAAGGCCTCAACGAACTTGTATCCTCGTGCGTCGCGAACGGGACGCTCCGCGCCTCCGGCGATTACGGCGACGTATCGGACACCGATATCACATTCCTCTGCGTCGGCACGTACTCCCCGTCATGCAACGGCACAGATTTCACGCAGATAGAGCGGGCCGCGGAAGACGTGGGCAAGGTATTATCGAAGAAGGACGGATACCACGTGGTCGCCGTCAAGAGCACGGTGGCACCCGGCACCACCGAGCGCGTCATAATCCCCGCCCTGGAGAAGTCCTCGGGCAAAAAGATCGGCGCGGACATCGGCGCGGCGGTCAACCCCGAATTCCTTGAGGAGGGCCGGGCCGTAGACTGCTTCCTCAACCCGTACCGCGTCATCATAGGGGAATACGACGCGAGGTCCGGCGACACCGTCGAGATTCTGTACCGCGATTTCAACGCGCCCATCATACGCACCACGCCGGCCGCGGCCGAGATGATAAAGTACGCCAGCAACGCCTTCCTCTCGGCCAAGATATCCTTCATCAACGAGATAGGCAACATCTGCGGCAGGCTGGGCATAGACGTGTACGACGTGGCCGGCGCCATGGGCCACGACCCGCGCATCGGCAGAAAATTCCTCAACGCGGGGGCGGGCTTCGGCGGCTCGTGCCTGCCCAAGGACATAGAGGAGCTCATCGACACGGCGGCAAAGGCCGGATACGACGCCGGCATGCTGAAATCGATACTGGAGCTGAACCGGCAACAGCCGCTGAAGATGGTCGAGGCGGCAGAGGCCGCCGTCGGCGATCTCAAGGGCAAGACCGTGGCCGTGCTGGGACTGTCCTTCAAGCCGGGCACGGACGACATGCGCGACGCCCCGTCGCTCAGGGTCATCGCCGCCCTGCTGGACAAGGGCGCGTCGGTGCGGGCCTACGACCCAGCGGCCGTCGAGAACGCGCGCAAGGTCATCGAGGGGCAGGTCGAATACTGCGGCAGCGCGGCGCAGGCCATCGACAATGCGGACTGCGTGCTCATCGTTACGGAATGGGATGAGTTCAAGGCGGAATCGCTATATAACGGCAAGGTGGTGATCGACGGCAGGCGCGTGCTGGATCCGCGCCGGGCCAAAGGGCTCTGCGATTACCGCGGCATATGCTGGTAGAAAATGTCGCTGGGCGCTAGCTGACCGAACCCCCTGTAATCCCCCATACGTTGGGGGATTTTTTATTAATATAGGGGACACCCCTATAACCCCGGCAGGAGAGTATCTCCTGCATCTCTGTCCAGAACCGTCATTCCGGCGAAGGCCGGAATCCACGTAGGGGCGAATAATCATTCGCCCATTATTCGGTGGGTTTGCGAACCCACCCTACGTTCTACGTTCGGTCATCGTGTAGAGACGTCCTTCCGCGGAAGGACGTCTCTACGGGGGCGCCCCGCCGTTCGCCCCTACACGCTACCCACTACATGCTATATATGGTAGAATCGTTTCATAATCGTACTTCAACAATTAACGTAGATTTCGGTGGGCACAGCCCAACCTACGCAACTACTGCTAGCATGGGGGGGAACCGCATCATGGAAAGCATTCTCGTCACCGGCGGCGCCGGATTCATAGGAAGCCATCTCTGCGAACGCCTGCTGTCTCAGGGCTGGTTCGTGGTGTGCCTGGACAACTTCGATCCATACTACTCACCCGACGTTAAGAGGAAGAACATCGCCAAATCCCTCAAGAACAAGCGTTTCTACCTGGACGAGTGCGATATCAGGGATAAGGAGAGGATGTCCGGACTGTTCTCCTCGCGCAAGTTCGACGCGGTGGTGCACCTGGCGGCGCGGGCCGGCGTCAGGCCGTCGATACAGGACCCGCACATCTACCAGGACGTCAACATCGGCGGGACGATAAACCTGCTGGAGCTGTGCCGCGAGTACGATGTGAAACGCTTCATCTTCGGCTCATCGTCATCGGTATACGGGGACAATTCGGACGTGCCGTTCAAGGAGAGCTCCCCGCTGATGAAGCCCGTCTCCCCCTACGCCGCCTCCAAGCAGGCCTGCGAGCTGTTCTGCTACACCTACCACCACCTCTACGATATCCGCATCGCCTGCCTGCGCTTCTTCACCGTCTACGGCCCGCGACAGAGGCCGGACATGGCGATTCATAAGTTCACCCGCCTCATAAGCGGCGGCAACCGCGTCGAGCTCTACGGCGACGGCTCATCGAAACGCGACTACACCTACATCGACGACATCATCGACGGGGTGCAGGCGGCCGTCGACAAGAACCCGGCTTTCGAGATAATCAACCTGGGCGGCTCGCAAACGACGGAGCTGAGACAGCTTGTATCGCTCATCGAGAAGAGCACGGGCAAGAAGGCCCGCACCATCAAGTCGCCGGATCAGCCGGGCGACGTGCCGGTGACGTACGCGGATGTGTCGAAGGCGAAGAAGCTGCTGGGCTACAAGCCCAGGGTCAAGGTCGAGGACGGCATCCCGCTGTTCGTGAAATGGTATAAGGTGCAGAAGCGGTAAAAGGTCGTTGGGCGATAGCTAATCAACCCCCTATTATCCCCCAATCATGGGGGATTTTTTTATTAATATAGGGGACACCCCTATAACCCCGTCAGGAGACGCCGTCTCCTGTACCTCTGTATGAAGCTAACCTCTCCCTTGAAGGGAGAGGACTACGGTGAGGGTGATAATATGCCCCGCATCTGTCATTCTGAGTCCTTCCATGATAGAGCTATTTAGAAGGATGAAGAATCTCGTCAACGCGGTGGGTTTGCGAACCCACCCTACGGACCGTCATTCCGGTGAAAACCGGAATCCATATCGGGCGAGGCAACCTCGCCCCTACTGTCATTCTGAATCCTCCTGACGAACGATGAAGAATCTCGTCTATTCACCGTTCGGTCGTCGCGTAGGGGCGAATCCTGTATTCGCCCGTTATTCTACGTATCGTCATTCCGGCGAAGGCCGGAATCCATGGCGGGCGAGGCAACCTCGCCCCTACATGTGATGACGCTACACGCTATATGTGGTAGAATCCTTTCATAATCGTGCCGAGCCGCTTTTCAGCGGGTATGATGACGGGGTAAAATTGTTGTAGAGGTGCGGGAGAATGAAGGAATACACGATAATATTGAAGAAATCCGGCGACCAGTACGTGTCGCTGTGCCTTGAGCTGACAGTTGTCGGATGCGGCGATACCAGAGGGGAAGCTATAGCCAGCGTAAAGGATGCCATCGAGTCGTATGTCGATTGCATGGGGGATGAAGCGCCGATCGACCGGCCGATATCATTGCAACTGCTTCACGATTTCCTTTCCGAGGGCGAAGCGGATTCGGGTCCTGAAGGCGCGCCCCGCCTCAAGGTGCTGGCCTATGGCTAACAGGGGGAAGATCCCCTCGATGTCCAGCAAGAAGCTCATCAAACTGCTGGAGCAGTCCGGGGCCTCGTTCGACCGGCAGGGAAAAGGCGACCACGCCATTTATCGCAGGGAAGTAAAGGGCAAGGTTCTCAAAGCCCCCGTCCTGCAGGGAAAGAATAACCTGCCGCCGGAATACAGCCTGGTGGTTTTCAAGCAGCTCGGCCTGACCGACGAGGAGATATCCCGCCTGCTGAGGTAGAAGAGGTCGTTGGGCGATAGCAGACCGAACCCCCTGTAATCCCCCATACGTTGGGGGATTTTTTTATTAATATAGGGGACACCCCTATAACCCCGTCAGGAGACGCCGTCTCCTGTACCTCTATCTAGAACCGTCATTCCGGCGAAGGCCGGAATCCATATCGCGGGCGAGAAGACCTCGCCCCTACATGTGATGACGATACACGCTATATATGGTAGAATCCTTTAATCGATATGCTGTTGAAGGTGTTCTTCACCTTCAACAATCAACGCAGGATTTCGGCGAGGTGAAGAACACCACGCCGAGCAAAGAATATCCAAACCGGACGCCCCGCGGCTGAGGGGTTGTGCAACACGAGCCGATGATGTATAAATGTCTTCAAGGAACTCAGATATGAAACTTTCCATAGTAATCCCCACCTACAACGAGGAGAAGAACGTGTCGCTGCTGCACGATGAGATAAGCGCGGCGCTCAAGAATATCGACGCCGGTTACGAGATCATCTTCGTCGATGACGGCTCAACGGACGGGACCTACAGCGCGTTGAAGGAGATGCGCGGGCGCGACGGCAGGGTCAAGATCGTCAAGTTCAAGAAGAACTTCGGCCAGTCGGCGGCCATGGCCGCGGGCTTCGAGCACGCAAAAGGCGGCATCGTGGTCACCATGGACGCGGACATGCAGAACGACCCGTCGGACATACCGCTGTTGCTCGTCGAACTGGAAAAAGGTTACGACGTCGTCTGCGGCTGGCGCAAGAAGCGCAAGGATTCCATATCGAAAAAGCTGTTCTCACGGTTTGCCAACCTGCTGCGCAGGAAACTTACCGGGGCCACGATACACGACTCCGGATGCAGCCTGCGCGCCTACAGGAAGGAGTGCCTCAAGTCGCTGGAGCTCTACGGCGAGATGCACCGCTACATTCCGGCCATGCTGTCATGGAAGGGCTACAGGATAGGCGAGGTGCGCACCAACCACAGGCCGCGCGCCCACGGCAGGACCAAGTACGGCTACCAAAGGCTTATCAAGGGCTTCCTCGATCTGATACTGATCCTGTTCTGGCAGAAGTACTCCATGCGCCCCATCCACCTGCTGGGCGGGTCCGGGATAGTGCTGGCTATCATCGGCGTGCTGCTCGGCCTCTACCTGGGCATAGAGAGGCTGGCCTTCGGCACTCCACTTGGCGACCGTCCTCTGTTCATGCTGGCGATACTGATGATAATCGTGGGCATCCAGTTCCTGGTCTTCGGCGTGCTGGCCGATATACTGGTGCGCATATACTACGGGCAGGGCGAGCGTAAATACTATACCGTCGAAGAGGTGCTGGAATAAAAGTCCTGATGCTCAACTACGAGTATCCTCCTCTGGGCGGCGGGGCGGCCAACGCCTGCAAGTACATACTGGGCGAGCTGGCGCGGAAACAGATAGAAGTAGACCTGGTCACATCCGCGGCTAACGACAAATTCGAACAGGAGAAGATCGGCGATACGGTAACGCTGTACAAGCTGCCCGTAAACAAGAAGGACATCCACTACTGGACGCAGAAGGAAATCCTGTCGTATACGCTTAAAGCGACTAAATTCATGCGGCGGCTGATGAAGGACAACCATTACGATGTGTGCCACGCCTTCTTCGGCATCCCGTGCGGCGCGATGGCTTACCTGTTCAAGAGACGTCTGTCTTATATCGTCTCCCTCAGGGGCTCGGACGTGCCCGGATTCAACAAGCGCTTCTCCGCCGAGTACGTTGTGCTGAAACCGATAATCAAAGAGGTGTGGAGAAGGTCCGCGTCGGTGGTAGCCAACAGCCAGGGCTTGAAGGAGCTGGCGCTGCGTTCAGACCCGAAGCGGAATATAGATATCATCTACAACGGCATAGACACGGCGCAGTTCATACCAGGCAGCGGCGGCGGGGATAAGGTAAAAATCCTCTGCGTGTCGCGGCTGATCGGACGCAAGGGCATCAGCCACCTGATAGAGAGCGCGCCCATCATCAAAGAGAAATACAATGGAAAATTTGAGATATCGATAGTGGGCGAGGGCAACCTGGAGCAGGAGCTGCGCGCCCTGTCCGCGAGCCTGGGCGCGGACGACGTGGTTTCCTTTGCCGGGTACGTGGAGCATAGTAAACTGCCGGAGATATACGCGGGCTCGGATATTTTCATACTGCCCTCCATGAACGAGGGCATGTCCAACACGGTGCTTGAGGCCATGGCCTGCGGCCTGCCCATCATCACAACGGACACGGGCGGCACGCGGGAGCTGATAAAGGATAACGGCATAGTATTGAGCGAGGTTAGCGGCGCTGCCATAGCCGATGCGGTACTGCGCCTGATGACGGATGATAAGGCGCGGCGGGAGATGGGACGCAAGTCAAGGGAGTTAGCGGAGGGTTTGAGCTGGGAGAAGGTTGCGGAGAGCTATTTGAGGATGTATGAAACCATCAAACTTTAGTGAATATCCAATATTAAATATGACGGAATGGCGTGGTAATGCGGTTTCAGTTTGGTAAAAATTGGCAGTCTTTTTCCCGGAGCGCCCTGAATGAAGATAAGATAAATCAGGCGAGAAATGATTTTCTTGCACTCTTCTCAGACATTGACTTAAAGGGGAAGCGCTTCTTTGACATAGGCTTTGGCCAGGGCCTCACTTTGCTGCTTGCCGGGGAGGCTGGAGCCAATGTTTACGGAATAGATATAGATGCGGATAACCTGTCCGCTCTGAGCGAAACGAAGAAATTCTTTCCTGCCATCGAGATGCCTGATACGGAAGTTGTTTCAATACTGGATAACAATTTCATCGAGAGGCAGATCAAGTCCGGCGGATATGATGTAGTGCATTCCTGGGGGGTGCTGCATCATACCGGCAATATGGAACAAGCTATCAAGAATGCGACTAAGCTGACGAAAGACCGGGGGTTCCTGATTATATCCATCTATAATAAACACTGGTCTTCCCCGCTCTGGCGCTGCATAAAGTGGACTTATAATAAGGCTCCCAATGTAATGCGGTGTGCGATGCTCAGGGCATTGTATCCCATAGTCTACACGGCGAAGTGGTGTGTTACGCGGCGAAATCCGAAAAAGCATAAGCGCGGCATGGATTTCTGGCATAATCTGGTTGATTGGGTAGGAGGGTATCCTTACGAGTACGCAACGCCGCAGGCGGTACAGAAATCCGTTTGTGACCTGGGTTTCACAGTTGTGAAATACACTCCCGCGGCTGTTCCGACCGGCTGCAACGAGTTTGTATTTCAGAAGAAGGCTTCCTGAATGTGCGGGATATGCGGGCAGTTCATATTCAACGGCATAGCGCCGTCCGATATTGCTGCTACGAGCAACATGTGCTCGGTTCTGAAGCATCGCGGCCCGGATGACGAGGGTTTTTACAACGACGGCTTTATTTCGCTGGGTCATAGGCGACTGAGCATCATAGATATAGAGGGCGGCCATCAGCCTATAAGCAATGAGGATGGAACGGTCTGGGTTATAACCAATGGCGAAATCTACAATTTTAAAGAGTTGCGAAATGCTCTTGAGAAAAGCGGCCATGTTTTTTCCAGCAGGAGCGACAGCGAAGTTCTCGTTCACTTATATGAAGAGCAAGGACGCGCTTTGGTTAAAGAACTGCGGGGAATGTTCGCCTTCGCTATCTGGGATTCACGTAATAAGACTCTGCTTCTTGGAAGGGATAGATTAGGTAAGAAGCCTCTGTTCTATGCTTATAACCAAGAGCGTTTTCTGTTCGCATCAGAGCTCAAAGCTCTACTGCAAGAGCCAAGTATTAAACATGAAGTGAACTTAACTTCCCTGCACCACTTTCTGACGCTGCAATGGGTGCCCGGCCCCCAGACCATTATTCAGGGCGTTAACCAGCTACAGGCAGGCCATACTCTTGTCTGCTCCAACGGGCAGGTGAAAATAGAAAGATACTGGGAACCGGAGTTCCTTCCCAAAAACAAGCTGTCAAAAGACGAAGCCCTGGAAGCCACGCAGTCATTGTTGGAAGAGGCGGTCAAGTTACGCCTGGTGAGCGATGTTCCCCTGGGAGCCTTCCTGAGCGGCGGGCTTGATTCTAGCTTGATCGTAGCCCTGATGGCGCGGGCAACGGATAAAAAGGTTAAGACCTTCTCCGTGGGGTTTACGGAAGAAGCCTTCAGCGAGTTAGAACATGCGCGTGCAGTTGCCAAATACTTTGATACCGAACACGAAGAGATATTTGTTAAGCCGGATATCATAGCATTGCTTCCCAAGCTCATATGGCATCTTGACCAACCTTTAGCCGACCCTGCCGCAATTCCAACATATTATCTATCGGAGTCTACAAGAAGGCATGTTACCGTAGCCCTCAATGGCGATGGCGGAGACGAAACCTTTGCAGGCTATCAGCGCTATTTTGCCGACGGTATAGCCGATGCTTATGCTGTTGTGCCTGCAGCAGTAAGAAATAAGCTCATTCTTCCTGTGTTGAGGAGGTTTACCGGCGTTTCGGATAAGCCCGTTGATACCGATGTTTGGGGTGCCGTAATACGCATGCATCAGGCGGCTGATATTGCGCAGGAAGCCAGTATCATCAGGTGGGGTTCATATTTCAACTCCGACATGAAAGATGATATTTATAGTGATGAGCTGCGCAATACTCTGCGGAATACGGACTCCGTAGAACTGCTGCGTGAGACTTTCCGCCGCGCAGAAAATCATGCGGATAACAGGTTGGACAAGACACTGTATGTTGATATGATGAACTATCTCCCCGACGACCTTCTGGTCAAGATTGACCGGATGTGCATGGCTAACTCATTAGAAGGGAGGTCGCCGTTTCTGGATCAAAAATTTGTGGAGTTTGCCTGCCGCATGCCAATAGAATTTAAGGATAAGAGAACGACTACAAAATACCTGCTGCGGGAACTGGCGAAAAAGATAATCCCTCAGGATATTGCCGCGCGGCGCAAGCACGGTTTCTCGGTTCCCATTGGAAGCTGGATCCGGTCGGAACTGAGAGATATGACATATGAAACATTGCTGAGCCCACAGGCATTGAGCAGAGGCTATTTCAAGCAGCAAGCGCTTGAAAATCTTCTGGACGAACATTGTGCAAAAAAGGCTGACCATGGAAAGCGGATATGGGCATTGCTTTGCCTGGAATTATGGCATCAAGTTGTTATAGATTATACAAAAATACCGATGAGTTAACTAATCTAGAGGAGGTATAGGTATTAGTTCTCTTATATCGCACTTAATTAAGCCTAAACGACATTCAAGAACAGGGAAAATAAATGTACTCCACGTAATAGATCATCTTGGATTGGGCGGAGCACAGACACTGTTATTGGATTTGTTAAAGGATTGGGACAGCGAAAAATACAGAGTATATGTCTGCGCTTTAAAGAAGCCAGGGGTATTGGATAAGCAAGCGAAAGCTCAGGGTTTAAACGTAAGTTATTTTGACAGACAGAAGTATGATCCCAGAAAGATTCTTGACCTGATCAGATTCATCAGGAAGAATAAGATTCAAATAGTTCACACGCATCTGCTTGGCGCGGGCATTATTGGGCGGATTGCCGCAACTATTTGCCAAGTGCCAGTTGTGATTGTGCACGACCATAGCGGGTTCCCAATGTTGAGCAATATCCCTACAGTATATTCGCGTCTTCTACGTATGATGGATAAACCACTGACGTATGTTACTGATAGAGTTATTGCAGTATCGTATTCAGTGAAAGAGCGGCGTATTAAAAGGGGATTACCAGATAAAAATAAGGTTGTTGTTATCCACAATGGTATAGATATAAATAAATTCAATAGTGATCTTTATGACAATGACAAAATCAGAGAGACTATGTCTATCGGTGCATCGGATGTAGTTATAGGGGCTGTTGGGCGTTTAAGTCCTGAGAAGGGGCTTGATTTTCTACTTGAGGCTGCGTCAAAGATTTATAGTAAATATACGGAAGCTAAGTTGGTCATAATTGGCGATGGGCCATGCAGAAATATGTTAGAGCAACAAACCATCGACCTGGGGATAAGTGAGAAGGTCATTTTCACCGGATTCAGAGATGATGTTCCCGAATTGTTATCGGCGATGGACATATTTGTTTCATCGTCGCTTTTTGAAGCGTTTCCGATGGTTATACTAGAGGCAATGTCAATGTCCAAACCGGTGGTTGCTACAAATGTGGGGGGTATTCCAGAGATGATAATACCCGGTGTGACAGGTTTTATAGTGCCGCCAGGTGATTCAGAGGCTTTATATACAGCTATTATTCAATTGTTGGATGATCCGGACAGAAGGATAACGTTTGGTCAAAATGGGCGGCAACGTATTGAAGAGTTTTTTACAACGCAAGTCATAGTGAATAAACTAGTAGAGTTATATGATGAACTTGTAGGTTGTAAATTAAATAAGGCACATCTTGAATGATGATGGAGATCAAATTTGAAAACTAATCTTCAAATAATTTCTAGGTTGCTATTAAATCTTCTGTTGTATAGTTTGTCTTATATAACTCCCAAAAATGAAGAATTGATATTATTGGGGTCCGGCAAAGGGGGTTCCTTTAAAGGAAATCCGAAATATTTATATCTCTATGCCAATCGTGAAAGGGAGGTTAAGAACCGTTTCCAGTTTGTGTGGATTACTCAGAATAGAACCATACTTAAAAAACTCAAGGATGAGGGGTATCCAGTCGTTGATAAGTATAGTTTGAAAGGTTTTTGGACCATATTAAGGTCCAGTAATTTAGTTATAGAGCAATCCGCTAAAGATGTCAGCTATTTAGGTGTGCTTAACGGAAGGTTTAACATTATTCAAACTTGGCACGGAACCTTATTTAAGAAAGTTGCTTTTGACGCCAAAAAAGTAGATCAAGAGAAAACATTGTTGACTCGAATATTCGATTATTTTCTTAATAAAGAATTTAATAATTACATATTCATTTGTTCTGCATCGGAGGAGACCTCTAGTAAGTTGATCCCAGCATTCAGAAATAATAATGTAGTGATTACCGGTTATCCGAGGAATGATATATTTTATTCCAATGAGATATCGTTTAACGATGTATTCAAAATCCTATCCCTAGGTTCTTATGAAAGGGTTGTAGTGTATGCTCCGACTTTTAGAGAAATCGCAACATGTAAAGGCCCGTTTTCGGATACATTACTAGTTAGATTGAATAGTTTCCTAGCGGACAATAATTACATAATGCTGATTAAGAAACATCCTTTTGAAAAGGTATTGGTATCTATAACGGGATACTCTAATATCAAAGACGTGTCTAAAGAAGTTGATGATGTACAGGAACTATTAGCATATACGGACATTCTTATCACTGATTATTCAAGTGTTTATTTCGACTATTCGTTAACTGATAAACCAATTATCTATTACCCTTATGACTATAAAGGATATTTAAAGAACTGCCGGGAATTCTATTATGACTATTATGAAGAGCAACCCGGGCCGTTCGCACACACTGAAGAGGAGCTATTAGTATTGCTTAAAGATATCAATGACTGGTTTAATGATGAAGGATACAGAATTAAATATAGAAATTTTAAGAACAAATACAATCACTTTCAAGATGGTAATAGTTCTGAAAGGACTTATCAGATAATTATCGATCTTCTGAATTCAAGAAAATCTGCAGGAAAGTTAGAGTAACGGCAATGAGACAAAGAGTAATGGACTTATTGATGGCAACTAAGTTTTTAGAAGTTACTGAAATCAAAGCGTCACAACTAGCCTTTGAGGAGAGAGTACACCTGAACTGTTTTCACTGTATACGTTATGGTGTGAACTGGACCTGCCCTCCAAAAATTCCACAAGTAGACTATCAAAAGCTCATTTGTGAATATGAAAACCTACTGTTAGTTTACTGCAAAATGCCGTTGACAGCCGATAAATTTGAAGTCGTTAGAAGGACGTCAACTAACACTCTTCACCATGCTTTGCTTGCCGCCGAGAAGCTATTATGGGAATCAAACTATCCGCTGGCCATTTCTTTTATGGGGGGTTCATGTAAACTTTGCCCCGAAGGTTGTGATGAACTTGCCTGCCGGCATCCTGATAAAGCAAGAATTCCTCTGGAAGGAATCGGGGTAAACGTAGTAAAATCAGCTGAGAATGTTGGATTAAATATTGTTTTCCCACCTGTGGATTACATGTTCCGGGTAGGATTACTAGGATGGTGAGAAATGAAAGTGATTATCCTCGCTGCAGGTTTGGGAACAAGACTTAGACCACTGACCACAAATATACCCAAGTGCCTTTTTAAATTAAGTAAGGATCAGACTATCATTGGCAGAATGGTAAACATCATTAAGAAAATTTCAGATTCTCCTGTTTACGTTGTTACCGGTTTTATGCATGAAAAAATAGAGGGTCAACTGGCAGGCGTGGAATTTGTTCATAACCCTTTCTACCGTGTAACCAATAGTATCGTATCTCTTTGGTTTGCCCGTGAACATCTCGATGATGATGTGATCATCATTAATTCTGATATAGTCATACAAGCCCCAATATTCGAAGAGGTTTTGAAAATTGAACATCCCGCCGCAGTATTGATAGATTCATCCAAAGCGCGCACTGCAGATTACAAGGTAGCCACCTATAATGATAGGGTTATCATGATGAGTAAAGAACTTACTGCTAATTCCGGTGAATACGTTGGTATCACCAAACTTTCCAGGGCAGCAGCAGGCAGTCTAAAACAAAAAATTGAAGAAATGGTTAAAAATGATCAGATAGACGAGTGGTACGAGAATGCATTGGTGAACATGATACTCGATGATGATTTTGACCTGAATTATGTTGACGTCTCGCATCTGCAGTGGGTTGAAATTGACACAGTAGATGATCTCTTAATGGCCAGAAAAATATGTGATATGGAAAGAAGTGGTAATGACGTTTAATGTCGCCTTGGTCACAGGAGCTACCGGCGGAATAGGTAGCGCTATCAGTGAAGAATTAAGAACCAGCGGGTTTCGGCTCGCTCTTCTCAGTCGGAGCATTTCTTGTCATGAATCCGAGAGCATGCTGGCACAACGTTGTGATGTTACTAAGGTAGATGAAGTGGAAAAAGCCGTTACCGCTACTTTGAAAAAATTCGGCAACATTGATGTTGTAATCAATTGTGCTGGCAGGAGTCATCTTGGTACAGTAGATGAACTCACAGAACAAGATATACAGGCTGTATACGACGTTAATGTCAAAGGAACAATCAATGTCTGTAAAGCGGTTTTACCATGTATGAAGAAACAGAAGTCAGGTTATATTATCAATATCGGGTCATTGCGCGGTATTGAATACGGCGTTGGTAAGTCTGCATATTCAATGAGTAAATCTGCTGTAATTGCTTTTTCCAATGTCTTAGCTATGGAAACCGCCGAGTACGGAATAAAAGTTACCGTGATTAATCCGGGCTTTGTCCAGACCAGCCTGATAAGGCATAGGATAGCTGAAGAAAAACTCAGGGCTGAAGATCTTACTCAGCCTGGTGATATTGCCAAAGTCGTGTTGTTCCTTCTCGAATTGTCTCCAGGCGCCAGTATTGTTGAGTTAAATATTGGGCGTTTATGGTAATGCGGTTTCAAAACATGAAAACTTAACCGCGCAGCTCACTGCAGACACATATTTTCAGCAAGAACTTATAGAGTTTCGCAAAGACGAATGAATGATCAAACGCTTTTATGATTTAACCAAGTATAAGCTTGCAACGATTGTTTCCGCGAAACTGATAAAGGAAACTGCTTGGAGCTTCTTGGCGCAAGGCTCTGCCTTTATTTTTTTCATAGGGCTCAATCTTTTTCTCGCCCGTTACCTTGGCCCGGACCGCTTCGGTGAATGGTCTTTCTTCTTTTCCATCTTAAGCATAGTCCTTCTTGTTTCATATTTAGGCATTAACGCGTCAGCCCGCAAGTTTATCGCTCAGCATAATGAGACGGCTGAATTGAAGGCTGTATTGCGCTCCTCGGTTAAACTGAGGGTCATCCTAAGCCTGGTTTTTGCCCTGGTTATGCTGTCTTTAAGCAAGCCTCTGGCCGTCTGGCTGGATCGCCCAAGCTTTGAGGTTTTGTTCTATGCCGCCGCCCCGCTAGTATTCTTTGCCAGCCTAGTTGAATATCTGAAAAATGCTTTTCAAGGGCTGCACCGCCTGAAATATGACTTCTATATAAATCTGTCTGAATACGGACTCAAGCTTTTACTGGCTGTTTGCTTTTTGCTCATTCTTAACGAGATTATTGGGTTGGTTTTCGCCTTTAACCTGGCTTTTATCGTTACAACGGTATTGGGTTTTTACTTTCTTTACCGCCATTTCTATAAGAACCGGCCGGATTCAGGGACTGATTACACCAGACAGCTATTGCAATACAGCCTGCCGCTGTTCGTTATCAGCATCGGCTTTCTAATTGCTACTGAAATAGATACTGTAATGATAGGTATTCTAAGCACGGATTACGAGGTGGGTATATACGCGGTGGCCAAGCAGATAATCATCAAGCTGCCGCATATCGCCTTGGTGATATCGCTGGGCACCATGCCGCTGTTTGCCAAGTTGAATCAGGATAATAAAGAGTATCTGAAAGCACTGTTCTACCGGTTGTTGAAAATCAACACGGTGATATTTGGCTCGATCATTATATTAATACTAGCTGCGGGTTGGTATTTCATCCCTTTGATATTTGGCGCAGAATATAAGGACTCAGTCTTGCCCCTGGTTATACTGATACCATATTTGATTATTTATTCTTATTCAATATTCCTGTCTTCCTTCCTCGACTACCGGGGCAAGGCTAGAAAAAGGGCCATTAACTTGATTATCGCGTTATTACTAAACCTTGGACTGAATCTGGTTCTAATTCCAAGATACGGAGCAGTAGGTGCGGCAATTGCCACCTCTGTTTCCTATTTCCCGTATTTAGTGCTGAATTGGCTTGAAGTAAGAAAAAGCTTCCAATAGCCCGCCATTTTATTCCCTTACTTCTACGATCCAAATACAATCATTTGGATTATTATTTATACATATTTTTTCGATGGGTTCATATGTATAATATTCAATTAGCGGAGTTTCCGCAGCAACTCTAGCATATAAATATCTTTCTCCTTCTTCATATGCTTTCACATGCTTTTCCCAAATAGGCTGTATATGTGAGGATAGTACTAAATACTCTATTTCAAGTTCCTCATTAAATGGGTTGTCACGTCCTCTCCAATAACTTGTGCCTATAAAAAATCTATCAAAGCCCTCTACGTCAACCCAGACTACCATATTTTCTGCGTTATCCCAAGAATTGACGATTTGTGCTAGTTTGTACCCGCCCATTCCCCATGAATAAGAAATTCGATAATCTTTAATGTTCAAATGATTGTTATATAAAAGAAAGTAAGGTGCTGCAAAAAATGTTGTGATAAGTGCTGCAGCTATCAATGCGGTAGTAACTATTTTCGTATGTTTAAAAACGTAAATAAAAAAAGTTGCTGATAATATTGAGTAAAGAGGATATAACATAATCTGGTATCTACATGAAGTCACAAAACCACCTAAAGAAGAACCGACTATATATACAAACATTGTTAAAAAGATAATAGATATTAAGAACTTATCTTGGTTGGTGATATTTATATTTAAACGTTTCTTTAAAGGTAATATCAAAGCCCAAAAACATATTCCGAAAAGTATTGGAAATGTCATGGTGAAGGCTGTCATGTAAGATGATGTGAATAAATCTTTGTAGAAAGACACCTCACCCCTTGCAGATTCGTAAAAAATGTAATGGTTAAAATCAAAAAGTGCGTTGTTAAGAAATATATTAGCCATTAATACAATAAGAGCTATTAATGTAAGTGAGCTAAAAACGTATATTACCACAGTGGGAATATCGAATTTGCTTTTTAAATACTTAGTAATACGGCCTCGAAGAGCTATCAATTCGATGAATATTAACAGCAGTATAAGTAGGAAATACTTCAGACCTGGTGTTAGAATTCCTGCACCAATAGTTCCTTTGATAATCCGGGATGGTTCTACCCATGTTGCTGGAAATAGAATTGTATAAATAATAATGGAAATTACGTACAGTGCCAAGATATGCAGACAACGTGAAAAGAATTGTTCACGGGTAGTATTTCTTGAGAGATATTCTAGATAGATGCTAAGGAAAAAGATGACATAGAAAATGGCGGCAAAGTATTTGCATATCAACGCAAGGCCCAAGAACACTCCTGAATATATAATGTATCTCAATTTATTTGTTTTAAGATAGAGAAAGAATGTGATGAACGATAAAAATGAGACGCTCCAGAGAGTAGCGTCCGGATTAACAATCTGGCTAATTCCAATAAGGATAGGATTGAGCGCAACAAGCCCTGTTACTAATAGAGCATGGTTTTTCCGCAGTAATTTTTTAAGGAAATGGTATATAAGAAATAGCATGAGGAAATTAAATATGACAATTGGTAACCGCCAATAAAATAAATAATTTTCATATATTAAAGGGTCTGCTTTATATTCCTCATGATCCATAAAAAAGTTGACAGTGCCAGCGAGAAGAGACGGCAGCACGCCAGGTTTATCATTGATATACGTGCCTTCCCAGTCACCGGAGGCGAGTGAATCATAGAGTTGCGGCACCCTGGTATCTACCCATTTTGGCTCGTCAACTGTCATAAATTGACCAAGGTGGTGTGTTCCGAAACCAAGAAAGAGAAAGCAGCAGAGTAGAAGTGCTGCGCTATACCACCACCCCTCTTTATACATCCACCTAATGAACCACCTAAAAATTGGGACCCTGTTAATCCGAGGGAACCGCGTACCAAAAGATCTCTTCCTCTCCGCTTCTTCCGCTCCTTCCTCCTCTATTTTAACTGTGACTTTCAGCTTCTGCCGGTTCATCCAGAAGAACATGATACCAAAGATAACGGTGGCCACTATAAGACCGGTTCGGCTGCCCTCCAGTGATGTCAGGTCAAAAATAGCTTGCAGAGCCAGAACCAATAGAAGTACTAAGAACAGAGCCATCGTCGCCACCCGCGCAACCCTTCCAACCCATCGCCTCTTCCCATGTCCCGCCATCGTCTCCGCGGGCGCGACGTCGGGGGTTGAGAGGCCCGCGGCCGCTCGTTCCGCCCTTATCACCGAGGCCAGCGTGCGGGGGGCGGGTCTGCTGGGTTTCGATCTGCCTGTCCTCAGCCGGGACCTGTACAGCATGACCATCACGGCTATAATAGCTATCAACTCCGCGGCTATGGTGCTGATGATCAGGGCGTTGAGGTTTATGTGGTATGAGACGCTGCCCTCCCAGAATGTTTCCACCGCAACCAGCGTCAGCAGGATGATGGGAAATATCAGCAGCAGCGCCAGAGCGGCGCGGCTCACCGTCCTCACCGTCTCGCTCTGGCCGGACTGCCATTCCGCGAACCGCTCCCTCAGCCCGCTCAGGCTTATCCCGCGCGCGCGCAGGTAGCGCCCCAGATATTTATTGAGGATGACAGCGACTATCAGGAAGGCCAGGACGATGGCAAGAACTACCAGCACGCTGATGTTCATGAGGTTGCCCACGCTGTCGTCCCAGATATACTCGATGAGGATGAGCAATATGGAAACGGCCAGCAGCGAGATGCCGGCGCCCTTGAGGGAGATGTATTGGTCTATCTTTTTGATCAGGGATTTAATGGTTTCCATATGTTTAGATGAGTGTAATAGTGTGGGTAAATATTATCAACCCCCTGGAATCCCCCTTGAAAGGGGGAAACAACATCCGAACCCCCTGTAGTCCCCCATACGTTGGGGGACGTTTTAATTAATATAGGGGACACCCCTATAACCCCGTCAGGAGACCCTGTCTCCTGTACCTCTGTTTCAGCCTGTCATTGCGAGAAGTCCTTCTAGATATCTTTATTCTGGAAGGACGCCGCGGCAATCTCAACTATAATCAACCCCCTGTATCCCCCAATCTTGGGGGACGTAAAAAAAGAGCTGGGGGACACCCCCAGTTCCCCCGGAAGGAGCTTCTCCTTCACCTCTTTCCTTTGCAACACAGGGGACACCCCTATAACCCCGTTCCTTCCGCGGAAGGATACCTCTGTTTCAGACTGTCATTCTGAATCCTTGCCTGGAATGATGAAGAATCTCGACGAGATCCTTCGGCGCTACCTCAGGATGACATGCTGCGAAATAATTAATCCCTACGTGGTGGGTTAAACAAACCCACCCTACAACTACGAACCGTCATTCCGGCCCCGTATCGCCGTACGGGGTAAACTCCGGCCGGAATCCATATCGGGCGAACGCCGTTCGCCCCTACTACACGCTACACGCTACCCGCTACTCATTTCCACACCGGCGGGATCTCCAGCTCGATAACGATGGAATCCACAGGGATGGTCTTGTCCGCATCGGCAGCCAGGTCCAGGTGCGGCACCATCAGGCAGAAGCTCAGCGTGTCATCGACGATAGACAGGTCCTCCGTCTTCCATCTGGCCCGCGCCGTCGTCCAGCCGTCGTAGCTGTCGGTCACATAGTAGCCGTCGTAGTTCACGACGATGTAATCCACGTACTCCTTGAAATCCGAGACGTAGGTCTCAAGGCCGGCCACCTCGCAGCGCCTGGGCAGGAAGAAGGAGTCCGGCGTGAAGGACATGTAGCCGTTGAACTCCAGCGTCAGGTTCTGCCTGGCCGTCACTATCATGTACGAGCCCGGCGCGAGGTTCACCGCGAAGGGCTTATCCATCTCATCGATGTAGAGCCCGGCATAGAAGCCGTCCCCGATCACGGCCGCCTGCTGAATGCCGCTTGCGTCATCGCAGGAGAACTCCGCCCGCTGCAGCGACAGGCCCTGCGTGTACAGCGCCAGCGCGTCGGCCGGTGCGCCCGCGTTGGAGGTGTAGCCCGTGTCCGCCGGGGCGGGGGTGATGCTGTCGTCCAGCACCAGCTTGCCCTGATTGATGCTTATTTGCCTTATCAGGAGGTCTTCACCCGTCATCTCTATGCGATATGCCCCCGTCGACAGATTGGAGGCCGTAAGCGACGCACCCTGCATCGGGCCCGGTTCGCCGCCCGCCGAGGCGTCGCCGTCGTCCGCTATCGAGGCGTTGGCCGTTAGATCGCCGGCGAGGTCGTAGATTTCGATGCTCAATGCGTCCGCGCCCTCGTCCTGATTCAAATCCTGTTTCGTCACGCTCAGCTCAAGGACGCCGTTATCGACGAATGTCCAGAAGGTGTGGCTTCCCTTTAATGAAATATTTATGTCAAGCCAGCCCTTGCCCTCCTCTACGGTGTTGAAGGACGGGATGAAGAGAGATTCCTCCGTTAGCGAGATGAGGGCCCCGGTGGCTTCCAACGCAACATCGCCCAAGCTCGACCTCAGGCGGTAGAGTCCCGGCTCCAGAGCGCCGGACGTGTACCACGTTCCCGACTCGTTGACGTACGTCTCCAGCCTCATCTCATCGCCCCAGACGGTGACGTACTGCGGCACCTGCTCCCCGGGCGAGGAGAACCTTATCTCGCCGGGGGCCGCCAGGTACAGCCAGGCCTCGGCCGCGGCCGTGTTCCCGCCTTCGTAGCTGTAGCCCGCCAGGTACAGTCCGTCCGCGGCTATCGCTTTGCCCTGGTTATAGGCGATGTTCGTGATTATGAAATCGATCTCCTCACCCTGCGGCGCGACGGCGAGGCGGTAGACGCCCCTGTCGCTCTGCTCCATGTTTATATGGCAGCGCTGTTTCTGTCCCAGCATCTTGCTGTCCGTGAAATTAAAATCGTCGAATATAACCTCGCTCACGGCAAGGGTCCCGTCCGGCGCGTAGAGCGACACGTTAATGTTATCCAGCCCCGCGATGCGGTTCAGGTCGCGCTTCTCCACCGTCAGCTCGAATTCTCCGCCGTTGGAGTACAGGTAGAATTCCTGCGCGCCCAGCAGCGCGGCGCCGCCGTCCAGGGGGGCGTACGCGGCGCGGGGATCCGGCAGCAGCGCGGAGAGCCCGGCCCCGGCATCGTAATCGCCGAACTGCGTATTGACGTACTCCTGCAGCGTCACCACCTGGTTTATGTCCAGCGACGGGTCGCCGCTGGCTATCAGCGAGCCCAGCGGCGGGTTGCCCAGGGGGTCCATGACCGTGGACAGGGGCGGGGGGTTCTCCGTGTCGGTGGCGTAGACCATCATCGAGCCGTTCTGCGTCACCAGCGGCAGATCGACGAGCTGGCCGTAGAACGGAACGTATGCGTACCTCAGGCTGTAGCCTTCTTCACACTGCGCGCCGATGACGAAGATGCCGTCCTCCGGGAAGTTGTCCGCGAACCTGACGGCCACCGCGACCTCGTCCGCCTGCGATAATCTCGGATCGGTGAGCTCGAAATAGACCGTGTCACCCGTTATCTCGCGATAGGTCACGCTGCCGTTGGACATCGCCTCCGAGAAGCCGGACGCGTTCCCCGAGAGGCGCGCCTTGCCGCTCAAATCGTTGCCGCCGACATCGATCCTGTGTTCGGGCGAGCCGCCCAGGGGCAGGAAGTTGATGTAGAGGATGATGAGCACGACCGCAAGCGGCGCCAGCCAGAGGAGCCTGACGTACTTCTTCTTTGACGACGGTCTGCTCTCTTCGCTCATTCGCTATCGATGACCTCTGCCGGGGCGCTCGCGTTGGGCCAGCCGTAGACCAGCACCGTGCCGGCGGCCATGGCGCGCGAGCCCTCCTCGTAATAGGCCAGGTTCTGCTCGATGTAGCGCACCGTCTCCTGCGGCAGCCTGTAGGCCGCCAGCTTGTCCATCACCAGCCAGCCGGACGGCGAGGCGTTTATGACCGCCTCCAGCTCTATAACGTCCTGTATGCAGGAGATGTTGGCATAACGGTCGCGGCCGTCTATGCAGTATTTGCCGTGGGTGCCCGCTATATCGAAGTCCAGCCAGTAATCCGGCTCCCGCTCCAGGTAGAATAATCCCACCGAGGGCCACGTGTCGATGATGACGTCCCCTTCCCGCGCGTTATCGTTGACGAAATTATAGGCCAGCTTGAAATCCGGCTGCGGCGCGGTCATGTCCAGCCAGTGCTCGCTCTGCGGCAGGAAGTTGAAGCCCGCGCCCGGCAGCGAGAGCCCGATGATCACGACGCAGAGCGCGGGGCCGAGCCACCTGTTCAACTGCTCCGCCCCGCCCGATCCTTTCAGGCGTTTCTTCAGCGCACGCGCCAGTATGTTGCCGACATACGTGACGGTATAGGCGAAGTAGATGATGAGCACGGGCATGAAGAGGTAGAGGTAGCGCATGGACAGCAGTTTCACCTGGAAGCAGAAGAAATAGAACGGGACGGCCAGCGCCAGCAGCAGGAGCAGGGAGGTTTTCCATTCCCTCTTGAACATAACGATGATCCCTGCGGCGCCCATGTAGAGTATGACGGGCAGGAACTCCGCCAGGTAATTGGTGTACTCGGTGAAGTAGTTCATCTTGAAGCCCCACGCTCCGGAGAACACGTGGAAGACCGCCTGCGCCACTATCAGCGTTATGGCGGCGAACAGGATAAAGGCGATGGTCTGCTTGCTCTTGAGGAATTCCCTGTTCGCGTATCTGCGTATGTTCCTGATGTTGGCCAGCAGAAGCCAGGCCAGGAACACCAGCACAACCGAGGCGCCGGAGGTATGGCTCAGCACGGCGCATATCGTCGAGACGACGGTCAGTATAAGCAGCTTATTGCTTCGTTTCTGCGTATAGAGATAGAAGAGATAGAGCGACAGGATATAGAAGAACTGCAATTGCTGATACATGCGCGCCTGACGCGACCAGGCTATCTCCAGGGCCAGGAACGTGACGATGAATGCCGCGATGAGCGCCGTCCTCGTCCCGCCTATCCTCCGCGCGAAGAAGAAGACCAGCGGTATGGTCAGCGTGCCGAATATCACGGAGGGCAGGCGCGCCGCCAGCTCGGTCTCGCCGAACATGCCCATGGAGGCGGCTATGAAGCTCGTATTCAGCAGTCCGTGCGTGTAGAACCAGCCGGAGGGCAGCACGGGCGCGCCTTTATCCAGCATGGCCAGCGCCGCCTGTATGCTGTAGCCTTCGTCGTACCACAGCGACTGGCTGCCCAGGTCGTACATCCTGAGCGCAAAGCCGAACACGGTGAGGAATATGAGGACTAAAATGCACGGGTCTATTCTGGATAATCTCGCGCTAATCACTTATATCTAATTCCTTGTCGACAATCCTTTTGCCGGGTTTTAAACTCACCCTTCCTTCCATATACCGAGATGTCATGGAAGGATTCCCTCTCTTTCGTAAAGAGAGGGATGCTTTATATGCTGTTGAAGGTGTTCTTCTCCTTCAACAATTAATTGGGCGAGACAACCTCGCCCCTACACGCTACCCTCTATGCGCCACCCGTTTTTTTATGGTAGAATCCTGTCATGTTCAAACTGAAATCGTCCCGCGTGCGTGAAGTGGCGGACACCACCTTTATCCTTCTGGTCATAGCCCTCACATTCATCCTTTTACTGGGCAGATTCGCCGATGTCAGGCAGTACGTTAGCCTGGACTACTTATTGGCTATTATACTTCTAATAGGAGTTTTTTCAATCCTGCTGCGTTCGGAATAACGCAAAACCCGCATGAACTCACCCTCAGGTCCCTCTCTTTCGCAAAGAGAGGGGACGAGCTATATCTCCCCCCTTTGGTAAAGGGGGATCGAGGGGGATTTACGTAGGGTGGGTTCAGAAACCCACCAAATAACGCTCGTATGGCCATACGCCCCTACGCGCCGACCGAATGTAGGGGTTTGATTCATCAAACCCGCGGCCCCCTCCATGGATTCCGGTTTTCACCGGAATGACGAAACGTAGGGTGGGTTTGCGAACCCACCACGTTGACGAGATTCTTCATCATTCCTAACAAGGATTCAGAATGACAGTCCAAGAGAAGAGAGATTCAGGAGATTCCTCTCCTGACGGGGTTATAGGGGTGTCCCCTATCTCTTTTTTTACATCCCCCAAG
This sequence comes from Dehalococcoidia bacterium, assembly GCA_041649635.1. Classification (NCBI taxonomy): domain Bacteria; kingdom Bacillati; phylum Chloroflexota; class Dehalococcoidia; species Dehalococcoidia bacterium. The sequence goes on from JBAZMV010000001.1 coordinate 466,203, forward strand.
ATTGGGGGATAGCAGGGGGTTGACTAGCAATTGAGATTGCCACGTCGTCCTTCCGAACTGCGGAGGGACTCCTCGCAATGACAGCCTTGAGAAAGGATGTCCCGTAGGGGCAATTCATGAATTGCCCCTACACGATGACCGAAACGTATGGGGGATTCCAGGGGGCACAGATATTATACCCTCTCCCTCCAGTAGTTCAGCAGGTCCTCCATCGTCTTCTCAAAGGGAATCTTTGGCTTCCAGCCGGTCTGTTTTTTAAACTTGGAGTAATCGCCCTGGAGCAGCTCCACATCCGAGGGCCTGATGCGATCAGGGTCCTGTTTGACCTTTATCTTTTTCTTGGTCATGGACAGCAACAGGTCCAGCATCTCGCTTATCTTCACGGCGTTGCCGGAGCAGATGTTGTAAACCTCTCCCGGTTCGCACTTCTCCACCGCCAGCAGGTAGGCGCGGACCATGTCCCTGACATCGGTGAAGTCCCTCCTGGACTCAAGGTTGCCCACGTACATCACGGGCTCCTTGCCCTTCTCTATCTCGGCTATCTGCTTGGCGAAGGCGGAGGTCACGAAAACCTCTCCCCTGCGGGGGCCGGTGTGATTGAAGCCGCGCGTGACAATCGTTTTTAATCCATATGACTTGTTGTACTGGTATGCCAGCTTATCCGCCGCCACCTTGGACACGCCGTACGTGGAGAGCGGGCGCAGGGGATTGTCTTCCTTTATAGGCACCTCGTCCGGATACACCATGCCGTATTCCTCCGAGCTTCCCGCCACCTGTATCACGGGATCGATGCCGGCCCTCCTCACCGCCTCGAACAGGTTTATCGTGCCGACCACGTTGGTCTCTATGGTGTCGGCCGGGGCCAGCCAGCTCATGGCCACAAAGGACTGCGCCGCCAGGTGGAAGATGTAGTCCGGCTTGATATCCTTTATCACGTTATCAAGAGAATGACCGTCCCTGATATCGGCGTTGACCAGGTGCAGGTCGCCCTTGATGTTCTTTATGTTTTCGCGCTTGCTGCGCCAGCGGTCCGTGCCGTGGACCTCAATGCCCTTGCCCAGCAGGTGCTCCGCGAGGTGGCTCCCGGCGAAGCCGGTGATGCCTGTGATCAAAGCTTTTTTCATCTGTCACCTCTTCGTTCTATCGTTAAAAGCAATCCAGGCGTTTGCCTGTTTATTGCTTAGTTTAATATAACAGCTTCATTTATACAATGCGAAAGTTTGTCTCTGTCTGCAAGCCGCGGCATATTATGCGAATATCGAGTGTAGGGGCGTATGGCCATACGCCCCTACGTGGATTCCGGCATCCGCCGGAATGACGAAACGTAGGGGTTTGATTCATCAAACCCGCAGTCGGCTGCGCCCACCCCCTGGTTCCAATTGTTGAAGGTGAAGAACACCATCAACAGCATATAAGGACTCGCAATGACAGCTGCGAGAGACAGGGGAGTCCAGAGGGTTCTCCCTCTGACGGGGGTTTGGGGGTGTCCCCCATTCTTTTTTTTACATCCCCCAAGACTGGGGGATTGCAGGGGGTTGACAACATTTCATTTATTGAAATAATCCCTACCCCTGCGCCTGATCGTCCGCGCGTTTGTTTTTTCTCCGCCGCCCCAGCCATATAAGCACACCGCCCGCGATGATCAAAGTAACGCCCACCGCCACCAGCAGCCAGCCCCACCAGGCTATCCCCCCCAGCCATAATTGCACGGCTTCCATCTCGCTCCAGCCGATGTAGGTCAAATAGCATCCCACGAATGTTTTAGGCAAACGTCCGGCCAGCGTAGCCAGGAGGTACTTCCAGAAAGGGAACCTGAGAGCCCCCGCAACCAGTCCGACGATATCGAAAGGGAGCGGCGTCAGGGCAAAGATAAAAACGGTCAGGCTCCCGTGGCGTCTCATCCAAACCTCGGCTCTCTGGTACCATACGGATCGCTGCTTGCTGATGATGACCCGGCCGGCGTATCCTACCGCATATCCCGTGAACTCGCCGAGGGCGCTGCCCACGCTGGAGGCCAGGGCTATCACAGCCCAGTTGGTTGCCGGGCTCACCACGAGAGCGCCGATGATTACGAATGCGAAAACAGGGAAAAATATCGTGGTGCTGGCGATGAACGACACCAGGAAAGCCCCCAGCGCTCCGTATTCCGTGAAGCCCTCCAGGTAGCTGGACGCCCGAAAGATGGCATAGCCCATGCCTAGAGTGGCTATGACCAGCAACGCCACGATAGACCACTGCTGCCCCCGGCTCAGCTTATCGATCTTCTCGGAGGAGCGACGGACCAGGTCGGCGGTGCGGTTAATCAACCCTTGATACAGTTTCGACAAGGTAAGTCTCCAGCCCCAATTCCTTTAACGAACGATGTATTTTCCCCGCCCGCGCGCGGTCGCGCATAAGGGCGAACAGCGTCGGCCCCGCCCCCGCCAGATGCGCCTCGTCTGCGCCCGCTTCATCGAATTTATTCCGATACCATTCCATGCCCTCGTACATCTCGCAGGCCACGAAATCGAATGTGTTATATCCCTGAAAAAGAGGTACAGGATTATTCCTGACGGGGGCTTGGGGGTGTCCCCCAATTTTTTTAATTCCCCCATGATTGGGGGATACAGGGGGTTGATGTCCCTCAACCGCAGACTCGATAAATGCCTCCGTCTTTCTAGCATAATCGCCCTTGCTATAGTGAGACGGCCTCAGCGCGCCGTACATGGCCTTCGTCTTCGATACCGGAACCGTAACCGACGGTTTCAGCAGAACGACGTACGACAGCGGCAGCGGCGGCAAAGGCGTGACGCGCTCCCCGCGGCCCTCGGCCAGAGCCGTGCCGCCCCGGATGAAATAAGGGACATCGGAGCCCAGAGTCGCCGCCATCTCGACCAGTTCTTCAGTCGAGAGGTTGAGCTTCCACAACCTGTTCAAAGCGACAAGCGCCGCGCCCGCGTCGCTCGAGCCTCCCCCCAACCCGGCGGCGACCGGTATGCCCTTCTTCAAAATAATCTTCGCGCCGCCTTTGTACCCCGATTCCTTCTTCAGCAGCCTCGCGGCCTTGAGCGCCAGGTTATCGGACGGGCGAAGTTCGACATTATCGCAATCGATAGAAAGCGACGGAGCGGCCTCGAACTGAATGGTGTCCTTCAGATCGATCTCCTGCAATATGGAAACAATATCGTGATAGCCGTCCTCGCGGCGGCCCAGCACCTCGAACGTGATATTTATCTTGGCGTATGCGTATGCCGTTATCATCTCTTCTTCGAAAACACCCGATAGAGCTCGGCCCACTCCGCGATGCTCAATGTCTCCGCCCGGCGCTTCGGGTCTATGCCCGCGCCGTCGAGGATATCGCCCGCCTCGTTCGGCGCTATGCGAAGCCCGTGCGACAGCGAGTTGCGCAGCTGCTTGCGCGGCGTTGAGAAGCCGCCGCGAACCACGTTGAAGAATGCGGCCTCGTCATCCACCTTGACCGGCGGGTCGCGGTAAACATCTATGTGCACGATGGCGGAATCGACCTTGGGCTGCGGGTAGAAGCTGCGCGGCGGTATGATTTTCACGATCGCAGGCTTGCCGTATAGCTGCACCCCCACGCTGAGCAGGCTCATATCTCCCGGCTTGGCCGCTATCGACTGCCCGACCTCCTTCTGCACCACGGCGACGATCACTGTCGGCTTGCGGCCCGCTTCCAGGAAACGGCGCAGCACCGCCGAGGCGATGTTGTAAGGCAGAGCGCCGACGACTTTGTAATCTCGATCTGACGGCACCAGCGATTCCGGAGCGCAATCCAGTATGTCCGCCTCGATGATCTCAACATTATTCGAATCCGCGAACTTCTCCCTCAGCGCCGCGGCCATCGTCCTGTCCAGTTCGACCGCGACAACACGGCCGGCTTCTTTTGCCAGTTCCTGCGTAAGCACACCGAGCCCGGGCCCGACCTCAACGACGTAATCATCGGGCGTAAGCTTTGCAGCCGCGACGATTCTATCCAGAGCATGCTTATCGACAAGGAAGTTCTGCCCCAGCCCCTTCCTGGCGCGGGTATCCAGCCGCCGCAGTTCCCTTTTCGTCTCGCTTAGAAGCATATCGACTCTTTAACTAATCCCTGACTCAGGAATCCCCTGGCACTCACCTTTCGAAACGTCGTTCTTCAGAATCGGGAAGTGCAGAGGGCTCTCCCTCTGCCGGGGTTTCAGGGGTGTCCCCTGTCTCTCTATTTTATGTCCCCCATGATTGGGGGATACAGGGGGTTGATATATCATTTTCAACTCAACCCATAAATAAAAAAGGCCGTGCACCCGCCGTCGATCTTACCCCGCGGATCGCCCCTGCCGTTCAGCTCAAACCAGGCAACCCTGCGGCACCCAGAAACCGCTATTTACCGCTGCTTCCTTCCGGACCTGACGGGGTTCATAGCATTCTGCCGCGCAGGACCCAATCATCAACACCTCCCTACAGAGACAACTGCCGACAGGATTAAGACCTTGGACGGGAATTCAGCCCCGCTATAGCGGATTTCGGGTACAGGGCACCGCTGGCTCCCCGCCTAGCACGACCAAACCTGATACTATCTTACCGATATTTCGTTGTCAAGCTTATCGAACTCACCCCGGCCCTCTCTCGCATGAGAAAGAGGTGAAGGAGAAGCTCCTTCCGGGGTAGTACAGGGGTGTCCCCTGTTTATTTAAATTCCCCCAAGACTGGGGGATAACAGGGGGTTGATGAGATTGCCGCGTCGTCCTTCCGTAGTCAGAGTGTATGGAAGGACTCCTCGCAATGACAGTCAGAAATAGATACGTAGGGTGGGTTCGCAAACCCACCGCGTAGGGGTAACCCCCCGTGGTTACCCTCCCAAAGGGCAGGGCAAGCCCTGCCCCTACGTTTATTCCGGCCTTCGCCGGAATGACGGCTTCGGAAAGAGGTGCCCCGATAAATCGGGGCCGGGGGAACCGGGGGTGTCCCCCGGATTATTCTATGTCCCCCAACGTATGGGGGACTACCAGGGGGTTCGGTTATTGTTTCCCCCTTAAAAAGGGGGATTCCAGGGGGTTGACACCTCTTATCTCATTCCTATATGTTGTTATCGCCATGACCAAACCTACAGAAATCGCTGAAGGTATTTACCGCATAGAGACGCCTCTCAAGGTAATGCAGTTCCAGCCGACGGCGTTTTTAATAAAAGATGCCGGAGTGTTAATCGAGCCCGGCCCCGCGATATGCATCCCTTCCCTGCATCGAGCGCTGGAGCATCTCGGCATCAAGAAACTCGACTACATCATACCGACCCACGTACATATGGATCACGCCGGCGGCACGGGAACGCTGGCTAGACTCTATCCCGAAGCGACAGTGCTGGTACACCCTCGCGGCCTCAAACACGCCGTCGACCCGTCGCGCCTCATCGACAGCGTCAAGATGGTATGGGGCGAGAGGTTCGAGGATAACTTCGGGCCCATAGTATCGGTTCCCGAATCTCAGATAAAAACTGTCGCTGACGGCGAGGTGATAAACGCGGGTGACAGGGACCTGGAGTTCATCTACACGCCGGGTCACGCGCCGCACCATATCGCCATATTTGATCACAAGCTGAAGGGGCTGTTCTGCGGCGAGGCGCTGGGCATGCCGGGCTATCAACTGCCGACCGCCGCGCCGATGAGCTTTGACCTGGCCGGCTACCTGTCGACGATCGAGAAACTGCAGCACAGCGACCTTGGCATCGAGACGCTGATATACTCGCACGGCGGCATCGAGCGTAATCCGGCTGACTGCATGAGCAGGGCTGTGGAGAACGCGCTCGCGTTTCGAGACATAGTCATGAAGGCGATGGAGCAGGGAAAGAGCCGCGCTGAAACCGGCAAGGCGTTAGGCTCATACATACAAAGCAAATACGACAGCAATATTGAGTCGGACTTGCAGGGTTTCGAGACCATCGCCACCGGATATATAACGTACTTCGAGAAGAAGTGAACTCGCCCTTCCTTCCATGATATTGAGGTATATCTCCCCCCTTTATGAAAGGGGGATCAGGGGGATTTACGTAGGGCGGGTTTCCAACCCGCCGCGTAGGGAGACGTATTCGTATGGTGGGTTCACAAACCCACCATGTTGACGAGATTCTTCATCGTTCCCAGCAAGGATTCAGAATGACAGCCTTGAGAAAGGGGAGTCCAGAGGGAGCACCCTCTGACGGGGTTATAGGGGTGTCCCCTATATCTTTTTTTTCATCCCCCAAGATTGGGGGATACAGGGGGTTGATGATAGTTGAGATTGCCACGTCGTCTTTCCGAACTGCTGAAGTACTCCTCGCAATGACAGTCCAAGAGAACAGAGGTTCAGTTTGTAGGGCGGGTTTCCAACCCGCCGAATAACGGGCGAATGATTATTCGCCCCTACGTGGATTCCGGCCTTCGCCGGAATGACGGGTACGACCCTCACCCTGACCCTCTCCCTGCAGAGGGAGAGGGAAATAATTTTTAAATTAACACCCCCTAACCCCCTCTTCTCAAAAGAGGGGGAAGAGGCTCCGCCTCGGGGTTTTACCGACACTAAAGATTATGGTTTATTCACGCTCACTTTAGTCCTCTCCCCTCAAGGTAGAGGTTAGCTTCTCACAGAGGTACAGGAGACCCTGTCTCCTGACGGGGTTATAGGGGTGTCCCCTATCTATTTTTTTATATCCCCCATGACTGGGGGATTCCAGGGGGTTGAACCTAACCTACCGGACGGTTGCCTAATTCTCAATCTCCATATAAAATAGTAAAACCATGTCCCGGAAAATACGCAAGGCAGTGATACCCGCCGCGGGCTGGGGAACCAGGTTCCTTCCGGCCACTAAAGCAGTTCCAAAGGAGCTTCTCCCGCTGTACGACAAGCCCATCATCCAGCACACGGTGGAGGAGGCGATAGCCTCCGGCATCGAGGAGATAATAATCATCACCTCCCCCGGCAAATCCTCCCTGGAAGACCACTTCGCCCCGCACAGGAAGCTGGAGTCCGCCCTGAAGAAGAAGGGCGACACCGAACTGCTGGAGAAGGTGCAGCGAACCTCAAGGCTCGCCGATATACGCTTCGTTCCCCAGAACAATCCCAGGGGGCTGGGACACGCCGTGCTCATGGCGGCGAAGGAGGTTGGCGACGAGCCCTTCGCCGTCTTCCTGCCTGACGACCTCTTCGGCGCCGATCCGACCGTGATAAAACAGATGTCGAAGGTGTATAAGAAATACGGGGGAAGCGTGCTGGCCCTGCTGAAAGTCGCGCCTGAGGATATCAGCCGATACGGCATCGTCAAGCCGGAGGAAGTGGCAAAGCGCACATACCGCATACTCGATACCGTTGAGAAGCCGGAGACTGAGAAGGCACCATCGCGGCTGGCCATCATGGGACGATACATCCTCACGCCTGAGATATTCGACGCGCTGCGGGCCACAAAGCCGGGCAAGGGCGGTGAGATACAGCTGACCGACGGTTTGGCTATTTTGCGGAAGAAGCAGAACTTATACGGCTATGAATTCGAAGGAACCTACTACGACGCGGGCAAACCGATGGGACTGCTTAAAACATCGATCGCCTGGGGACTGAAACAGCCCGGAATCGGTTTGGAACTGCGTGAATACCTCTATAAGCTCCTGTCGGGCTAGATCCTGAGCACCTCGACGAAGGCCTCCGGCGGTATCTCCACCCTGCCCACCATCTTCATCTTCCTCTTGCCCTCGGCCTGCTTCGCCAGCAGCTTGCGCTTGCGTGTGATATCGCCGCCGTAGCACTTGGCGATGACGTCCTTGCGATACGGCTTGATCGTCTCCCTGACGATGACCTTGCTGCCGATGGCCGCCTGTATCGCCACCTCGAAATTCTGGCGCGGTATGAGCTTCCGCAGCTTCGTCACCAGATCGCGTCCCTGCCTGTAAGCCCGCTCCCGCGGCACGATGAGGGAGAAGGCATCAACCGGCTGGCTGTTGATCAGTATCTCAAGCTTCACCAGCTCGGCCGGCAGATAGGCCGCGAAGGCATAGTCCATCGAGGCGTAGCCCTGCGTGCGCGACTTCAGGTGATCGTAAAAGTCGATGATGAGCTCGGAGAGAGGGACGTCGTATTTCAGCATAACGCGCAGTGCGCCGCCCGTTTCGCGCGATTGCACGTCCTCTTTGAGGAAATACTCCATGCCGCGATAATCGCCGCGCCGCTCCCGCAGCAGCTCCATCACGCTGCCGATGTACTTGGCCGGTATGATAATATCCACCGAGACCCACGGCTCCCTCAGTTCAGCTATCTCGGCGGGCGGCGGCAGCAGGGAGGGGTTGGCCAGAGAAAGCTCCTCGCCCCCGGTGGTGGTGACCTGATAAGCTACGCTGGGGGCGGTGGCCACCAGCTCCAGGTCATATTCCCGCTCCAGCCTCTCCTTGACGATATCCATGTGAAGCAGCCCAAGGAACCCGCAGCGGAATCCAAAGCCCAGAGCGGCGCTGCTCTCCGCCTCGAACACGAGGGACGCGTCGTTAAGGCTCAGCTTATCCAGGCTCTCGCGCAGTGCGGCATAGTCGTCGGTATTTATAGGATAGATGCCGGCGAAAACCATGGGCTGGGCCGGGCGGTAGCCCGGCAGCGGCGTATCCGCGCCTTCCTCCGCCGTAGTAACCGTATCTCCCACATGGCACTCGGCGACGGTCTTCAGCCCGGTGGCTATATAGCCGACCTCTCCGGTGTTCAGCCTGTTTACAGGCGTCATCCCCGGCTTGAAAACCCCCAGCTCGACCGGCTCCACTTCCTTACCGTTAGCCATCAGCCGCAGCTTGGCGTCTTTCGCCACAGCGCCGTCCATCACGCGCACATAGGCCACCACCCCTTTATATGAATCGTACTTGGAATCGAAGATAAGGGCGCGCAGCGGCTTCCTCGAATCGCCGCTCGGCGCAGGAATCCTCTTAACGATGGCCTCCAGGATATCCTTAGCCCCGGCGCCCGTCTTGGCCGAAGCCATGATGATCTCGTCAGCGAAAAAGCCTATAACGTTTTGAATCTCCTCGGACACCTTCTCCGGCTCGGCATTAAACAGATCGATCTTGTTGACAACCGGTATCAGCGTCAGCCTGTTCTCCTGAGCGATGTGCACGTTGGCCAGCGTCTGCGCCTGTATCCCCTGCGTCGCATCGACGACCAGCACCGCCCCCTCGCATGCCGCCAGGCTGCGCGACACCTCGTAGCTGAAATCCACGTGCCCCGGCGTATCGATAAGGTTAAGCTGATAATCAAGGCCGTCCGATGCCTTGTAATTCATGCAAACCGCTTTCAGCTTGATGGTGATGCCGCGCTCCCGCTCCAGGTCCATCTGATCGAGAAGCTGCTCGCGCATCTCCCGCAGGCTGACGGTGAACGTCTCCTCGAGAAGACGGTCGGCCAGCGTGGACTTGCCGTGATCTATGTGAGCGATGATGCAGAAGTTTCTTATGCGAGCCTGTTCCATAGCTGAATCCTAACATAAGGGACTATTAATCTCAAGCTCATCAAATATAAAAAAGGGGCCCTGTTTACCTACAGTGCCCCTCGCTTTGTTAAGTCGCAAAATTGACTTATGTTATTATTTCTCGTACTTACCGGCGCCCAGTATACCTACCACGCCGCCCAGTAATCCGAGGAACCCCCCGATGGCCGCCACCGGCGACATCAGCGGAACCACCGCCTCGGCCAACCCGGCTCCCTCAAGCGTAGGCCCGTCCACAAATCCCAGAATCGTATTAAGTATGATCCAGAATGAAACCAGCATAAGGATGTAAGATAGATTTATCTTTGTTTTCTTGCCTCCGACGACCAGCGTAGCGCTGGCACAGAAGAAGCCTATCAACATCGGCCATAGATGCGCATGATTTATCATCACAACAGTTTGAGTGCTTCCGTCATCCAGATCAACTATCTTAGCTACAAAAGCGGTCATCATGACCATTATCAAACCTATCCACCCCAAGATTACACATATCAGCGCAGATAGTTTGGCCATTATCTTGTTCATAGTCTCGGGGCCGAGCATTGACTCTAACACGTTTCCTCCTTGAGATATTTATCCAATTTTATATTACATTATGCCTGATTGATGCTCGCTCGTCAATATGATGACCTATTGAAGTCACGAACAGCCTCAACGCGAAAACCCTGTCGCCGTTTTCTCCCCGCGCAACCATCCAGCAAAAGAGGCACATAAAAAGAGAGCCTCGCACAGGAACGTGTAAGGCTCTCTTGATTTTAAGGAAAAACCGGCTAAGAATCAGCTGGCGTATTTGCCGGCGCCCATTATCCCGACAACGCCGCCAAGTATACCAAGGAAACCGCCTATGGCCGCCACCGGCGACATCAGCGGAACCACGGCCTCGGCCAGGCCCGCGCCCGCCAGCGTCGGCCCCGCTACGAAATTCATGATTGAATTCAGCATAACCCAGAAAGAAACAACGAACAGGATATAGGAAAGATTTATCTTTGTCTTCTTGCCTCCGGCCACCAGAGCGGCGCCGGCGCAGAAGAAGCCTATTAACATCGGCCACAAATGCGCATGATTGATCATCACAACAGTTTTCATACTCCCGTCATCCAGATCGACAGTCTTTGCGACAAACGCGGTCATCATGACCATTATCAAACCGATCCATGCCACGATCACACATATAAGCGCCGCCAGCTTGGCCATTATTTTCTTCATGACATCGGGGCCGAGCATTGACTCTAACATTCTATTCCTCCTTTAGCCGATCCTTTTTCTAAAATAACATTATTTTCTCTAATTTCACCTTCAGGCCAATGACCTGACTCCCTGTCGGCATAGCGCCTCCTCGTTACTTCTGCTCTATTGTTGGTGAATGCTAACACAAGACAAGGATAATTTCAACCTTTTTCTTACGATTTTATATCAACTTGTATCAAACAACCGTGCCGGCTAAAATCCCTGAGCCGTGAAGGATGCGGAAATAAGCGCCTTTTAATGGTGGGGAAGGAGGGACTCGAACCCTCAAGCCTTGCGGCACATGATCCTAAGTCATGCTCGTCTGCCAATTCCGACACTCCCCCGAAAGTAAATTACTACGCAGTCGATTCCTTAACGCATGGGCGGCACCATTACAGGGATGGAACAAAGTATCGACCTAAGTTCGGTTAAAAAACATTATCAGAGTACGGGCGGCCTGTCAACACGAACCGAACCATAAAGCTGTTCACCCCTGTCTCCGCGGCCGGAAGAAGAACCACCTGGCGAGAACGGCCATGATAGCAGCGCTGGAGATCACGCCGAATATGAGGAGAAAGATCAATACCGGCACTATGAGCACGCTAACCCACAGCGGACACGTCACCCACCACCAGCTCCAGTCTATGACATGGGTTAGCTTCAAGATTAGAAAAATTATGAAAACAGTAAACAATGTTCCGCCCATATTAACCTCCCCCCGCCGTAAACTATGCTACCGCCCCGCCTTCGCCAGCCACTTCGTTGAGTTATCGAAACTTACGGCGGCCTCGTTGAAATCGGCCATCCCCTCGTTCAGGCAGGTGCTGTCGCCGGTCTCAACCCACCTGATATAGGAGCGGCAACCATCCATGTAGGACTCTATACCCTTTAGCACGCTCTTCCTGGATTCCTTATACTCTTCTCTCGATGGCTCCGGTATCTCCTCCATAGCCTGGAGCAGTATAGGAAGGCGTCTGCTCGCTTCATTCAAGGCATCCAGCATCTCCGAGTCGCCGCCGCCCGCGGCCTTGCTCACCCTGCTCATGACGGGTGCGGCCTGGCTCCGTATACATTCGAAAGTGGCCAGCCACTGCACATCGGATGGCATCCCGTCCATCATCTTCTTCAGCCTGGCGCTGTCCTTCTCCGACACTACGTTCCGTGATTCCGTTTTTCCCTTGCACTCGGGATAACGAACGCAGACATGAAACTCCCTGCCGGCATTCGCGCCTTTTTTAGCCGTACGCAGAGTTGTCGCGGCTCCGCACAGCGGGCATTTGACCTCATCCTTCATCGAATATCCTCGCACGTCTTGGATAGCCTTTGTAATCATAATATCATTTGGCCCGACAGAGCAACTGCAAGTTCGGAGACCGACGAAAAAGAGGTGCCCCGATATATCGGGGCCGGGGGAACCGGGGATGTACCGTAGGGGCGCCGCTTGCTGCGCCCTTCTTGTCGGGCAGGGCTTGCCCTGCCCCTACCCGATGACCAACGTATGGGGGATACAGGGGGTTGATTGGGACTTTTTCAGCAGTCTGGTTCGGCGATATGCCTGCACCGTATTGGAATAATCGCTATTCCCGGCATCTCGATACAGGATTCAATATCACTCCTCCGCCGAATATGAGATGGTATAATAGTCTCTATGCAAATAGGCGATATCGTAATAATAGGAAACGAACGGCGCTATGCCTACAAGGTCATGGCGATAGTCGACACAGGATTTGGCACGATAGTCAAATACAAAGCGGAAGACCCTACTGTCAGGCCGCAAGAAATCACGCGGGAGCTGCCTGCCAAGAAAAAACCAAAGAAGAAAAAGGGTAAATGAGAAAAATATTCCGAGGACTACGCAAACAGGCAAGCTGCCAAGAATATGCTTAATCCAGCAACTCGAAGCTATTCAGCATAGCATTGAAGGTACTTTCCATAGTATCCCAGCATTCGGGTTCACAGGAAAATGTGATCAGCCAACCTGTATCCCCTTTAACCAGCACGCACTGCAGCATCTGACTAGTAGCCCCCCCAATAACAACCGTATATATCATCTGCTTGGCTGGCATGCCATCTATTGTTATCTCCTCTTCAGAGAGAATGTCATAATCTCCAAAGGCTTCCAGACCGATTTTGCTAGCCTCATAGAAAGTCTGCAAACTCAAGCCGCTTGCGTCCATTTCTGCCACGATAACCATAGCGCCGCTGCCCGAACACGCCGAAATAGAATAATAGGCAGTCCCTTCTTCTACCAATCCAGCCGGAGTCTCCTCCCAACCTTCAGGGAGAGTTATAGAAAAGCCTTTCTCCGACATCGAGGACATTCCTGTTTCTACAAAAAAGGCAGTAACTGACTTGTCTGAATTCATTGTTATCGTAACCAGACCGTTATCCCCGCTTGCCGCTCCTTCCCAATGGTCGAACTCCCAACCCGACGCCGGTTTGGCCAGCAAAATACATGATTTACCCTCCAGATAATCCCCGCTAACAGGCATGACGCTGCCCTGGCCATTAACGGAAGTAGATAAATGATATGTAGGCGTAGCACAAGCGATAGATGATAACAGCAATGTACTCAGTAATAACACTCCACCGATTTTAACCAATCTCATGCTACCCTCCTACTGAAAACCCATTTCGGGTTAAATACCGACTAATAAGATAGTAACACTTTAATGTAGTAAGAAACTAGTGTCAAGCACAAATGAGTCTATTGAGCCTAGCAGGTTAACATAGATAATAGAAGTAAGATTTAGAGATGATTAGCTGCAAAAACGTTGGTGAGCCGCCAGGGAGTCGAACCCTGAACCTACTGATTAAGAGTCAGTTGCTCTGCCGGTTGAGCTAGCGGCCCATATTTCAAAGTTAAAGGCGGGGTATCCCCGCCGCTTGGCACCGAGATGCTATTTTATAACATATCAGGACGATTGAGCAAGTATTACAGCTAGCGCCGCTGGCAGGGTCGACAATATTGGTCAACCCCCTGCACCTCCCCAAAATCTCAGCCACCATGTAGGGGCAATTCATGAATTGCCCCTACACATCACGCATCGGAAGCGAGCTTGCCGCCGATAGCCCAGTTCTCTTTGGCCACGTCCTCAAATACGACTGTAGTGGCCTCCGGCGGCGACTTGACGATTTTCACGATCGCATCCGTTATCGCCTTGGCCAACTCCGCCTTCTGCTTCCGGGTCCTGCCGGGCCACATCTCAACTCTAACGATTGGCATTTCACAACCTCCTGTTGCTAACATCGCATTGACATAGTATAGTAAAATCACTCTGAGTTGAATATTATGAACTTCTGGGACAAGCTGAAATTAAAATTCAAGAAGGCCGCAGGCCGTAACATTTTCCTTTGCGACAGCTGCAAATGGGACTGGCGCAGCACATGTCACCGCCCCGAGCGCCCCAACGCCGTGAAATGCCCCGACTACGAGAAGCGCGGCACGTAATCACAGGCCGTCGCTCAATCTCAGCGACAGGTACTCCGGCAGTCCGGCCTCCCTCATCTTCTCCTGCACCGCGGCTATATCGTAAGGTACGCGGTAGCTGTAGATAACCCGCTCGGCATCGTCATAGATAGCATAGCTTGCTCTGGGATCGCCGTCGCGGGGCTGGCCCACCCCGCCGGGGTTTACGATCATCCGCCCGCCCAGCTGCAACACCGGAAGCAGCGATTCCTTACGGCAAATCCCCTCGCAGTACGAAAAGACAGCCGGCACATGAGTGTGCCCTATAAGGCAATGCGCCGTGCCGACGCTTAGCAGGTTGTCCTCCGCGCTCACGACGGAGAAGATATATTCATAGAGGGGATCGAGCGGACTGCCATGCGCCAGGGTGAAATCGCCGCGGACTAATGTTAACGGAAGATTCTGCAAGTATTGCTTATCCGACTGATTCAACTGAATGGCCGTCCACTCGCAAGCCGCCGCCGCATCCGGATTGAAATCCGCAGTGTCTATCTTACCGGCGGCGGCCCAGTCATGGTTGCCCGCCACACAGATATGAGGATGCTCTCTGATAATATCCAGGCAGGTCGAGGGCTCGGGACCATAGCCGACCATGTCGCCCAGGCACCACAGTTCATCGACCCCTCCCCTTTCGTCGATGTCCCGCAGCACCGCCCGGAAGGCATCCAGATTGCCGTGAATATCGGCAAGTATCGCGTAACGCATAGCAGGATTACTATAGCAAGTTTCAGCAACGTTCGCTAGATAACGGCTGGGAAAGCGGGTATAATCTTGATTATGAAAATATCGGAACTGGGTGAATTTAAGCTCATCGAACTGATATCAAAGACCGTCGGGAAGACCGGCGGCGGGCGGCTGCTCATGGGCATCGGCGACGATGCGGCGTGCTGGAAGGCCAAAGGGCTGCAGATGGCAACGACGGACACCCTTATCGAGGGCGTACACTTCGATCTCCGGAACATCACCTGGACGGAGCTGGGCCGGAAGGCGATGGCGGTCAACCTGAGCGATATCGCCGCCATGGGCGGGCGTCCCCTTTACGCTTTAATATCGATAGGCGTCCCCGCCGACACCGACGCGGAAAACGTTGTCGAACTTTACAGGGGCATGCTCGATCTCGCTAAGAAGTTCAAAGTGCGCATCGTCGGCGGCGACACCGTTGCTTCGCCGATGATAGCGATAACGATTACACTCATCGGCGAAACTAAAAACAAGACTAAGCCACTCAGGCGTTCCGCGGCAAAGCCCGGTGATATGATCGCGGTAACAGGCACCGTGGGCGCCTCCGCGGGCGGTCTGGCGATGATACACAGGGGACTTTCTCTGGACAAGAAGGCCGCCGCGGCCTTGCTAGAGGCGCATATCAGACCCACGCCCCGACCCAGGGAGGGACTGATACTGGCGAAGAACGGCGTCAGGGCCGCGATAGACGTCAGCGACGGTCTGCTGGGCGACCTGGAAAAGCTATGCTTCGCCAGCGGTGTCGGCGCCAGGCTTAACAGCCACCGCATCCCGATCCATCCCGCTGTACTCAAGTCGTTCGGCAACGAGGCCCTTACCCTGGCCCTGACCGGCGGCGAGGATTACGAGCTGATATTCACCGCATCGCAGAAGATAATGGATAAGTGCAAACGCGATGTCCCCTGCGCGGTAACCGTGATCGGCAAGATAGTTAAAGGCAGGGGTGTGAAGGTCCTTGACGAAGACGGGAACGAGTTCTCCTGGGGTTATTCGGGGTGGGACCATTTCATGAAGGGAACGCGTTTGTGAAGTTCACCAGCCGCAGCCCGGAGGAAACGCAGCGCCTCGGCAGAGAACTGGGGCGCGCGGCGCGGTCCGGGGATGTGATATTGCTTGTCGGAAATCTTGGCGCGGGCAAGACCTGCCTTACTCAGGGCATCGCCTGGGGGCTGGATATCGACGGATACGCCAGGAGTCCTTCCTTCGTAGTAGTGAACGAATATAAAGGCCGACTACCGATGTACCACATCGACCTGTACAGGCTCGACAACATCGCTGAGATTGCCGACATCGGCCTGGACGATTACCTGTACGGACGAGGATTGTGCGTGGTGGAATGGGCCGATAAAGCCATCGACCTCCTGCCGCCGCAGAACCTGCTTATCGAAATCGATATGATTGGCGATAACGAGCGCAACCTCGCTCTAATGTCGCACGGGGAGCGTTACAAAGCAATGCTTGCCGATATCAAAAAGAGGTTCAGCTAGTGGAACTGGCGATAGACACCGCAACCGATACCGCCTCCGTAACCGTATCGCGCGAAGGCAGGCCGATAGCTGAGATAAGCTGGCTCGCGGGCCAGAACCATACGGTCAACCTGATGCCTAACGCATTGCGCTTATTCGAGCTCATAGGCGAAGAATTAAATAAGATCGACGCGGTATTTATATCGCTGGGGCCGGGCAGCTACAACGGCCTTCGCGCCGGGCTCAGCGCGGCCAAGGGATTGGCGCTGTCGCTCGACATTAAGCTCGTCGGTATCGGCACGCTGGAGATCGAGGCTTATCCCCACGCCGACACCGGCCTGCCGGTATGCGTGATACAGAACGCCGGGCGCGGCGAGATAGCCTCGGCCGCATTTCGTACAGGCGACGACGGATGGCAAAAAACGGTCGATGAAAATATAACGACCCTCGATGCGCTGTGCAAAACCATCGGCGAGAAAACGATTATATGCGGACAATTTTTCGCATTCCCCAAGAATCAACCGGACCCGGCGGACTTCATAGCCGAACGCCTCGGCGAGCTGGCCGTTATACGCGAAACCAATTTGCGACGCGCCGGATTCCTTGCCGAACTGGGCTGGAAACGATTGGAACGCGGCGGGGTCGATGACATAGCAACACTGCAACCTTTATACTTGAGACGACCGTCTATAACTAAACCGAGAGAGAAAAAATGAGCATCTGGAAAAAGGCTTCTCCGCAAGACCTCAAGGAGCTTCCGCTGTGTTTTGCCTGCGGCAAGGATAACGCCATCGGGCTGCGCTTGAAGTTCCGTCAGGAAGGAGATAAAGCGGTGGCGGAATTCCAACCGAACGGGATGCATCAGGGCTGGCCCCAGGTCATGCACGGCGGTCTTACATGCACCTTGCTGGATGAAGCGATAGGCTACGCGGTGACATACAGCGGATTCTATGTAGTGACCGCCAAACTGGAAGTACACTACAGGAAACCGGCCCCTGTGGACCGGCGGCTGCTCATCAGCGCATGGGTCAAATCCCACAGCAAGCGCACCGTTGAAGGCTCGGGCGAAATAAGGCTGGAGGACGGCACGCTCATCGCCGAGGGAACTGCAACGATGCATATTATCTACAATACAGATTAAAACGTGTCCAGTTAGAAGAGTATATCGCATATTCGATCGGCGACAACACAACCGAGGGAGAGAAGAAGATGAGTATCTGGGAAGAAATCGCGGCGCAGGATGTTAAGGAGACTCCGTTATGCTTCGCCTGCGGCAAGGATAATCCCTTTGGACTGAAACTCAAGTTCCACAACGAGGACGGCAAGGCGATAGCGGAGTTCGTGCCGGGCAAGAACTACCAGGGATGGCCAAACGTGGCGCACGCCGGCATCACGTGCACTATGCTCGATGAAGCGATAGGCTACGCCGCGCACTACGAAGGAATATATATTGTGACGACCAAGCTGAATATGAGGCTGATCAAGCCCACCATGATAGGCCGGAAGTTCATTATATGCGGCGAAGCCAGACGGGTAAACGAAAAGAAAGCGGAAGGTTACAGCACTATTAAGATGGAGGACGGCACGCTGATAGCGGATGCCAAGGCCGAGATGCATATCATCATGACATGATTAGAGCACGAACTCCCCCTAACCCTCTCTTTAATAAAGAGGGGGAAGTCCTTCCATGGAAGGACAGGGGTGTCTCGTATTCCGTAGGGGCATCCTTCCATATGCCTTAATGTCATGGAAGGATTGTGCCTGCCCTCTGTGGGCGACCACGAGGGTCGCCCCTACGCGATGACCAACGTATCGGGGATTCAAGGGGTTGAATATCGACTAGATTGCCGCGTCGTCCTTCCATATACCGTGATATCATGAAAGGACTCCTCGCAATGACAGGCAGTAACAGGGGAGTATAGAGGGATCGCCCTCTGACGGGGTTTTAGGGGTGTCCCCTATCTTTTTTAACGTCCCCCAAGATTGGGGGACAACAGGGGGTTGATTCCAACGAGATTCTTCATCCTTCCAGAGAATCTTATTATGGAAGGATTCAGAATGACAGGTTAAAATTAAAAGAGGTACAGGAGAAATTCTCCTGATGGGGGAACTGGGGGTGTCCCCCAGATTTATTAATGTCCCCCAACGTATGGGGGACTACTAGGGGGTTCGGTTATCGTTTCCCCCTTCAAGGGGGACCGCAGGGGGTCCCAACTAAACTAGAGGCGACAAATGACAAAACAGCAAAAACGCTCATTAAAAGACTTCGAAAACTTCACAAACTGCTGGGGCTGCGGCGTGGACAATCCCATCGGCCTCAGGCTCAAATTCAAACGTGACGGCGACGTTGCCAGGGCCGAGTTCACGCCCGGCGAGGACCACCAGGGCTGGCCCGGCTACATCCACGGCGGCATCATCAGCGGCCTGCTCGACGAGGCCGTGGCCTATCCCGCCTACTACAGCGGCTACTACTGCGTCACGGCCAAGATGGAGACCCGCTTCAAGAAATCCGCCGCCCCCAGCCAGCGCCTTATGATTACCGCCCGTACCACCGGGGTGCGGGATAAGACGCTTGAAGCCGAAGCCGAGATAAAGCTTGACGACGGAACGCTCATAGCGCATGCTAAAGCGACGATGTTCATAATGGAGAAAGCATAGAGAGGAACAAGATGATTCAACGCACTTTGATATTATGTAAACCTGATGCCATCGAGCGCAGGCTCGGGGGAGAGATACTCGCCCGACTGGAAAAGGCCGGGCTCAAGATCGTGGCCATGAAGATGCTGTGGATGGACGAAGCGCTGGCAAAGCGACATTATGCCGTCCATGCGGATAAGCCCTTCTTTAACGACCTGCTTAAATTCATAACATCCGACCCGATAATCGCCGCCGTCTTCGAGGGCGAGAACGCCATAGAGGTGGCGCGCAACACTATGGGCAAGACCGATCCGGCCAAGGCCGACAAAGGAACGATCAGAGCCGACCTGGGAGAGAGCATCGAGCGCAACATGGTCCACGGCTCCGATTCGCCGGAGAATGCCGAGATAGAGATAAAGAACTTCTTCAAGCCCGAGGAGATTCTAAAATATACTACTCGATCCTGACCAGGGATTTGGCCTTGGACCAGAGCTTGTCCAGCTTGTAGTATTTCCGCTCATCGGCGCCGAAGATGTGGACGATAACGTCGCCGTAGTCCATGAGCAGCCAGCCGGATTCGACATCGCCTTCTTTATGCTTCAGTTTGGGCCCTTTTTTATGAAACGTTTTGTCGATCTCCTCGGCTATGGCCGACGTCTGGCGCTGGGAGGCCCCGCTGCATATCACAAAGTAATCGGCGAACGAGCACAACTCCCGCACATCCAGCAGAACGATATCCTCCGCCTGCTTGTCCGAGGCCACCTCAACTATCTTGCGTGCTGTCTTTTCGCCGTTCAGTTATAGACTCCTTATAAATCGATACTCCAATTATAGCATGTCCTCAACGACCGTCATTGCGAGCGAAGCGAAGCAATCTCCTATTGCGCCGTGTCACAAAACGACGAGATTGCCACGTCGTCCTTCTGCACACCTCAACCAGAAGAAGGGCTCCTCGCAATGACAATAAAAGTTACTACACAAACAACGACAGTTGCTTCCCTTATCCGGTTTTGTTAGACTTCCCCAAAGCCCATATTTTCGCGCCGACGGCCGAAAAGATGAAAACGAAACCTAGCGGCTCAAACCATCGCCCCAGCTTCGCCGAAGAGCAGGCGCTGGTAAAGTGCGGATGTCGCCTCATCGCCGGCATCGACGAGGTGGGGCGCGGCCCGCTGGCGGGGCCGGTCATGGCCGCCGCCGTCATACTGCCCCTCGGCCTGGATACCGAATGGCTGCACCTGATCAACGACAGCAAGCAGCTCACGGCAGAGACCCGCGAGCAACTCTTACCTCTGATTCTCGAATCCGCTATAGCCGTCGGCATCGGAGAGATGTCATCGGAGGCCATCGACGAATACGGCATTGTCAGAGCTACTAAGATGGCTATGAAAAAGGCGATCGCAAATCTCGATACCAAGCCCGACGCTCTGCTCATCGACTTCGTGCGGCTCACCGAAGTCAACCTGCCCCAGCGCTGCATCCCCAAGGGCGACTGCATATCGTTGTCGATAGCGTGCGCCTCCATAATCGCCAAGGTCACGCGCGACCGCCTTATGGTCGAGTTCGACAAAACCTATCCCGGCTACGGCTTCGCCGAGCACAAAGGCTACGCGACCAAGGAACATCTGGAGAGCATCGGTCGGCTGGGCGCCTGCCCCATTCACAGGATGTGTTTCTCGCCGTTCAGGCCGGAGATGGATTTAGGAAAGATTTGATCGACGATTGTTTTCGATGTAGGGGCGCAGTCTTCGCGCCCTTTGTTTTGGGCATCTTTCCATATACCAGAATATCATGGAAGGACCTGCCCCAACACGATCGTTTCCAAATGTAGGGGCACAGCATGCTGTGCCCCTACGGAATACATCATCGACCGACGACGTAGGAGCGAATAGCCATTCGTCCTCCATGGATTCCGGTTTTCACCGGAATGACGGTTACAGAGAGAGGTGCCCCGATAAATCGGGGCCGGGGTTTTAGGGGTGTCCCCTATCTTTATTAAAAATCCCCCAAGATTGGGGGACATAGGGGGTGGTGACTACCTTACTTGGAGATCCTCTCGATGAATTTCTTGATCTCAGCGAAATACCCCTCGCCGCCCACGATGTAGTTATCGTTATGCATCGCCCCCGCGATGGCGCAGAACTTCTTTGGCTCGTTGGCTGCTTTAAACAGAGTATAACCCGATTCGAAGGGCACGACATCGTCATGATCGCCGTGCAGCATCAGCAACGGAGCTTTTACACGCTTTATCTTAGAATACGAATCATACTTCACTGAAAAAGCCTTCGGCGGCATCTCAAAAATATCGACGAGCGAAGTGAACGTGGCCTCCAGAATGAGACCCATAATCCTGTTCCTGCAGGCCAGATCGACGGCGATGGCCCCACCCAGCGACTGTCCAAAGATGATAATCCTATCCTCCTCGACATCCGGGCGCGAGCGCAGGTAGTCCAGGGCCCCATGCGCATCGCGATATGTCCCGTCCTCGGTGGGCCGCCCCTGGCTCCTGCCGTAGCCGCGGTAGTCGAAGATGAATATATTGACATCGAGCCTGTCGTGAAGCAGCTTCAATTGGTCCAGACGGTCGCCTATGTTGCCGGCGTTTCCGTGGCACCACAGCAATGTCTCGCGGCGGCTGCCGGGCACGAACCATCCGTGAAGTGTTAAAGCATCGGCCATTCTAAATGTAATATCCTCGAACTCCAGGCCCAGGTCGCCGGGCTGGCCCAGGAGTTCTTTCTCGGGATAGAAAATAGTGTCTTCCACCTGCATCAAATCACCTCATTATCGCTACAAAGCTGTTTAACGGTACGCCCATGGAATCGGCAACAGGTTTGCACTTGGCCATGGAGCAGTGAAACACCTTGCCGGTCGGTGGCAACTCGGTAAGCCCCTCCCAGTGCCCCATCCCCTTGGCTATCACCAGGTCAGCGGCGGCGAACTCGCTCCTGAATTCTTGCGACGCCGCCTCGAACAAGACACCGGGAGCGTCGAGTCCCGTGGTTATTACGCGGCCAAGCCGCCCATCGAGGCCGGCGCGGCGCAGATCATCGATGGTGGCGTCGTTCTGGACAGGCGATCCCTTGACAACATATGTGACAGACACGAACTGCCTGAGCCATTTCACCAGCGGCAGGTCGAAAAATACTTCACCCGTGTTATCGGCGAGGAACATTAATGTTCTGGCCCCCTTCAGCCTTCGCTCGAAATCGGACGAATCATCAACTGCGAATGTTATCGGCGACTCGATGTCCTTCTTCACCTGCTCAAGGTCGCGGAAGAAATCTATGGCGTTGCCCGCCAGCGCCAGCGACAGATAAGACTTGAAATCGTTCGATGACGGAGCCCCAACCTGAGCGACAAGTGTACGGGAAAGCTCCATCTCCCGCTCCTTCATAGGAAGATATGGATCAGGATTTCCGGTGATATCCCGGACGACGCGGTGAATCCTGGTGGCGACATCTATGGTCAGACAGTCAATGGAGAAGTGCTTGTCGAGCACTACCGTACCCGCCTCGATAGCCTCAGACCGTAAGGCGTGATCAGTCGTTGCATAACTCGCCGCTTGACTCAGCAGCCGCGCCAGGCAGTCATAACATTCCGCTACAGCTTTCACTTTTTTATTATACGATAATATTGCCTGCGAGCAACACAAAGCATATACTCAGAGAGAATACCGTAGGTAGGGGCGAAAAATTTTTCGCCCCTACCCTGTGACCAACGTAATAAGAGGTACAGGAGACAAGGTCTCTTGACGGGGTTGTAGGGGTGTCCCCTAATCTTTTCATACATCCCCCAAGACTGGGGGATAGCAGGGGGTTGACCGGCTACGAGATTGCCACGTCGTCCTTCCATATACCGTGATATCATGGAAGGACTCCTCGCAATTACAGTCCTAAAGGAAAGAGGTACCCCGATGAATCGTGGACGGGGTTGTAGGGGTGTCCCCTAAACATTTTTAAGTCCCCCAACGTATGGGGGACTAACAGGGGGTTCGGTTATTGTTTCCCCCTTTCAAGGGGGATTCCAGGGAGTTTCCACAAAGATTATGAATCGCAGAGAAACAGGCGCCATCGCGGAGAACATCGCCACAGACTATCTGTTAAAACGCGGCTACAAGATACGCGAGCGCAACTACCGCACCAGGGCCGGCGAGATAGACATCATCGCATGGAAGGACGGTGCGCTCGTCTTTATAGAGGTGCGCGCCAAGACGGGCAAGTCGTTCGGCAGTGCTGAAGAGTCGATAACAGAGAGAAAGAAGAAGCGCCTCGTCGCACTGGCCGAGGCCTACCTGAGCGACACCGGCGAGCAGCCGGAGGCTTGCCGCATCGACTTAATAGCTATAGACCTGAACGCGAAAGGCGAGCTGCTGAGATTGAATCTTATCGAGAACGCCACGGGTTGGGCGACGACTTAAAGGTATTAACTGCCTTCACACTTAACCATAACCCTATTACTATTTACCATATTGAGTCGATGTGCTAAAATTAACCCTCGGGAATTGAGTGTGTTATGCCCGTTTACGAATATTTATGTAAAGATTGCAACCGCCGCGTCAGCATACTTTTGCGGAAGTTAGATACTAAACCCAAGTGCCCTATCTGCAAAGGAGAGAGGCTTGAACGCCGTTTCTCGCGTTTCGCCGTTCGCGGAACCTACAAGGACATCTACGAAGACATCCTCGGCGACAACCAGCTTACCAGCGGCATGCTGAACAATGATCCCCGCGCCATGGCCGATTGGAACAAGCGCATGATGCGCGGCATGGAAACCGGCCACGAGCCCACCGAGTACGACGAGCATCTTGAACGCATGGAAAAGGGCGAATGGCCCATGATACCCGGCGTAACCGCCCCCCGAACTCCTCCTCCCGATAAGTTGGAAGCAATGAAGGAAAAAGCCGAGAGGAAGAAGAAGGACAAGAAAGTCAAAGAGGACGATTAGGGA
This sequence comes from Dehalococcoidia bacterium, assembly GCA_041649635.1. NCBI lineage: Bacteria > Bacillati > Chloroflexota > Dehalococcoidia > Dehalococcoidia bacterium. The sequence continues at coordinate 490,156 of JBAZMV010000001.1, forward strand.
ATATGCCCATCTACGAGTTCAAATGCGGAGGATGCGGTAGAAAGGTAAGCGTCTTCCTTAGAGATACCTCAAGGCAGGCCGTCTGTCCGGAATGCGGTGGAAGCGACCTGAAGCGCCTCGTTTCCCGAATCGCCTATCACAATAAAGCCGGCGTATGGACCGAGGAAATGGGCCCGCCGCCTGCGATAGGTGACGAGAAATATTACAGCGACCCGCGCAACATCGGGAGATACACGGAACATCGTCTCAAGCAGCTCGGCATAGACATGCACAGCCCGGAATACAGCAAGACCTTCTCCGAGGTCAACGATATGATTGAGAAAGCGCGTGACGGTGAGATGCCGGACAAGATCAAGGATATATAATTAATGCTTCGTCTAATCGATGCTAATCTTAATCGTCTCAGCGAAGGGATGCGCCTTCTCGAGGACGTGGCTCGATTCATATTAAACGACGCGGCCTTAAGCTCACGGCTGAAGGCCCTGCGCCATGATCTTCTTTCCGATGCGAAATCCTTCCAGACTACCCTTCTAACAGCGCGCGACTCCGAAAGAGACGTCACCGCTTTTTCCAAGGAAAGCATGTCCCGGAGTGATGTGAACGATGTTGTTACCGCCAACGCCAGGAGGGTCACCGAATCGCTAAGGGTGCTGGAGGAGTTCGCCAAACTGCCGGATGTCGACCTTGATCCAATGAAATTCAAGCGGGCTCGCTTTGCAATTTACGATATCGAGAGAGAACTCGAAGGCAAGGTATCACGCCGCGGCAGGCGTATAGCGGGCCTATACGTGATAATCGACAGGGAGTTATTGAGTGGGAAAGACGAGGTCGACGCCTGCAGACAGGCCATCCGCGGCGGCGCAAATATCATTCAGCTTCGAGATAAACTTGGTAATAAATCCCGGATACTCAACTCCGCAAGGAAGCTCAAAGATGCCTGCGTGCCTTCAGGTGTTCCCTTTATCGTGAACGACGACTTGGGCATAGCGCTGGCGTCAGAAGCCGACGGGCTTCACGTCGGGCAGGAGGATATCCCTGTCTCAGACGCACGCCGCCTGCTCGCGATCGATAAGCTGCTGGGATGCTCAACTACGACGGTGGACGAGGCGCGCAAGGCCGAGGCCGACGGCGCCGACTATGTTGCCGTCGGTTCCATATATCCGACGCAATCCAAATCGGATATCAATGTTGTCGGACTGGACAGGCTGCGGGAGATTAGAGATTCGGTGTCGCTGCCGATCGTCGCCATCGGCGGCATCAATGCGGACAACGCCCGCGCCGTCGTCGACGCCGGGGCTGATGCGGTGGCCGTGATCAGCGCCGTCCTGGCAAGCGACGATATAGAACGGGCCGCTCATAAGATCGCGGAAAGGCTGGAGGCAAGATAGATGGGAAAGTTAGCGGCCCACCTTGAAGCAATATCTGAAAAGGCGCGGGCGGCTTTTTCATCGAAAGATATAGCCCGGGAACAGGCGTTGCGGTCATCGCGTGAGGCCATCCGCTTCTGCTCCGAAGGCATCCGCGCCGTGCACCGCGGCGAATACGACGACGCGAGAAAGAAACTGGACTCCGCCCGCGATCTGATACGGGAGCTCGAAGAAGTCCTCAAAGAGCACCAGGACCTGCTTCACAGCGGCTTCGTCTACAGCGCCCAGAAGGAATACGCGGAGGGCTGCTCTACTTTATCTATAATCGTAGAAGGAACGATTCCCGGTCCCGATGATATCAAGGTAGGATATGCCGCCTACCTTAATGGAATAGCGGAGGCGGTGGGAGAGTTGAGACGGCATACGCTGGACACGATGCGCAAAGGCGATATCGCACGATGTGAGGAGCTACTCGAGGCGATGGACGATATCTACGGGGTGCTGGTCACCATGGATTTCCCCGATGCCATGACCGGCGGTTTGAGAAGAACTACCGACTCGACGCGTGGCATACTGGAGAAGACCAGAGGTGACCTGACCGTAGCCTTACAGCAACAAAAGCTGGAGGGAAAGCTGTCCAACCTCGAAAATAAAATAAAATAGGAGGTGTATATGGACCCAATTTATTATGCGGTAATCGCAGGAGTCTTGGGACTCGTTGCTGCCGCATCATTTGCCGCCTACGTGCTGCGGCAGGATGAAGGCACGGAACGGATGAGAGAGATCTCAGCCGCCATCAGAGAGGGCGCTATGGCCTTCATAAAGCGGGAATACCAGATACTGGCTGTATTTGTGGTGGTTCTCGCAATCGCGCTGGGCTTTATTATCAGCCCATGGGCTGCCCTTGCCTTCGTTTTTGGCGCGGCTTGTTCGGCGATTACCGGCTTTGTCGGAATGAACATTGCCATCAGGTCCAACAACCGTACTGCGGCTGCGGCTGCTAAAAGTTTGAACCAGGGACTGAGAGTCTCATTCCGCAGCGGTGCAGTAATGGGTATCTCGGTCGTTGGCATCGGTATCCTGGGCTTGTCTGTCCTGTACTTTGCTTTCAATGGGAATGTAGACTTTCTGCAAATTATCCCCGGATTCGGCTTCGGCGCGTCGCTGGTGGCGATCTTCGCCAGGGCCGGAGGCGGCATCTACACCAAGGCGGCCGATACGGGCGCCGACCTGGTCGGCAAGGTGGAGCAGGGCATCCCTGAGGACGACCCGCGCAACGCCGCCGTTATCGCGGACTTAGTCGGAGACAACGTCGGTGACGTGGCCGGCATGGGTGCCGACCTGTTTGAGTCCTATGTGGATGCCATCATCGCCACTATGACACTTTCTATGGTGGCGGTGGGCGCTACCCTGTTCGCCGGAACCGAAAGCGAGATGGAGAAGGCTGCCTGGAACCTGCCGATGATGGTGGCCGCGGGCGGTATCATCGCCTCTCTCATCGGAGTGTTCCTTGTCAAGGTAGGTAATAAGCCCGAGATGAAGGCTCTGCTTAACGCGCTCAGGCGCGGCACTTTCTCAGCGGCTATATTGACCGCGGGATTTTCCGCTCTGGCGGTATACTTCCTCGATGCTTCATGGGGAGTATTCGGGGCTATCATGACCGGTCTGATCGCCGGCGTATTGATAGGAGAAAGCACCAACTACTTCACTTCATACGAATTCGGGCCCACACGCGGGGTTTCCAAAGCGTCTCAGACCGGAGCGGGCACCAACATCACCAAGGGATTCGCTGTCGGCCTGTTGAGCACCATACCGCCGCTCGTGATAATCGCAATCGCAATCCTGGTGGCAGATTACTTCGGTAACGTCTACGGAATAGCGATCGCCGGTATCGGTATGCTTTCCACGCTAGGCGTCACACTTGCAACCGATGCCTACGGGCCTGTGGCGGACAATGCCGGCGGCATCGCAGAGATGTCGGACCTGCCCGAGGATGTCAGGAATCGTACCGATGCCCTCGACTCACTGGGTAATACCACTGCGGCAACAGGAAAGGGTTTTGCTATCGGTGCTGCCGGACTTACGGCTCTGGCGCTGATGCTCTCCTACGCTTTTGCTGCGGGAATTGTGACTATCGAAGGTGGGGTGATCGATGTCAGCCAGCTCAGTTTGCTGGATACATCGGTAATCGCGGGGATCTTCCTGGGCGTTCTGATGCCATGTCTCTTCTGCGCCCTGACCATCGACGCGGTGGGTCGAGCCTCTTTCGCTATAATCAATGAGGTTCGGCGGCAGTTCCGCGAAATCCCGGGGATCATGACCGGTGAGAGTAAACCGGAGTACGGAAAGTGCGTGGATATATCCACTAAATCCGCACTCAAGGAAATGATCGCACCGGGTCTCCTGACGGTAGTGATACCCATTGCTGTCGGCTTCATTCTGGGCCCCATTGCTCTGGCAGGTTTCCTTGTTGGAGCCGTCGCAACGGGATTCATGATGGCTGTAATGATGTCCAACGCCGGTGGCGCGTGGGATAACGCCAAGAAGTGGATCGAGACCGGAAAGTTCGGCGGCAAGGGCTCGGATGCCCACAAGGCTGCCGTGGTCGGCGATACCGTAGGCGATCCGTTCAAGGATACTTCCGGCCCCTCGCTGAACATCATGATAAAACTGATGTCCATTGTGGCGCTGGTTCTTGCACCGGTGCTTGAGGGCACAAACGGGCTGCTGGGCTAACCGCGAAGAAACGGGTTACTCTTGCGCTCGATGCCAATAGTGGTTTTAGGGCCATGCCCGGGGTAGACGATAGTCTCGTCGGGCATGGCCTTAGTTTTTCTCTGAATTCCGCCGTTAAACGGCTGCCGACACACACCCCGCCGTTCCCTTGGAGGTAAAGCCATATTAGATAGTGTGAATCGACACTTACTCGAAGAACGCAGTGTTACATTCATCCCCGCACTACTTATCCAGTAAGTACGGAACTATAACTACCGCGATGTTGGGATGTTTCTCGAAGGCACGATGTAACCGCAAAGCGCTGCGCTCGTGCAAATATCTCTCCCACCAGTGCGCCGTGATGAACTCCGGCAGTACGATGGTTACGAAAGCATCCGGCTTCTGACTATGAATTGCCCTGATATACGCCAGCAGCGGGCGCACAAATGAGCGGAACGGCGACTCGATAACGGCCAGCTTTAAATCCGGAGCATAGGCGTTAACTCTTTCTTTAACCTTCTCGGCGCTTTCCGGATCGGTCGATACATGCAGCATAATGGCGTCGCTCGCAACGCTCCTTGCGAATGCTATTGCCCGCAGCGATGCATAGTTTATATCCTCGATAGGTACGATGACCACCTGATCGATCTTGGTCGACGGCAGTTGCTCCGGCACTATACGCAGCTGCTCCCCTACGTTGTTGTAATGCCGTTGAATCGCTAAGAATATCGCTACCAATATCGGTATTAGTAAGACGATGATCCATGCCCCGAGCATGAATTTTGTCGCCACAACAACAAGCAGGATGCCAAAAGTGACGACGGCGCTTACGCCGTTAACAGTGATGCTGAATCTCCACTTAGGCCCCCTCTCCTTCCACCAGTGCACAACCATGCCGGAGTTAGCCAGGAAAAACGCCAGGAAAACGCCCACGGCATATAAGTGAATAAGGTTATGCACATTCCCCTGAAATATAACAACGAGCAACGCCGCAATTGCTCCCAGGGCGATGATACCCGTGGAATATGCCAGACGGTCCCCTCTGTCCGTGAACTGGTGCGGCATATAGCGATCATGCGCCATAACCGATACCAAGCGTGGAAATACAGCGAAAGCGGTATTCGCGGCGATAACTAGAATGCCTATGGTAGCGATCTGGAAAATGATGTAGAACGCGTTTACGCCAAAGACGGCGTGCGCCACCTGCGAGATAATCGTCTCTTCACCGGGCACCAGCCCCATCTTGCTTGACAGATATGATATGCCGAGAAAGGCCGTCCCCAGAACTACAGCCATGACTATAAGCGTTCTTGCGGCATTCTTAGCTTCCGGTTTCTGAAACGCGGTGACTCCGTTAGAAATCGCCTCGGTACCGCTCATGGCCACGGCGCCGGCGGAAAAAGCCCTGAGAATCAGCCATAGGGTCAGGACCGGCGCGGCGGTCTCGATTACGGGAGGTGCGCTGCTGGGCTGCAGGGTTCCGCTGGCCGCTTTAACCAGCCCCACAACGAGCATTGCGGCTAGACTTACGATAAATAGATAGGTTGGAATAGCGAAAAGCGTGCCGGACTCGCGAATGCCGCGCAGGTTGCCGAACGTCAGCAGCGCGATGAAGAAAAGACTTAAGAGAACGTTCAGATTAAAGAACGCCGGCAGCGTCTGTTGTATCGATGCAATCTGTTCGCCGTACCCCGATGCTATCAGCGCCGAGGTTACCGCCTCGGTACCGGCGGCTATGGAAACGGAGACCATGAGAATATAGTCGATCATCAATGCCGCGGCGGCGATCAGTCCGGCCTTCTCGCCCAGGTTTTCACGGCTGACAACATATGACCCGCCGCCGCCGGGATATGCGTAAATAATCTGACGGTAGGAAAAAGAGACGATGATCAGCATCACTATAATGGCGATCGATATGTATAGCGATGTATGCAAGGCAAGATTCCCCGCAGCCATCAGAATCACAAGCGCGGCTTCCGTTGCGTATGCGCTCGATGAGATCGCATCCGAGCCGAAGATCGCCAATGCCTTAAATTTAGTCAGACGCTCCAGGGATTCCTGTGCCGTTTCCAGTGGACGGCCGATGATGATTCTCTTAAGTACCCTGTAAATCCTCGCAAACAAACCAGCCGGACGATCGGATTCCGGGGTTGCAACGAAATGCGCGGGGCCGACCTTGCGAAAATATTGAGGATGAGACTGTCGTGTGCGCACATATTTATCGCCAAACCGCGCACCCTGCCTGACCTCACTTATTATGAGATCGGGGCGTATCTCTTTACCCTGCGGCTTCGGTTCACCGGCTGCCTGTGGAATCCCTGCCTGGGACGGCTCCTCTTTTCCGACGCGTGAACCTCTAACAAGCTTTTTCAGCTTGCGGTTAGCCTTCTTTACTACGACGCGCGATCGGGCTATCCTGGGTACGCCTGCGTTAATCGTATGGCCGGCCTTGCGCACGTAGACATTACCGTAACTGAGACCCTTCTTTGCCTCGCCTATTATGATACGGTCAGGGCGAACTGTTCTATTTTGCGATTCATGTTTGTCCGATTCATCCGACGGCTTTTCCCTGTCGTCAGGCAAATCCGAACCATTCTCTTTATCCATGAAATAATTTTCCTATGAGAAGAAAGTCTTCCGGCAAACATATGCCCGATTACAATTCAAAAAGCACCACTATCAAAGGATATCATTACACATGCGAACAAAGAAAATAACTAGGGAATATTACACCCATAAAACCGTGTTGTCAATCGGCGACTAGAATCGGAGGAACGGATTGTGCCGTCGCTCATCGCCGATGGTGGTCTTGGGCCCGTGTCCGGGATAAACGGTCGTATCGTCCGGCAGTGTCATCAGTTTGCGCCGGATGCTGTCGATGAGCACCTCGTGGCTGCAACCGGGAAAATCGCTGCGGCCCACGCTGAGGTTGAACAGCGTGTCGCCGACGAAGGCCACCCCGTTGCCATAAAGGCAGATGCCCCCCGGGCTGTGTCCGGGGGTATGGAGCACTGTGAATTTGAGGTCTCCGACTTCGATAATGTCTCCGTCCTTTAGAACTATATCGGGGTCAGGCGGCGCCTCCACCGGCCCCCCCACCATGATGCTGATCATGCGCGACGCCCCCACCGCCCTCTCGCCGCTGGGCTCATCCCCATGCATCGCGAACTTGGCGCCGGTCGCCTTCATTACATCACCGAGGGCCATCAGGTGGTCCGGGTGGCTGTGCGTCGCCACGATTATCTTGATATCGAGGTTCATGTTCTTTACCTGCTTCATGATGAAGTCCGCATCGGCGGCAGGGTCGATGATCATGCCCTCGCCGGTGCTTTCCGAGCCGACGATGTAGCAGTCGGTCCAGAACGGTCCTATTTCAAATCCGCGTATAATCATACAGCCATTTTTTCATGATACCTCCCACCGTGTCAAGGCTTTGACTTTCAGGTGCAAAACTGTTAACTTTTTCTAGGCCACTTATTTTTTAGGGAGTACTTTATTGAAAGCAAGCATGGAAAAGATCGTCTCGCTGTGCAAGCGGCGGGGTTTTATATTTCAGTCGAGCGAGATTTATGGCGGGATGTCCGCCTGCTGGGACTACGGCCCGATAGGTGTTGAACTCAAGCGCAACGTGAAAGAAGCCTGGTGGCGTTCCATGGTGAAAGAGCGCGAGGATATCGTCGGCATCGATGCCAGTATCCTTATGCATCGTTCCGTGTGGAAGGCCAGCGGTCATGAGGAGGGGTTTGCCGATCTCTTGAGAGAGTGCAAAGGCTGCAACCAGCGCTGGCGCGCCGACCACCTGGAGGGCGAGGTCTGCCCGGATTGCGGCGGCGAGCTTACCGAAGGGAAAATGTTCAACCTGATGTTCAAGACCTTCGCCGGCCCGATAGAGGGGGATAACGCAATTGTTTATCTGCGTCCGGAGACGGCGCAGGGCATATTCGTCAACTTCGCTAACGTCATGGAGACGACGCGAAAGAAGCCGCCCTTCGGCATCGCACAGATAGGAAAATCCTTCCGCAATGAGATCACCACCGGCAACTTCATCTTCCGCTGCCGCGAGTTCGAGCAGATGGAGATGGAATTCTTCGTCAAGCCGGGCACCGAGGGCAAATGGTATGAGTACTGGCTGGACCAGCGTTTCAACTGGTATTTGAACCTGGGCATCAAGAAGGAGAACCTGCGAATGCGCGAGCACGCCAGGGAAGAGCTGGCGCACTACGCCAGGGCCTGCTCCGATGTGGAGTACCTGTTCCCCATCGGCTGGTCCGAGATCGAGGGCATCGCCAGCCGCGGCGACTTCGACCTGACGCAACATTCAAAGTTCAGCGGCAAGGATTTGAGCTACTTCGATGCCGAGACCAAGGAGAAGTACATGCCCTGCGTCATCGAGCCGTCATCGGGAGTCGACCGAAACGCATTAGCCTTCCTCATCGACGCGTATGACGAGGAGCCGGACAAGGACGAGATACGCACCGTGCTGCACTTCCACCCCGACATCGCGCCGGTGAAGGTGGCCATCCTCCCCCTGAGCAAGAAGGAGAACCTGTCGCGCATGGCCCGGGACGTCCACGCCCTGGTGCGCAAGCAGATAAACTCCCAGTACGACGACACGCAGAGCATCGGCAGGCGCTACCGCCGCCAGGACGAGATCGGCACGCCGCTCTCGGTGACCGTCGATTTCGAGTCGCTGGAGGATAACGCCGTCACCATCCGCGACCGCGACAGCATGAAGCAGATACGCGTGCCCGTGGCCGTGCTCGTCGACACGCTGAACAAGAAGCTGTCCGGCGAATCGATAGAGGTTCTTCCGCCCGGCGGCAAGCTGCTAGGCGCCGAGGGAAAATAAGAGCTAAAGGCCGCGACGATGATACCCAGATATCCTGCCATCGGCATTTGCGGTCTCTCGTGCCGGCTCTGCCCCAGGTATCACACCGACGGCGAGAGCAGGTGCCATGGCTGCAAGACCGAATCGAGGATGGGGGCGGGATGTCCCTTCATCACATGCGCTTTAAAGAAAAAAGGCGTCGAGTTCTGCTGGGAATGCGAGCAGAGCGATAACTGCCCAAAATGGGGCGCACACAGGAAGGCGAGCAGGACCGTCGACAGTTTCAAATGCTATCAGACGCTTGAGGGCGACATCGCATTAATAAAAAGGAACAGCATCGTCAACTTCGACAAGCTGCAGAAGACCAGGGAAGCGTTTCTGAAAGAGATGCTGAGAGATTTCAATGACGGGCAGTCTAAGAACTACTACTGCATCGCGGCGACGGTTCTTGAAATAAAAGAGCTGGAGCAAGCCCTGATCGAGGCCAAAAAGACATCGAAAAAGCTCGATTCTAAGGGCAAAGCCAAGAACATGCATGCGATACTGGACAGGATAGCGCAGCAGAAGGGCTACAACCTTAAGCTGAGAAAGCCGAAGTAAACACAACCCTCGTCATGCCGGACCTGATCCGGCATCCACTCCACACCACCATGGATTCCGGCCTGCGCCGGAATGACGAGCGTAGCAATGTAGGGTGGGCTGTGCCCACCATCACAACCAGCACGTAGGGCGGATTTCTAATCCGCCGCCGTAACCGTAGGGTGGGTTAACTTGTGTTTAACCCACCGCAAACCGCTATTATCATATTTTGGTGGGTTTCACTATGCTCTACCCACCCTACTTTTGAGGAAGCCTACGCAGGAAAATAATCGACAAAGACTTCCCTCCCCTCTTTCCTTATGATATAATCTCATCCGTTATGCTTCAAATAGGTGTCACACGCTTTACTAGCGGTTCAGTTGACACGGAATGCCCGAAAACTATATAATCAATCGGCATTGTTTTGCACGTAACAAATTCTAAAGTGGGGAGCGAGAATGGCTAAAGAAAAAGACGTAATCACCTTTGACCGCTCGAAGCGGACTTTCGTCAAGACAACGACGGAAAGCGGCTTCGAGGTCAAACCCTCCTACGGCCCGGATGACGTAAAGGGCCTCACCTACAAGAAAGATCTGGGTAACGACGGAGAGTACCCCTACACCCGCGGACTCTACAAAGGAATGTACCGCAATATGCTGTGGGTCAGCGCGCAGGCTCTCACCCGCGAGACCGCGGAGAAGAGCAGGAAAGAAAGAAAGGTTATCTGGGAAGCAGGCGCCGACACCATCTATCTTTCTTCAGGCGATGTCGGCAGGACGGGATGCGACCCCGACCATCCCCTCGCCAAGTACGATGCAGGTTACGGCCCCGAGATGTACTCATGGCGGCGCATGGAGGCCGACCTCAAAGGCATCGATATCACCACAGCTATCATCACTTTCCACGGCGCATCATCCCAGCAGGACGACTGCCTCTGCGTGGCGGAGCTGGCCACCGTCGCCGACATGTGGGGCGTCGACAAGAAGCTCATCAGGGGCTCATGCATCAACGACCCCGTCTCCAACGCCGCTACCGGCTTCAGCGTGGACTTCCCGCTGGACATCGGGCGCAGGCTCAACGGCGACCTCACCGAGTTCTGCTGCAAGGAAATGCCCAAGTTCTCGCCGTTCGCGCCGATCGCCTACGACCTCTGGGAGGCCGGATGCAACTCGGTGCAGCAGCTGGGCATCATACTTTCATCCGTATCGGCCTATTGCCAGGAAGTAGTAGACCGAGGTGTCCCGTTCGAAGCGGTAGGCAGCCGCGTAACCATCAGCATCGCGTCATCGCTCGACTTCTTCGAGACGGTATGCAAGCTGCGCGCGGCGCGCAGAATGTGGGCCCGGATCGCCCGCGAGCGCTTCGGCGCCAAAGACGACAAGGCCTGCCGCCTGCGCATAGCCGTAAGGACGCCGGGACAGACCATCACCCGCCAACAGCCGCTGAACAACATCGCACGCATCGGCTTCCAGGCCATGTCGGCCATCATCGGCGGATGCAACGCAATGGACTATGCCAGACATGACGAGGCCTTCTGTATTCCTTCAGAGGAATCCTCGACCATAACACTGGCTTTAAACCATATCATCGCCCAGGAGACCGGCGTCGGCCTCACCGCCGACCCGCTGGGCGGCTCCTACTATGTGGAATGGCTCACCAACCAGCTTGAAGAGGCCTCCTTTAAACTGATGAAGGAGATCGAGGGGCTGGGCGGCATATGGACCGTAGCCCAGAACGGCTGGCTCAGGAAATACGTCAACGCCGCCCGCGACGAGAGACTCAGCGGCCTTGCCGACGGCAGCATCCCGCAGGTCGGCGTGAACTTCTTCAGGCTGCCCGACGATAAGGAGCCCGACATCGTCGAGTACGAGTTCAAGAACTTCGACAAGACCCAGACTGACCTCTTCAAAGAGATCAAAGAATACAAGGCCAAGCGCGATATCAAGAAGACCCGCGCTGCGCTGCACAAGCTGAGGGAGAAGGCCAAGACGAAAGAGAATCTGATGCCCTACATCATCAGTTGCTTCAAGGCCGACGCCACCAGGTCTGAGATACTCGGAATGATCCGCGAGGCTTTCGGCTACAGCTACGATACGGTCGGAATGATCGAGCGGCCGAAGTTCCTTAACTAAGGATATAACTTATACTTAAAAATATCGGAGGGAAATGTGGTCGAAAAGAGGAAAATTCGCGTATTAGTTGCTAAACCCGGCACGGATTCGCACTTCAGAGGTGCGGAGCTCATCGCACAGATTCTGAGGAATGCCGGCATGGAAGTGGTATACACCGGACGGTATCAGACCTCGGAAATGATAGTCAGCACCGCAATCGCGGAAGACGTCGACGTCGTAGCCCTCAGCTCGCTGGCCTGGTCGCAAGAGAAGTTCTACACCGAGGTCGCCGACATGCTTAAGAAGAAGGGCTCCGATATCATAATTATCGGCGGAGGCATCATCTCCGAGAAGGCCAAACCGAAGCTGATCAAAGCCGGCGTGACCGGCCTTTACGGACCCGGCACTCCCTATGAAGTGATAATCGATCATATCAAAGGCAGGGTCGAGAAAGAGCGCTGGGGCAAGGGTAAAGCGGCAACAAAGAAGGCCGCTCCGAAGAAAGCCGCAACCGCAAAGAAGACCTGCAAGAAGAAGAAATAATTCAGAACCCCGCCGAGCAACTCGGCGGGGTGTTCCATATAATAAGGGGGCTTTATGACACAGGAGAACCTATCCCCGTCGGGGATCCCTATAAAGGACATCTACACCCCTGAGGACATCAAAGGCCTTAACTACAAGAAGGATCTCAACGCATCCGGCGAGCCGCCGTTCACCCGCGGCCCCTATCCTTCCATGTACCGCGGCCAGGCATGGACCGCCAGGCGCCTCAGTGGGTTCAATACTCCGGAAGAGACAAACGCATTATATAAAGAAGAATTCAAGCTGGGACAGACCGGTTTCTCGGTGGCGCCCGACATGACCACGCCGTCAGGCATGGATGCCGATGACCCGCGCGCTGCGTCCGAGGTAGGACATGCCGGAGTGCCGTTCAGCACGCTGCAGGATATGGAAATATGCTTCGCCGACCTGCCTATCGATAAGGTTTCAACATACCTTGCCGACAGGATCGGCGGCTTCCTTACCGCGATGTACCTGGTCATGGCCGAGAAGCGCGGCATCCCGATGTCGCAGGTCAGGGGAACATCGGCCAACGACCTGCTGGCATGGAGCGCGCTCAACCTGCTTAACCAGGTATCGCCCGAGGCCAACCTGCGCTACGCCGTGGACCTCATCGAGTGGTGCGCCGAGTACGCGCCGAAGTGGAACGCGCTGTCCATCGACTCGTACAACGCGCGCGACAACGGCGTGAACGCTGTGCAGGAGATCGGCCTGGCCATGGCCAACGGCATCCAGTACATCGAAGAGGAAAAGAAACGGGGACGCGTACCGCTGGATAAATTCGTGCGGCGCTTCTCATTCAACACGGCCGTACACAACGACATCTTCGAAGAGGCGTGCAAGCTGAGAGCGGCGCGCCGCATATGGTATAAGATCATCACCGAGCGCTATGGTATCACCGATCCCAACTGCGCCAAGTTCCGCGTCCACGTGCAAAGCTCGGGTTCCACTCACACCTACCAGGAGCCTTACAACAACATCATCCGCATCGCGTTCCAGGTGCTCGCCGGGGTGCTCGGCGGCGCGCAGTCGATACATGCCAACGGCTACGACGAGGCCATCTGCCTGCCCACCGATCAGTCGATGTTGCTGTCGATCAGAACCGGACAGCTTGTTCAATACGAGAGCGGCGTGACCCGCACCATCGACCCGCTGGGCGGCTCATACTACATCGAGTCTCTCACCAACGCAATGGAGAAAGAGATATGGAAGTTCATCGACGAGGTTGAGGCCCAGGGCGGACTGGCAAAAGCCATCAGCAAGGGCTGGGTGCACCGCCTGTATCGCGATGCCATCGTAAGCTACGAAGACAGGATACAGAAAAAAGAAATCCCTGTCGTTGGAGTTAATGTCCATCGCCTGGATAAGGAGATCTACGAGGTGCCGATCTTCAAGCCCGATCCCACGCGGTCGGCGGCCTCGCAGATAAAGAAGCTCAAAAAGCTCAAGAAGGAACGCAACAACGCCACTGTCAAGAAGTGCCTTGCCAAGGTCGAAGAGGCCACCAGGAAGGGCGAGAACGTTATGCCGGCAACCATTGAAGCTATCCGGAACTACGCCACTCTTGGAGAGCTCTCCGCTCTGCAGCTTAAGGTCTACGGAGAGTGGAAATATCCAATGGGTATCTAAATTGTGAGGTTGTTATGGCAAAAAAGACAGCGAAGAAAATAAAGATATTAATGGCAAAACCGGGCATCGAAGGGCACTGGCGCGGCCTTGTGGCGGTAAGCAACGCGCTGCGAGACGGCGGCTTCGAGGTGATCTATGGATCGAACATGACGCCCGAGGAGATCGCCAACACAGCGGTCCAGGAGGATGTCGATATCGTCGGCCTCAGCATCATGTCGGCGAACTATGTTATGCTGGTCGAGAGCGTGGTCAAGGCGCTTAAGAAGGCCGGAAAAGGCGACGTAATGCTGCTCGTTGGCGGAATCATCTGGGAAGAGGACTTTGCCGCGCTCAAGAAGCTGGGGGCCACGGGCGTATTCGTCCCCGGCACGCCGCTGCAGGATATAGTCGACTTCGTCAAAAAGAAGACTAAAGCCCTGGTTTAGCTGAGTTCATTACCAACAAATCGAATCGCCAAACGGCTATCGTAGAGATAGCCGTTTGTGGTATTATGAGAAACCGTTGAAAAAGAGGCCGGGATTCGGACATATAGCACTCACTGCTTTCTATCCCTAAAGGGATTGGGGGGGGAAGAGGTACAGGATTCTTCCTGACGGGGTTCTAGGGGTGTCCCCTATTTTTTATAAAATCCCCCCAAGACTGGGGGATAGCAGGGGGTTGATTAGCTTTTACCAGAGGTTCTATATCCCGACACTGGCCTGTCAATACAACAAATGTCGAGTAACGGTATGTCTGATAGAAAAACTACGCTGACAATCCAAGTACATCCAAACGCAAAGCGCAATGAAGTTCTCGGTTTTGAAGAGGGCATACTGCGACTGAAAATCGCGGCGCCCCCTGTCGAGGGCAAAGCCAACAAAGAGCTTATCAGTTTCCTCAGCAAGACCCTCGGCACGCGTAAAAGCGGCATCACAATCGACCGCGGAGAAACGAGCAAGGTTAAGATAGTAACGATACTCGGCATCGATCGCGAACAGATATACCAAATGATTGAGGCGGCGAGACGGAAATGAGGATACTGCACTTCGCCGACCTGCACCTCGGGGTGGAGAACTACAACACCGGCATCAATCCCGAAACAGGTCTGTCGACGCGCCTACACGACTTCCTCAACGCCCTTGACGAGGTCGTGGACTATACTCTGAACCATAATGTCGACCTGGTTCTGTTCTGCGGCGACGCCTACAAGAGCCGAGAGCCTTCGCAGACACACCAGCGCGAGTTCGCCAGGCGCATCTGGAAGCTGGCATCGAACGGGGTCGCGGTCCTGCTCCTCACCGGCAACCATGATCTGCCCAACGCCATCGGCCGCGCGACGACGATCGAGATATTCAAGACCTTGTCGATACCGAACGTTATCGTGGCCAACACGCTGGGCACATACAAAATCGACACTGGAAACGGAACCATACAGATAGTAGCGCTGCCCTGGGCCAGAAGAAGCGCATTGCTAAGCCGCGAGGAAACCAAGAACCTTTTGGCAGAGGAAGTGAACAAGAAGCTGGAGGCCGCCCTGACCGAACGCCTGCAGTTGGAGATGGAGAACCTCGACCCGAGATTACCCGCTATCCTGGCAGCACACGTCACAGTAGCCAACGCCAGATACGGCTCCGAGCGCAGCATGATCATGGGCAATGACTACGGCCTTCTTCAAAGCAACGTGGCCGACCCCAGGTTTGACTACGTGGCGCTGGGGCACATACACAAGACGCAGGTGATGAATGAGAACCCGCCCGTGGTCTACGCCGGCAGCCTGCAGCGCATCGACTTCAGTGAAGAGGATGACGATAAGGGATTTTTCATCGTCGATATAGAGCGCGGCGGTAAGACTAATTTTGAATTCGTGCCGGTTAAAGCGCGTCACTTCGTGACGATAAAGATCGACATCGGAGAGCAGGAAGCCAAGCCGACGGAGACTGTGCTCAACGCGATACAACGATGCGATGTGGCTGACGCTATAGTTCGCGTGCAGATATCGATGCCGGAGCGCCTGGCTAAAGATATCGACGATTCCGCCATTCGCAAGGCACTGCAAAATGCCTATCAGGTAGCTAGCATTTCGCGTGACGTATCGCGGGAGCGCAGGCCGCGCTTATCCGGCCTCTCGCCGGAGGGATTGCAGCCGCTCGACGCGCTTAAGGCCTATTACGAAGCAAAGAAGCCGCCGCTTGATGTCGAAATTCTGTTGGAATACGGCAGGCGCATGATCGATGAAAGCGACGGCGCGCAGATAGGAAAAGATATAGTCTGATGGACGGATATGTTGGATCGTGGTCCTTTGTCGCCGAGTACTGCGTATATGTCTTTATCGCGGTAATCGGCTTGATGCAAATCATCGCGGCCAAGTGGGAACTGCGGGGAATAGCATTTTTTCACGCAAAAAAATGGGGCTACACCTTCGGCTCCGTAGCCATCGCCGGCGTCTTCATCTGGTTCTTCGGCTTCACCGGCTTAGATCTCAAAGAGCCGACTTTCGACACGCCGCCGCAACTACTCTGGCTGGCGGTCAGTGTTGTGTTGGCCTTGCTGGTAACATTCGGCGTTTCATCGTTCGTCAATCGTAATATGAAACCGACTGCGGAACCGGACGAAACGCAGCGCGACGGCATCGAGGTTCTTAAACGGAAGACCTATTGGCAATCCATCGCTCGATTCTTCGATAAGGGAGGAACGAGATGAAACACGCCGATGAGACGGTCTTCTTCTGGATAAACGGCCTCTCCGATCACGTATCCTGGATCGATGAGATTATTCGCACGCTTTCCTGCGACCTGTTCCTGCCCGTAGTCATGATTATCGCGCTTATCGCCGTGTGGTTCTCAGGACGCAATATTGCGGACAGGACAAAGAATCAGTACGGGGTAATATGCTCGCTGGCCAGCATGGGAATAGCCAATCTGCTGGTATTCATCTGCAACGGAGTGTTGCCCGACCGTCTGCGGCCTTTTGAGGCCTTCCCCGACAAGGTTAACCTGATATTCTATCCCCCCACCGACCCTTCGTTCCCCTCCAACGCCGCCGCTGCTTCGTTCGCACTGGCCATCGGACTCTGGGTCTACAACCGCAAGCTGGGATATATCCTATCGATACCGGCGATCATCATCTCTTTCGGACGCGTATATATAGGCGTGCACTACCCGCTCGATATCCTGGGTGGTTTGGCCCTGGCGATCCTGGCGACAGGCATAGTAATGGTGGTGATAAAGCTGTGCAGGCCCGTCCTCGACCGGCTATTAAATCTGATGCGGAAGATATATCTGGCCTAGAATTAAATCGACGCTAAAGGCCCTTGACTATTCTATCGTAGTCCGCCACCATGCGGCGCACCACCTCGCCAGCACTAATCTCCTCACGAACCAGCCCCGCCACCTCACCGCAGGCCGCCTGCCCCTTGACCACGTCCCCACCCAGCAGCGCCGCCTCGGACAGCTTGGAGAACATCTTCACCGAGCGCTCCTCGTCGGGCGCCCCCGAGCGTTCCTTCTTCACGAGGTCCCTGGTCAGCTCGTTCAGCAGCCCGCGGAACATCATGAGCCCCCGCCCCGTGATGACGGTCGCCGTATCGCCGGCCTCGACGATGGACTTCTTGTAATCGGGATGCGCCAGGCACTCCGTTGTCGCAACGAAGCGCGTACCCATCTGCACGCCCTGCGCCCCCAGCGCCAGCGCCGCCGCCAGCCCGCGCCCGTCGCCGATGCCGCCCGCCGCCACCACCGGAATCTTGACCGCGTCGACGACCTGAGGGATGAGGACCAAAGTGGTAAGCTCATCGGGGCTGTTGATGCCGCCCGACTCGTAGCCTTCCGCGATAACGATATCGACGCCGGCCTTCTCGGCTCCGACGGCGTGTTTTACCGTGGCCACCAGGTGCAGCACTTTTATCCCGTGCTCGTGAAAATACGGCGTATGAAGTGCCGGACTACCCGCCCCGGTTGTGACGACCTTGATTCCTTCGGCGACAGCGATGTCGATAAGGCTGCGGTCGTCCTTGATCATATGTATGGGAAAGTTCACCGCGAAAGGCTTGGAGGTTAGACTCTTAGCCTTCTTTATCTGCTTTCTGATGTTATCGCCAACCTTGCTCCAGTCAGGCTCCCCCGCGTTGGGGCTTATGACCCCCAGCCCGCCGGCCTCCGATACCGCAGCGGCCAGCTCCGCACCCGCGATGAGACCCATGGCTCCCTGAATTATGGGATACTCTATTCCCAGCAAATCGCAAACCTTTGTCTTTTTCACTGACATTCCCTCATTTCTATTTCTAAATATCCGACGCTAGACTATACGGCTATCGCAATCCCGCGACAACCCTGTCATAGTCCTCGACTATTTTCTTTATTATATCGCCTGCGGGGACGATATCGCGAATCATACCCGATATCTCGCCGCAATACAGTTCACCCTCTTCGACCAAGCCTTCGAACTGCCCCATGCGCGAACGGCCCATGCCGATGTGCGCCAGAAGCTCGTCAGCCGTTGTCCCCTTCTTGTCCATCCGAGCTACCTCAGCGGAAAATTCGTTCTTCAGTCCTCGAGTCGGCGAGAGAGCCCGGCCCGTAATCATTGTGCCGGTATCGGGCGATTCGACGATGCGGCGTTTAAAATCCTGATGGGCGTTGCACTCGATTGTAGCGATGAAGCGCGTGCCCATCTGCACCCCCTCCGCACCCAGCGCGAACGCGGCGGCCACCCCCCGCACATCTGCAATGCCCCCCGCCGCGATGACCGGTATATTCACCGCATCGACGATCTGAGGCACCAATACCATCGTGGTCAGCTCATCGAATCCGTTGTGTCCGCCGGCCTCGAACCCCTCCGCGATGACGGCATCGACGCCGCACTCCTCCGCCACCTGCGCCTGCCGCACCGACGACACCACATGCAGTACTATAATCCCGGCATCTTTGAAACGACTTGTGTGAAGTCTGGGATTGCCCGCCGCGGTGGTGACGACCTGAACCCCTTCCTCGATCAACACGTCGACTAGTGCCGCTATTTCAGGAATAAGAACGACGATGTTCATGGCGAACGGCTTCGAGGTAATATCCTTAGCCCTGCGTATCTGATCTCTCAGGTTAGCTTCGACGTTATCCTCGATACGCATGCCCGCGTTGGGGCTGATCGTACCCAGCCCGCCGGCCTCGGACACGGCGGCGGCCAGCTCCGCGTTGGCGATCCATGTCATGCCGCCCTGTATTATCGGATACTCGATACCGAGAAGTCCGCAGACTCGTGTCTTTTTCATCACTTTTGACCCTTGATGCCATCCGCATTCTATTGAGAATCCAAGGATGATGTCAAGGCACCACCACCGTAGGGGCGAGGTCGCCTCGCCCTCCGCATATCGTTAACCGTAGGGGCGGGTTTAAAACCCGCCCCTACACGATGACCGAAATATCGGGAGACTATCCGCCGGTCTGATAAACCCAACCCCGACTTAATTTGACTTCATGCAATCTTGTGCTGTAGAATTCTATTCGCATATCAAGGAGGGATGATGAAAAGGAACCTGATGGAAATCCTGGCCTGCCCAATCTGCAAGGGAGACCTGGAGCTTACCGTTTTAGAAGAGAACGAGAAGGAAGTCGTCAAGGGTTCCCTCTTCTGTAAGAAATGCTCTCAAACGTATCCCATCGAAGATACCATCCCCAACCTGCTCCCGCCCGATCTTCGCACTTAGATAATAGGAGGTAGCATCCGGATGTCTCGCATCGTTGGATTACTCATATGTCTTGGAACTCTTGCGGCCGGCGCGGCTTTCATCGCCGGCGTTGTCCTGCAATACGATAAGGTAGCGTGGGCGCTGCTGGTGCCTGTAGCACTTGTCGTGTTTGTGGTCTTAATGCTGGGTTTCTGGATCGGCTGGATCATGGCCGTGACCAAGATCGAATCGCCGCCCGAGATCGCCGAGGAAAAAGAAGTCAAGAAATAGCCTCACTTGCCGGGCTTGTATGTGACCCAGGCATCCGGGGACTCGTAAACCTGAACCGTGACTATGGGGAGCTTCCTCTTGCGGAGCTCCTCATATATTTTAGCCGCGATGTTCTCCGCCGACGGGTTGACGCTGTCAAACGGAGCGACATCATTCAGCGAAACGTGGTCGAAATCGGCTAGTACTTCTCGAAGGTGTTTCTTCACGACGGCGAAGTCGCACGCCAGCCCGATGTCGTCCAGCTTATCGTAGCGAAGATTTATAACGACCTCGTAGCGATGGCCGTGGAGATTCTCGCACTTGCCGCGGTAGCCCCTGAGCGCATGCGCCGCATTGAAATGTTCGCGCACCGATACCTCATACATTATGCCTAACCTCCGGGAACAGCTTCGATCTTTTTATTACCTCTACCACTCCATCCCTGCCCTCGACCCTCGCCGCCAGATCGCCGACCCGCTCGCCCGTAGCCGGGTGAACGACATCCGGAGCGATCTCCGCGAACGGAATCAGCACAAACGCTCTCTCTCTCATTCGCGGGTGAGGAATCGTTAGCTCCGGCGACTCCATAATTGTATCGCCATATAATATTATGTCAATATCTATAACGCGGGGAGCGTTTTTTAGGCTGAGGTCGCGACCCATTTCGGCTTCGATGCCTTTGATTAACGATAGCAATTGCACAGGGCTCATGTAGGTATCGATTCTTATTACCATGTTGAGAAATCGCGGCTGCTCACCTACGCCAACGGGCTCGGTCTCATAGACCGATGAGACCTTTCCACCATCTTGCGTAAGCAACGCGATTGCTTTTATCAAGTTCGCCCGCCGATTCCCTAGGTTCGAGCCAAGAGATAGGTACACCCTCACGGGTTTCAAGGACAACTTTATCCCCCTCACTATCCCCCTCACTACGGCATCAGTCATCCTGGCTACCCGTTTCATCTGCAACACATCGTGAACGCGGATGATATCAGCCCCGTTGGCGATACCCAGGGCTACCGTTGCCGCCGTGCCCTCCAGACGCTCATCTACAGGCAGATCGAGCACCTGCCCTATCATCGATTTTCGTGAAGTGCCCAGCAGTATCGGCCTGCCCAGCGACTTCAATTCATTCGATCGACGCAAGACTTCGAGGTTTCCCTCCAGCGTCTTGCCAAAGCCAATCCCCGGATCGATTATGATGTTCTCCCAGGCCACTCCGGCATCTAAAGCTTTATTCATGCCGATCACCAGCGACTCAACGACCGCCGCCATTATATCCTTATATTGCGTATCCCGCTGATTGGCGGTGATAACGATGGGAACGCCGTATTTGGCAGCCACACCGGCCAATTCCGGGTCTTGCCTCAAGCCCCACACGTCATTTATCATATTAGCGCCGGCCTCAAGCGCGCGCCGAGCCACTTCCGATTTATATGTATCGATAGAGATAGGCGTATCGATTTCTTTGGAAAGCTTCTTAATAATAGGTAACACACGGTTGAGTTCTTCCTCTGCCGTAATCGGTTTTGAGTCAGGCCGTGTCGATTCTCCGCCAACGTCTATTATGTCTGCGCCCTCTTCAACGAGGCGTCTTGCCCGCGCCACGGCAGCCTCCACATCGTTGCCTACCCCGTCGCCTGAGAAGGAATCATCGGTGATATTAAGTATGCCCATTACATATGTTCTCCGACCCCAGCAAAACTCCCTGCCTCCAAGAAACATATGTTCGCACAGGTATTCATTCATAGTTACAGATTCTAACATAAGGAAAACACGATTAAAACACTTGACAAGCCGATTATATTCTTTTATTATAAATTATGTAATATTAGATTATAGATTAAGGGGAGCGTTATGGAGCTTTTAAGAACTATCCTATCCGTACCCGGCAACAGAGAGAAAATGCTTGAGAAGTCGAAGGAGTTACGTGCCGATATAGTAGTGCTAGACCTGGAAGACTCCGTTCCGCAAGAAGAAAAGGCCCGCGCCCGATCTATAGTTGAGAAGTGGATTCCAAAACTCACGGGCAACAGCAGCAGAATCTACGTCCGGATAAATCCGCTTGACAGCGGATTCGCCAAAGAAGACCTTGAGGCAGTCATAATACAAGGTATTGACGGCATCAGCCAACCAAAGCCTTCAACGGCACAAGATATACATAAGATAGCCGAGATTCTCACACGCCTCGAGAAAAAAAGAGGACTGCCGGAAGGCCGCGTCAAGATACTGCCTTGGATCGAAACGGCGCTGGGGTTAATCAACGCTTACGAGATTGCCAGCTCTTCGCCGAGGGTAAACGGCGTGATATTCGGCGCCAACGACCTCGTGCTTGAGACTGGCATGACCCGCTCGGAAGAGGGAAACGAGCTGCTCTATCCAAGGACTAAAGTAGTGATAGCCGCCAGGGCCGCCGGCGTCTCCGCTATCGACACGCCGTATAACAACTTCAAGGATGAGCCCGGCTTGATAAAAGAGACCACGCTTGCGCGCAATCTGGGATTCAGGGGCAAGTTCATTATACATCCGAGCCAGGTGGATATTGTGAACAGGATATTCCGCCCCACGGAGGAGGAAGTGGCGTACGCCAGGCAGGTCGTCACCGCCTTCGAGGATGCGAGGCAAAAAGGGTTCGCCTCCGCATCGCTTGACGGCAAGATGATCGATATTCCTATCGCGCAGAGAGCCCTTGTGATTCTTCTAACACATGAGGCGATTTCCGCCAAGGAGCGTGGCTAGCACATCCTTCGGTTTTCGTAACTAAACAAATCTTTCGTAAGGCCGTCTCGAAACAGGCGGCCTTCTTTTTGTGCACCAAGCAAAGCGTCCGAATCTAAAACAGGCCTGCAAGAATATCCATCTCCGTTCTTCATTATCTAAAATACCGCAAAATAGTACTTTGTGAATTATTGCACAATCCTTGCATTACTAAATTAGGAAGGATATAATGGATTCGTCCGTTTTAATATAACTGCCTCCCGGAGGTAAAATGGCAATAGAAGATAAAATCAACGATCTAGGCAAACGCAGACAGGCATCTAAGAAGGGCGGCGGCGAAGACAAGATCAAATCCCAGCATGAAAAGGGTAAAATGACCGCCCGCGAAAGAATAGCGGCATTTTTAGATGAAGGCAGCTTTGTAGAACTGGACTCCTACGTACTCCACAGGTGCACCGATTTCGGACTGGCCGACAAGAAACACCCCGGCGACGCGATAGTAACAGGATACGGCACGGTAAACGGACGGCTTGTATACCTGTTCGCGCAGGACTTCACCGTATACGGCGGCTCGCTCTCCGAGGTCATGTCCGAGAAGACGTGCAAGGTCATGGACCTGGCTGTGAAGAACGGAGCCCCGTTCATCGGACTCGCCGACTCGGGCGGAGCCCGCATCCAGGAAGGCGTGGAAAGCCTCGCCGGCTACGGCGAGATCTTCCTGCGAAACACCCTGGCGTCCGGTGTCATCCCTCAGATTTCAGTCATCATGGGTCCGAGCGCGGGTGGCGCGGTCTATTCACCGGCCCTCACCGATTTCATCTTTATGGTTCAGGGGACAAGCCAGATGTACATCACCGGACCCGACGTTATCAAGGCCGTCACCGGCGAGGAAGTGACCCATGAAGCGCTCGGCGGAGCCATGGCCCAGGCCACTCACAGCGGCGTGTGCCACTTCGTAGCTCAGGACGACAAGGACTGTCTGGAGATGGTACGCAGGCTGCTGAGCTACCTGCCGCAAAACAACATGGAGGACACTCCCTTCTCCGAGACAAAGGATCCCCCCGACAGGATGGATCAGGGACTGCTGAAAGCGGTTCCCGACGATCCGAACGCTCCATATGACATGAAGGACGTCATCAAGATGATATTCGATGACGGCGAGTTCTTCGAGGTTCACGAGCACTACGCCAAGAACATGCTCACCGGATTCGCCAGGCTGGGAGGACGCTCGGTGGGCATCGTGGCGCAACAGCCGGCGTTTAACGCGGGCATCATCGATATCACCGCGTCGGTCAAGGCGGCGCGTTTCGTGCGATTCCTCGACTGCTTCAACCTGCCGATAATCACCTTCGTCGACGTTCCCGGATATATGCCCGGCGTGGATCAGGAATACGGCGGAATAATCAAGCACGGAGCCAAGATAATCTACGCGTACTCGGAGGCCACCGTTCCCAAGATTACGATAATTACAAGGAAAGCCTACGGCGGTGCCTACGTCGCGATGAGCAGCAAGCACCTGCGCGGCGACATGAACTTCGCCTGGCCGCAGGCCGAGATCGCCGTAATGGGTCCGGACGGAGCCGTGAACATCATTTACCGGGACGAGATTAAAAAGGCGGAAGATAAGAAGGAAGCCAAGAAGAAACTGGTCAAGGAATATCAGGATAAGTTCGCCAATCCATACTGCGCAGCGGGCCGCGGCTATATCGACGATGTACTGGATCCCAGGGAGACGCGCCCGATGCTTTTCAAGGCTCTCGAGATGCTGCAGAACAAGCGGGACACCAACCCGCCGAAAAAACATGGCAATATCCCGCTTTAAGAGGGGCTATGAAGAATAAAAAGACAACGATAGCGGCGATTCTCGCCGCCGTCGATCAATACGAAGCGGAAACCCAGGCGGCTGTGCTGCAACTTTCCGAAAAGCCGCGTCCCATAATAGTCAGCAACTGGAAATACTATGGCGTGGGTGAGATGATGAGAATGCGCACCACCTGGCAGCTAAGGTTGTGCAACACCCGCCCAATGCAAAGGAGATAATCACACATGGCAAAGAAGAATCCCTTAAAAATAATGGACACCACATTTAGAGATGCGCACCAGTCGTCGTTCGCCACCAGGATGAGAATGGAGGATATGGAGCCCATCGCCGCTGAGATGGATAATATGGGTTTCCACGCGCTGGAGGTATGGGGCGGAGCCACATTCGACGTGATGACCCGCTTCCTCAACGAGGACCCATGGGAGAAAGTTCGCAAGTTCAAGAAGCTTATGCCCAAGACCCCATTCCAGATGCTGCTCCGCGGCCAGAACCTGGTGGGTTACCGCAACTACGCCGATGATGTCGTAGAGGCGTTCGTTAAGCACTCCGCGGAAGTCGGCATCGATATCTTCCGCGTATTCGACGCCTTAAACGACGAGCGCAACGTGGAAGCCTCCTTCAAAGAGATAAAGAAAACGGGCAAGCACATACAGGCCTGTCTCAGTTATACGCTGACCGAGCCCAGGCTCGGCGGCCCTGTTTTCACTATCGAATACTATGTCAATAAAGCGAAGGTTTTCGAAAGCATGGGTGCGGATAGTATCTGTATAAAGGATATGGCCGGACTGCTGTCCCCGTACGATGCCTACGATCTTGTCAAAGCATTAAAACAAGCGGTCAAAATACCGATACAGCTTCACACCCACTACACCAGCGGCATGGCATCCATGACCTATCTCAAGGCCGCCGAGGCCGGAGTGGATATAGTTGACTGCTGTCTGTCTCCTTTCGGCTTGCGCTCATCACAGCCCGCCGTCGAGCCTATTGTTGCCACGCTCAGCGGAACGGACAGAGATACGAATCTCGACTTGAAAACTATGTTAAAACTGGACGAGTACCTGGAAAAAATCGCTCCAAAATATAAACACCTTTTCGACAGCAGCAAGGTATCGGTAATCGATGCGGGCGTGTTGTCGCACCAGATACCGGGAGGCATGTTCACCAACCTGGTGAGCCAGCTTAGAGAGGCCGATGCGCTCGATCGAATCAACGAGGTTTATGCGGAACTGCCCCGCACCCGCAAGGATATGGGCTATCCTCCCCTTGTCACGCCCACAAGCCAGATAGTCGGCGTGCAAGCGGTACAGAACGTACTCTTCGGCCGCTACAAGATGATATCCGGCCAGGTTAAGGATTATTTCTACGGCCTGTACGGCAGGCCGCCAGCCCCCGTCGATCCCGAGGTGCAGAAGCTGGCGCTCAAGGGCTATGAGAAGGGCGAGACGCCGATAACGGTTCGCGCGGCTGATACGCTGGCCCCCGAGATGGAGAAAGCTAAAGAGGCGACGAAGGGAATTGCTAAGGACATCGGGGATGTACTTATATATGCCATGTACCCGCAGACCGGTTTGCGCTTCCTGAAATGGAAGTACGGCCTGGAGCCAATCCCCGATGACGTTAAGCCCAAGACGCTGGAACAGTGCAAGAAAGAGCAAGACCTTATAGCCAAGGCCAAGGCCGGCAAGCTGGTGGAGAAGGTGGAGAAACCGGCGCCGGCAAAGAGCGCTGCGGCTCGGGTATACAACGTCTTCGTAGATAACGAGTACTATCAGGTCGAGGTCGATCCGCAGAACGGCGCACGTACTGTGAGCCAGCCTGCAGTTGCGGCAGCAACGGCGACACCGGCGCCCGCGCCGAAAGCGGCGGCACCGGCACCCGCGCCGAAAGCGGCGATACCTGCCGGAGACGGAGTTATGACATCGCCCATGCCCGGCACGATAATCAAGTATGTCGTTAATGTGGGACAAGAGGTCAAGGCCGGGGAAACCATACTGATACTTGAAGCGATGAAGATGGAAAGCGCCTTGCCTTCGCCCATCGCCGGCAAGGTCAAAGAGCTAAGCTGCAAGGCCGGGGACCGCGTGACGAAGGGCGCCGTCCTGGCGATAATCGAAAAGTAATGCCATGGGCCGTTAACCAAGGGGAACTGTTTTGCCAGAAATCCTAGTAAAGGATAGCCATAATACAAGTCGAGTGGAAAGAGCGGCTCGATTAGTAAGGACATTAATCTTATAAGCGTCGAGATGGCCGGTAGTGACTACTGGCCATCTTTTTTTAAATAGCGACTATGCAACAAATATATTGATTGAAGGAGTAGGTCTATGAGAAAGAAAGTGACAGTCATCGGGGCCGGCAATGTCGGCGCCACCTGCGCGCAGCGCATAGCGGAGAAGGGATACGCCGACGTGGTTATGCTGGACATCGTCGAGGGGCTTCCGCAGGGAAAGGGTTTGGATATCCTGCAATGCGGGCCGATCATCCCTTTCAATACCAATATGACCGGCACAAACGACTACGCGGACACGGCCAACTCCGATGTCGTCGTCATCACCTCCGGGATAGCGCGAAAGCCGGGGATGAGCCGCGACGACCTTATTATGACCAACATGAAGATTATCACAGAGGTCACCGAGAATATCGCCAAACATTCGCCTAATTGCATCATCGTATGCGTGACCAACCCGCTGGACGCCATGACGCAGCTGGCCTGGCATGTGAGCAAATTCCCCAGGAACCGCGTGCTGGGACAGTCCGGCGTGCTCGATTCCTCCAGGTTCCAGACCTTCATCGCCCAGGAGCTCAAGGTCTCCGTGGAGGACGTCTCGGTTTGCGTGCTCGGCGGTCACGGCGACACGATGGTGCCCGTCCCCAGGCTGAGCACCGTGGGCGGGATACCCCTCCCTGAGCTCATCGCCAAGGACAAGCTGGACGCCATGGTCAAGCGCACCGTCAACGGCGGCGCCGAGATCGTGAACCTGCTCAAGACTGGCAGCGCCTACTACGCACCGTCCGCGGCCACGGTGAAGATGGTCGATTCCATAATCTTCGACCAGAAGAGGATACTGCCCTGCTCGGTACTGCTCGAGGGCGAGTACGGAATCAATAAGACCTTCGTCGGCGTACCATGCAAGGTCGGAGAGAAAGGCGCCGAGCAGGTTATCGAACTGAAGCTGACGCCGGAAGAGAGCGCCGCGCTCAAGAAATCCGCTGACGCCGTGCAGGAACTGCTTAAAATAATGAAGTTGGGCTAACCATGAGGGAAATAGCAGCAAAAGATATCACCAAGACGGTCACCCGCCTGTGCAAGGAAGCCAACTACTTCCTGGGCGAGGATGTGCTCTCGGCGCTGAAGAAGGCGCGGGAGAAAGAGGAATCGCCGACGGCAATGGGCGTTCTGGACCAGATAATCGAGAACGCCGACATAGCGGCCAAGGAGGAGATGCCCCTTTGCCAGGACTGCGGGCTGGCCATAGTCTTCGTCGAGCTCGGCCAGGATGCGCACGTCGCGGGCGGCGATCTATACGAAGCGATACACGAGGGCGTGAGGCAGGGCTACGCCGAGGGATATCTGCGCAAGTCGGTAGTGAAACAGCCCTTCTCCGCCAGGGTTAACACCAAAGACAACACGCCCGCGATTATCCATACCGAAATCGTGAAAGGCGACAAGCTGAAGCTTACCGTAGCTCCCAAAGGAGGCGGAAGCGAGAACATGAGCCGTTTCGTCGTGCTGAAGCCGGCCCAGGGACGCGCCGGCGTCGTCGACTTCGTGGTCAAGGCGGTCGAGGAGGCCGGCAGCAACCCGTGCCCGCCGACCATCGTCGGCGTGGGCATCGGCGGCAGCGCCGAGCGGGCCATGCAGCTGGCAAAGAAATCATTGTTAAGAAAAGTAGGAGAACCTTCTCAAGATAAAGAGGTCGCTGAACTGGAGAGCGAGCTGCTGGAGCGGATAAACGCCACGGGCGTGGGGCCCGGCGGCGTCGGGGGCAGGATCACATCGCTGGCGGTGCACGTGGAAACACATCCCGCCCATATCGCCAGCATGCCGGTAGCAGTGAACATCCAGTGCCACAGCGCACGTCATAAGGAGGCAGTGCTTTGAGTCAAGCAACCACAGAGAAAGAACAGGCCGTAAACATGATTGACGTCTACATAATGGGCAAAAAATATAAGGTGCCCGAAGGACTGACCATCCTGACGGCGATGGAGTACTGCGGCTACAGGATGATACGCGGCGTGGGATGCCGGTCCGCGTTCTGCGGCGCGTGCGGCACCGTCTACAATTTCAAGGGAGACCCGGCGCTCCGGTTCGCCCTGGCCTGCCAGAAGCTCATCGAGCCGGATATGTGCCTGACGCAGATACCGTTCTTCCCGGCAAGCAAGCCCAGCTACGATATCAACACGATGGAGCCCACCGTCGACCAGGTGCTCGAAATATATCCCGAACTGATCAAATGTTTCGGCTGCAACACCTGCACCAAGGCTTGTCCCCAGGACCTGGATGTTATCGGCTACATGTCCGCCGCCATCAGGGGCGACCTGAAGGATGTCACCGAAAAATCATTCGACTGCCTGATGTGCGGGCTGTGCGCCGCCAGATGCGCCCAGGGGCTGGTGCCCTACAACATCGCGCTGCTGGCCCGACGCCTGCACGCCAAACACCAGACTAAGATTCCCGAGCAGACTTTAAAGAGGATCGAGGAGATAAACGCCGGCAAGTACGACGCCGAGATACACGAGATGCAGAAGATGAGCGTCGAGCAGCTGACGAAGAAGTACAACGAGCGAAAGATACACGAAGAATAATAACCATCATCGAACTTTAGAAAGGGAGAAGATATGCCCTATCCGTCATATATGCAGGAAAGCGTAAACAAAGTTGCGGCCACGCGGGACAGGCGGTTGCACGAGGAAATTCCGCGTATCCCCGTCGAGAAGAGGCAGCCCGTGCTCAGCGGCTTCCACCCCGATTTTATCAAGTCGGGCATGCGTGAGCTGCTGGTGGGGCCGAATAAAGGAGACCGCACGCCCAATGAGCTGGCCGATCTGCTTGAAGGCAACAGCCGCATCGACCCGGCCAAGGTAAATCTGGAGAAACCTGATTTCGACGTCGACGTACTCGTTCTTGGTGCCGGGGGCGGCGGCGGGGCGGCGGCCCTCATCGCTCAGGAGAACGGGGCCAATGTGCTCATAGCTACCAAGCTGCGCCTTGGCGACGCCAATACCGTGGGCGCGCAGGGCGGCACGCAGGCCGCG
Organism: Dehalococcoidia bacterium; assembly: GCA_041649635.1. Classification (NCBI taxonomy): domain Bacteria; kingdom Bacillati; phylum Chloroflexota; class Dehalococcoidia; species Dehalococcoidia bacterium. Next base: position 519,647 of record JBAZMV010000001.1, read on the forward strand.
GACAGGCCGGAGGATTCTCCTCCCCTGCACTACCTGGACACCATGGGCGGCGCCCGCTTCACCAACAACGTCAAGCTGGTCGAGGCCCTTGTCAAGGACGCGCCGGATGCTATCACCTGGCTGGAAAAGCTGGGCGTCAACTGGGACAAGAACCCGGACGGGTCCTACTATGAGGTGGCGCTGGCTGGAGAGGCCGTGCCGCGCTGCCACTGTGCCAAGGACTACACCGGCCTGGAGTGCATGCGCGTAGTGCGCGACGAGATTCGCTGCCGCAATATCAATCATATAGAGTTCGCCCCGGCCATAGAGCTAATACTGGACGATAAGGGACACGCCGCCGGAGCGGTGCTGGTCAACATGGAGACCAACGAGATAACTATAGTCAAAGCCAAGGCCGTGGTCATGGCCACCGGCGGCATAGGACGCCTGCATGTGCAGGGCTTCCCGACGACGAACCACTACGGCGCCACCGCCGACGGGCTCGTTATGGCCTACCGCGCGGGATGCCCGCTGGTGGATATAGACACTATGCAATACCATCCCACCTGCGCCGCCCATCCCATCGCGATACTGGGACAGCTGGTCACCGAGAAGGTGCGCGGCGTGGGCGCTCAGGTGGTTAACATAGACGGCGAGCAGTTCGCCCACCCGCTGGAGCCCAGGGATATGCTGGCGGCCTGCATCATACGCGAGTGCACCGAGCGCAATAAGGGAATCCCCACACCTACCGGACAGATCGGCGTATGGCTGGACTCGCCGCGCATAGACATGATGCACGGCAAGGGCACGGTGGAGAAGGAACTGCCCGCCATGGTGCGCCAGTTCCAGCGCTTCGGAATCGATATTACAAAAGAGCCGATGTTGATCTATCCCGGCCTGCACTATCAGAACGGGGGCATTAAGATAGAGCCGGACGGCTCTACGCCTATACCGGGACTGTTCGCCGGGGGAGAGTGCGAGGGCGGGGTGCACGGCAAGAACCGCCTCGGCGGCAACTCTACGCTGGACATATGGGTCTTCGGCAGAAGGGCCGGGAGATCCGCCGCCGAATACGTAAAAACGGCGAAAGTAGGGAAATTAACGCTGGATCATGTGAACAAATGGCAGGGCGAGATGAAGAAGGCCGGTCTGGTCGAGTCAAGGCCGATATCGCCCAAGATACTGCCGGACTACGCCAGGCAGCCGTTCGATTATCTGTCAGGCAACGTCTTCGATAAATTAACTCCCGGCTCGATAAAGGTAGCATAACCCGGAGGCCATGATATGCCGTTATATAAACAGCGAGACATAAAGGAAATAGAGGCCGTACTTAATAAAGTGCTTGATATACACTGCTCTCCTGTAGCCCGTTGCCGTCTTTTGTCCACAGGCTTCGGGGCGCATCACTCCCTCAAGCTAAGCGATGACATCGTCGGCAGCGTGGCATGCCTGGGATGCGGCAACTGCATCGATATCTGCCCGGTGCTGGCCCGCGAGCCTAATCGGTTGGAGAAGACGGCACAGAGAAGCTCGATGGCGCTCGAAACCCTCGTTGGCGAGGACTGCGACCGCTGCTTTAACTGCGCGCTGGTGTGCCCGCAGGTGGATACGACGATCAAGCATTACATAGTGAACCGGCACATGGTCGAGGCCATGTCGCGCCTGGAGACAAGGATCGGCGACGAGCAGGAGCCGGACCTGGACCTTTACGTTGAAGAAGCTTTGATCTAGCTGGATATAGGAGTTCTAGGATGGATTTCACCATTCCCGAAGAATTGAAGATGCTGCAGAACTCGGTGAAGCAGTTCGTCAAGGACGAGCTGATGCCGCTGGAGCGTGAGATACTGGGCCGCGAAGGCGACCAGGCCACCGGCAGGGTGGCGCTTTCTCCCGAGGAGGAGGATAAGCTGTTCGCGCTGGTGGATGAGATGGGCATGTGGGGAGTGAGCGTGCCCGAGGAGCTCGGCGGCGCAGGGCTGCCCCTGCTGGGCATATGCCTGGTTGAAGAAGAGCTTGCGCGAACCATCGTGCCCTTCAACCTGGGCGATATATCACCGATCTTGTACGAAGCCAACGACGCCCAGCGCCAGAACTATCTCAAGCCGCTGCTGGCGAAAGAGAAGAAGTCTTGCATCGCCATGCTTGAGGGCAAGGCCGACCCTATTGCGATGGAAACGACGGCCAGGCGCGAGAACGGCTCTTACATCATAAACGGAAGCAAGCTGTGCATGTCGCATATCACGGATCCGGGCGACTTCGCCATGGTCTTTGCCGTGACCGACAAGGAGAAGGGCACCCGCGGCGGAACGACATGCTTCCTGGTCGACCGCGACACCCCGGGCTATACCGCATCCGGATGCGGCGAGCGTCAGGGCAGCCGCGCCCAGGTCATCGAGCCCATAGTGCTGACATTCGACAACTGCAAAGTTCCCGCCGAGAATGTCATAGGCAAGGAGGGCGAGGCCTTCCACCTGGGAGCCAAGTGGCTGCCGCCGCGGCGCATAGCCAGAGGCGCCAGGTGCGTGGGCGCGGCGGAGAGGCTGCTGGAGATATGCAAGGAATACGCCCAGAACTGGCAGGCCTTCGGCAAGCTGATCCAGGAGAGGCCCGGCGTGCAGCGCTGCCTGGCGGACACAGCGATCGAGGCGCATGCCGCCAGATTGATGGTGTATTACGCCGCGTGCAAGGCGGACGCCGAAGAGGATGTACATATCGATTCCGCCATGGTCAAGGTCTTCGCCACCGATATGCTGGACCGGACGGCGGACCGGGTCACGCGGCTCTACGGAGGGCCGGGATATACGACAAGCGTTCCCATGACCATGCTGTGCCGTAACGCTATAGCCGCTACCGCGTCGGACGAGGCGCTGGAGTTGCAGCGGACAATCATCGCCAGGAATATCTTGAGATAACGATCGGAGAAACGCGATGCAGAAAAATATCACCTCACCGTTTGACGATAAAACCATTGCCGACCTGAAGGCGGGCGACCAGGTGCTCATCAGCGGCGTCATGTACGTCGGGCGCGATTCGGCGCACAAACGCCTTGTCGAGGCGATGAACAAGGGCGATAAGCTGCCCTTCGACGTTAAAGGACAGGTCATCTACTACATGGGGCCGTCGCCGACCAAGCCGGGCAAGGTTATAGGTTCCTCGGGCCCGACGACGAGCGGACGCATGGACGCATACACGCCGCGCATGCTGGAGGCCGGGCTCAAAGGAATGGTGGGCAAGGGCCTGCGCACTAAGGACGTAAAGGATGCTATCAAGAAATATAAGGCAGTCTACCTCGCCAGCGTAGGCGGAGCTGCTGCCCTTATCGCCAAGCGCATCGTTAAGTCCGAGATCATCGCATACGAGGAACTGGGGCCAGAAGCATTGCTGCGCATCGAGGTCAAGGACTTCCCTGCGATAGTGATAAACGATATGTACGGCGGAGACCTCTACGAAGAGGGTAAGGCCAAGTATCGCAAGCAAATACCAGTATGAACCAAGCCAACTCTTTCAGAAATTTTAAATACAAAGGCCACCCCTCAAACTGCGCTTGCGACAACTGCTCCAGGATGAGACGCAAAGAGTCCGCGGACGCCATGTCGGCATGGATGCGGTTCGAGGAAAAGCGACGGGAAGACAGGGCCAGGCGCAGGGAGACGAGATTCAAACGCAAGACGGAGCGACACGGCAGGAACTCCTGGGACGATTAGCAAAATCGACGGCGGGCCCTCTCACAAAGGGCCCGAATTGTTGTAAACTGATATCGGAGCGATGATGGATTATAAGACCAAGAAGTTCGACCTGGACTGGGGCGATGAGGATGTCGTTCCGGAGATAATATTCCCCGATACCATGTTCATCTTCAAACGCATGGGCGAGGTGATCCTCGAGATGGCATCTCCGATAGACGGCGAAAGGGTGCTCGACGTAGGATGCGGGCGCGCCATCGACGCATTGCAGTTCGCCAAGAACGGCGCGCTGGCCATAGGCCTCGATCCATCCAGCAAGATGATGCTCGGCGCAAAGAGCTTTCTGGACGATAACAGCGACGGGAACGTGGACCTGGTGCGCGCCATCGGCGAGGCCATGCCGTTCAAGAACCGCTCCCTTGATAAGATAATCTGCAAGGGCGCGCTGGACCACTTCGCCGATATGCCTAAGACTATGTCCGACATGGCACAGGCGCTGAAACCGACCGGCTCGGCCATAATCGCCATAGCCAACTTCGACAGCCTGAGTTGCAAGATAGGCCGCAACTGGTTCCCCATCGTCAAGAAAATATACCGCCAGTCGGGCGACCGCCACCCCTGGCAGCCGCCGGAGGACCACAACTACAAGTTCGACTGCCCCATACTGAAATCGACGGTCGCAAACGATTTCAAAGTGCAAAAAATAAAGGGCATGTCCCTGCTCTGGACCGCCCCTTACTGGGGTAAGATTCTCTCGCTCATGCCCAAGTGGGCTTCAAACGGCATCCTCAAGACGCTGGACGGCATCGCGAGCCGCCTGCCGTCACTGTCCGACGTGATTATAATTAAGGTCGCGCCGAAGGGAAGCTAGAGGTAATTTAGTCTATCCTCCCAGCAATAGCTTCTTCATAAGCCTAGTCACACATCATCCACGGCAATAAACCCTGGTAACCAGAGTTATTGGTTTGACAATCAATACCTATGCAATAGGAGTATACACTCCCGTTAGCATCAACTATCCAGATATAGTTATTACTAGCCGAACATCCCGTGATAGCCCCATCCTGTGAATCACAATTATCATCATCAGCACCAGGTCCTTGCCAAGTATCCTCAGGAACAGCCCATAGACTGCCGCAACTAAGGACGGCACTCATATTTATGACGTGGCAGGAACTACAGTTGGCATTTGAATAACTGCCATTCAAGACAGGCATCGAGCCATTATGATAGGCAGAATAATAGATAATATCAGACTCGATAACCCAGACGGCCCCGTTGCAGTTAGGTGAATAAAATGGGCCATACTGCCCGCCTACTCCCATAACAATAATACCAGCTATAACGCAAAGAACTAATACGACAAAAAACCACTGAAAAATGGCTTGCTTATGCCACGTATGTCTGGGTTTTTCTTGCTCTTCACTCATATTTCACCCCATCACGGCCACACGCCCTGGAAGCCGTCATTATTCTACACTTTTCGCCTTTTCATTATCTTTCTTAGATAATTCAAGCTGACGTACCATTTCAAAGTAGTTCTTTCTGTCGAGGATGATAAAGATAAGAGGGATAAGCATATGCAAGACACAACAGATATGATAGATGTAACTAAAGGAATGATAGTAGTAGGAATATCTAGCAGTTGTAGTATAAGCGATCAGTAAAAGTAAGAAAAAGATTATTTCTATAGACAGCATTGCTACAGTGTATACCCACGCATTCTTATTCTTTCCACAAATGAGAATGCCAGCAACTAACACAATTAATACCAGAAGTATCTCTTGGCTAAATAACACAGGGACTAACACTAGGCGAAAGTAAAACGCTAAAAGCAAAACCATGATCGTTCCAACAACAAATATCCACCACAGGGCTATCTTGGTTTTTAGAGGGAGAGTAGCTTTTATCCTGCGCACTTTATATTCTTCTTTCACACCGCACCGCCTTATGGCCATACATCCTGATAGCCGGAGTTATTGGTGGTACATTCCGCTCCGGCACAATACGAAAATACATTTCCGTAAGTGTCGGCAATCCAGATGTAACTGCCTTCATTACTGCATCCCAGGTTGGTGTCCCCTCTGCAGTTGTCGTTGCCGCTGGTGCTCAGGTTGCAACTTTGTGGTACTTCAGCAAGCAGACCTCCGTTGGCAGTTAGTAAAGCGCTGATATTGATTACGGGACAATTTAAGCAGTCGGCATTTATGTAAGTACCGCTCAAAATAGGGAGCGAGCCGTTGCGATCTGATGCGTATTGGGCGACTGCATTTTTTAGTTCATCGCTAACTGTATTGTAGGCCCTACATCCACCACAGCCTTCATCACGTGAGTTAACATACCAAATAAAGGTAAGTCCAACAGCTCCAAGAAGAAAGACACCTATAACTATTGCTACCGGAGCCAGGTAGCGCCGTCTTGTCCATTCTACAGGCTTAGCCCCCCGTGTTTTATCAGCATACTTAAAGTATTGTTTCATATTGCTCAATAACAGAAACAGGGCCAATATGAGCCATAGAGAAAAAACAGTCGCAATCCCTATTCGGTCCCAATCCCACCAACCCCACCAAGAAATCACTGCATAGAATAAAGTCTGGAATACATTAATAGCCAAGGAGACCACACACCCCCACCACATCGAACTTGTTTTACGCAAGACAAACAACAGTGAAAATACCAATATGAGTATGGTAGGAAAGATATCCAAACTCAAGAAAAATACGTGGCCATATAATACGGTTGCCGTGGCATTAGCACCATAAACCAGCATCATCGTCGCAGCAATAATTGTTTTTAGAGGCAGTTCATTATTATTTTGCACTATAGCAGATTTTTGTTCTTCACTCATATCTAATCTCACTCACAGCCCTAAGCCGCGACTGCTATCTAATCCTCACGACAGAATTCCGATGCCTTGCCAACTCCGCCACAACAAGTACAATCGGCACTAGATAAAGAATGAAACCGAAAGAGTATTTAGAAGAAATCGGTTCAAACTCGAAAAAGCCGTTGGCATAAAACAGGGAAAACAATAAAAGCTCAGCCAGCATAATCAGCGCAGATAGAAGCCATGCCCATCTCTTTTTCAACGCCATCAGGAAGGCCGGAAAGATGTACAAAACACCCACCATTACTACCGCGGTCATGCTTGACGTCGGGTCGAATCCCACACCTCCGACATCGCCCGTCATCTCGACAGACGCGCCGACCATAGGTGTAGCTATCGCCATACCGATTATTCCTGCAATAACCAGCCACCACATATTAAACACGGTTAATGGCTGATACACATACATATCGCGCCCCCTTGATCTTTGCTCCAGAGTGACCTTGAGCAATACTAACACCCCCAGAAACACGCCCAGAGGGCCGCACAGCATTCCTAAAAAAATTATAGGCCAGCAAAACACCGAGAAAAACATTCCGAGGGGTATCAAGCATACCAATGCCGATATCATACCGGCATAATATGATCGACGAGCCAGTTTTGCCTTGCTGTCAGATAAATCGCTTCTATTTAACTTCCGAAGAGGAGAGCCGATACCGTTGCCCGTATCCCTACGCCCCGTAGTAACCGCCAACAATGCCACTGCACAAATAATGGCCGATACTAAACCGCCTAAGAATACGATAACATAGAATTGCATCGGTATTATACAGATCAATGGAATAGTTAAAAGATTCAGACAATACAGCCCAACTCCCGTCAGTATAATGACAGCAGCCAGCCATCGGGTTACGGGCCGCGATACCCCATCGAATAAACCGATCTTGGAATTCATCTCGACAACGCTCATCCGGATTCAAAAATACATAGTTTGTATGCCATTCATTCTACACTAATCGAGACTCATAAACTAGAATGACATGATTCTTCAGGGTATAGCTTAATAGCCCAAGCTAGCAATAAATATAGACTCCGTTGATATGCTGAACCGGTGAAATGTAAAAGGGGCACGTCATAACGTGCCCCCATGCTTTACGCCGCCTTAATAATCACAAGGAATAACGGCTCTACGGCCACACGCCCTGGAAGCCGTCCTCACCGTTGGCATCGCAATCCTCGCCGACGCAAACGGAATAGATGCCGTAATCATCAACCGCCCACACATAGTGACTCTCTGCCGAACAGCCCGTGCAACCCGAATCGCAATTGTCGTTATCCGGGCCGTCGATGGCGGCAACGCCTTCCGGCACCTCGTTGAACCCGCCCTCCGCGGTGACCCGCAGGGCGCAGATATCCAGTATCTGGACATCATAGCCGCTTATATTCACTGTGCCGTTAATCGTAGGGATCATGCCATCGTGATCGTAATAATACGCGTAAACCGCATAGTCCAGCTCATCATATATGGAATTGTACGCTTCCTCCTCAGGGCTCGGAATTTCGGATGTGCTGGTGATGGTCACATACCGGCTGTCCTGTTTAACCTGAGTGTTTTCCGGCAATGTCGGGCTTATACGGGTTACGTAGTCCTGGGCCGCGTCTGAATCTTCGAACTTGAATATCGTAACGTTGGAGATATTACCGCCGCTTACGTACTCCACAACCCCCGCCGCCAGGAAATCGTAGGTCTCCGACAGGGATTCGCCCCCTGCCACTACAAAGATGTAGCCGTCGGGCAGGCGGCCGAATACATCCTGCACATCTTTGTTGCCATAAAGCGAAGCAGCTTCTCCCTTCGACACATCGATACAAAGTTGCACGTCATCGCGGCTTCCAATGAAGACCTCGCCGTCTATAATAGCGGTGCTGTATGAATACATGTCGGTCCATATGGTTATACCCTCGTACTGTAGCGACTCGATGCTTGTCTCCTCGATGGCCGGTACCATCCGGGAAGTGTTGAAGTTGCCGGAATACACCCTGATTCTGTACTCGCTGCCCGCTATGCCGAAACCCGTTACATTGCTGATGTTTTCGCCGTAGATCTCCTGCCCGACGAACTGCTCCTGGAACCATTCCCATGTCGAAGACATGGCTTCGTCGGATTGAAGCGCGCGGACATCGATGAAAGTGAACTCGCCCAGTTCCTCCGGCACCATATTCGCTAATCGGACGAACTCTGTATCACCGGAACCGGATGGCAGAACGACGGCGATGATAACCAGCACTACGCCCAGGATAATAGCCAGAAAAGGAATCTTATTCATCATCCACATGTCTCCAATCTCTTACTCATCGACAAAATTATCATTAAACCGGTAAACGCAATGTAAAGCTACCTTCGCCTTCTGAACATGTGCCTTCCAAGATAGATTGGATGAGGCCAAATAAAGTAGTGAAACAACAATACGGCTATAGTCTTGACCCCGTAATAAATCGCGCCGAACAGTTTAATGATGACTTCGACTATCTTAAAGAAACGGATAACAATCCAGCGCAACGCCCTCGCGGGAGCGGAATAATCGGACTCCCCGCAGCCATGTTCCGATACTATCGTCTCATTGTCCGGTTTACCTTTTGATTCCAATATCGACATCATTTCCAGTTAACCGATTCGAATGTTCCCTATGCTAGAAAACAAAAAGCCTCAAACGTCTGAGGCCTATGATATCATCTGACCAATTATTCGTCTATCGCTTACGCGCCGCTATGACGCTTTCATAGACCTCTACGCACCGTCTGGCGCAGGCCTCCCATGTGAAGCGCTCCTCAATGCGCTTCCTGCCGCCGACCGCCAGCTTCCGGCGCAGGTCGGCGTCGGCCAGCAGTCGCTTGATGGCATCGGCCAGGGCGTCCGGGTCCTCGGGCGGGACCAGCACGCCGCAGCTGCCGTCCCGGCCCACGACCTCGGGCAGTGCGCCAGCGTTTGTGGTAATAACGGGAATGCTGCAGGACATGGCCTCGGCCGCGGGAAGCCCGAAGCCTTCGTAAACGGACGCGGTGATAGCGATATCGGATAACGAGTAATGCTCTACCAGTTCATCGTTAGTCACCCTGCCGGTGAACGTCACCATATCCTCGATATCGAATTTCTTAATCAGATCGGGAGCGTAGGTCTCGTTGAGTTCAACCTCATCGACAACGGTCAGCTTGACCTTGACGCCAAGGCCCTTTAGTATGTGCAGCGCTTTTAGCAGGAAAAGGATGCCTTTTTTGCGATCGCTGGTGCGTCCCACAACGATGAGACGCCCGTGACCGTTCCTGTCCTTTGCGTGATGGCCGTTGCCGTTGCGGAATATCTGTGTATCCACGCCGCAGTACGCGATATGCAGCTTATCGTCGGCTATACGGAACTCGCGGCGGATCTCTTCGGAGGAACTCTCGGAATCTGTGATGACCGCATCCAGTCGCCGCGATACGAAGCCCTGCATGAACGGCGGGTACAAGATTAGCTGGCGGAACCTCTGCCAGGCGCTGGTGGTCTGGGCCAGTTCGGCGCGGGTGTCTATGGGCAGGGGGTGGTGTATGGTGGCAACGACCGGTATGCCCAGCGTTTTCATCCACAGCAGCCCGTAAGCAAGGCACTGGTTATCATGGATTACATCGTAGCGATGCCCGCTCAGTGCCAGCTCGCGGATCTTCATATAGGCCTTGAGGCTGAATGTAAATATCTCCGGGAACATGCCCAGCTTCGTACCGCCGAACTCGAACAGGTTGAACGGGGTCATCAGATCGAACGGACGGTTGTACTCAAACAATGACCGGCCGTCGTGGCGGCGGTCGTAGAGGTTCAGGCTGTCCAGCTTGTGCACACGAACGCCCTCGGGGACATCGGGATACGGCGGCCCGACGATGAGATCAACCTCGTGCCCCAGCTGCTGAAGCGCTCGGGCCAGGTAATAAAGATAAATGCCCTGCCCGCCGCAGTATTTGTTACCTCGATAGCAAAGAAGGCATATCTTCAAATTCGGCTCACTCCTTGGGTTTTACGGTATAAACGACTATGCTCTTGGGATGTATGAAATTAAAAATGCGCTCCATGCCCGCGGCGAATTTGGACCTGGTGATGATCTGCCGGTCGAGAAGGTGCTTGCGGTACATGGCCGGTATTCTGGCCTTCTCGTTCATCAGACCGAAACAGCACCTCATAATCCAGTACGTTGAATGGAAGGCATGCTCGAAACGTATCCCGTAGACCCTGAGGTTGTGGCGGCGTAGTATCGCAACGAGCTTCTTCGTAGTGAATATCCTCACGTGGCAGCCGGGACGGTTGTAATAATCCTCATCGATCATCCAGCATATCTTCTCCGGTACATAGGTCGGGACGGTGACAGCCATCAGGCCGCCCGGCTTCAGCACGCGCACCATCTCGGCGATGCCCTGGTCGGGGTCCGGCACGTGTTCCATGACCTCGGAACAGATGATCTTATCGAAGCTGGCGTCGCGGAAGGGCAAACGCAGCGAGTCGCCCATGAGCACCAGCCAGTTCTTAGTTCCATCGTTCTGCGACTCCATGTAGTTCAGTACATAGTGGGCCTTCCTCAAACTGAGGTTATCGAGATCCAGGGAGCACACCAGCCCGCCGTCGCCGCCGTGGTTCAAACGAGACGAGGCCTCGAAGCTGTGGCGGCCCTCGCCGCAGCCGACGTCGAGGAACTTGTCGCCCTCTTTTATCTTGAATATCTCGTAGTTAACGGTGAGCAATTACATGACCTCCCGGTACACATCGAGCGTCTTCCTGGCGGCTTCCTCCCAGCTGAACATCCGGAGCACCCGGTCGCGCCCCACCACACCCATGCGCCGGCGCAGGTCGTCGTCGCTCAACAGCCGCCTCACCGCTTCGGCTATAGCCGTATGATCGCCCGGAGGCACGAGTATGCCGCTCGCCTCATCCACGACCTCCGCCAGCGCCCCGGCCGTAGTGGAGACGACGGGCACTCCGCAGGACATGGCCTCGGCCGCCGGCAAACCGAACCCTTCGTACAGCGAGGGGATGACCGCGACCTCGGCCCGGTTGTACTGTTTTACCAGATCCTCGGTGCTCAGCCTGCCGGTGAACTCCACGCTGCCGTTAAGGCCGCAGCGCTCGGCCAGCGCCGGCGTATACTCGTTATCCGGCCGCCCGCGGTCGACGATGGTCAGTTTGACATCCATCTCCTTGCGCAGGTCGCGCACGGCGCGCAGGAGGTAGAGCACGCCCTTCTTGCGATCCGACGTATTGGCCACGACGATGATGCGCCCCTTCTCCTTCTGGACACCCTCCAGCGGACGGAAAGCATCCGTATCGATGCCGTTATAGACCACGCGCATCTTTTTATGCGGAACCTTGAACGAATTGTTTATCTCCCTGGCCGCATTATCGGACACCGTTATGACGCGGTCCATAGCCGCCGCCGAGAGGTGCTGCATGAAGAAGGGATAGAAAAGTATCCTGCGCAAACGGCCCTGTATGCTGTGGATATAAGGCAGGTCGGTCTTCTTATCGATGGGCAGCGGGTGATGGATGGTAGCCACAACGGGAACGCCGAGCGACTTCATAAGTATATTACCGTAGCCTAAAGTCTGGTTGTCGTGTATTATGTCAAATTTATTCTCGCTCATTATCCGGCGCAGCTTGTCATACGAACGGAAGCTGAAGGTGAACATCTCGGGGAACTTGCCTACACGCGTCACGGCGACATCATAGAGATTGAGAGGGGTGAAAATTTTGAAAGGGTCGTGCTTGGGGAAACCGAACTCGAAGAGGTTTAGATTTTCGACGCGGTGCTCGACCACGCCCTCCGCGAGCTGCGGATACGGCGGCCCGACGATAGCATGAACCTCGTGCCCCAGCCGGTGCAGCTCCCGCGACAGGTAGTAAAGGTAAACCCCCTGCCCGCCGCAGAACATGTTGCCCCGGTTGCAGAGGAGGCAGATCTTCAACTCTCGCACCCTCCGCGATACAGCAGCAGCGTCAGCAAGCCTATAATGCTCTTGCCGTCGCATAACTCTCCGGATTTTATCATCTGAGGTATATCCTTCAGCGGCACTGTAACGACCTCGATTTCCTCATCCTCATCGTTGCGGCTGAGCCCGGGCTTGAGCCCGGTGGCCAGATACAGATAGAGGAACTCCGTGGAATAGCCCGGCGCCGCATAGGCACCGCCTATCTGCTCGATCGTTTCAGCGGTGAACCCGGTCTCCTCTTCAAGCTCCCTCAGTGCGCTCTGTACCGGATCCTCCCCGTCCTCCATGCCACCCGCCGGTATCTCCAGCAGCGTTTTGGCTACAGCGTGGCGGTACTGGCGCACCAGAATCACATTCTCATCTTCATCAATGGCCACGATGCCGACGCTGTTGGGATATCCAGCTATCTCGCGCGTTGTCTCCCTGCCGCTGGGCAGAACTACCCTGTCGACGCGCAGGTTGATGCGGCGTCCCTCGAATATTTTTTCCGTTGCCAGCGTCTGCTCCTCCATGACCCTACACATCCAAATTGCATATCAGCGCGATTTCATCGCAATCGGGGAATTTGGGACAGCGCATGCACTCGCCCCAGACCTTCTGCGGAAGCTCCGCCTTGTCGACGACGTGGAAGCCGCACTTCTCAAAGAAGCCCGGCTGATATGTCAGGCAGAAGACCTTGCCCAGGCCCAGCGACCCGGCCTCATCCATGCACGCCTTGACCAGTTTTGAGCCAAGGCCTTTGGACTGCGCGTCGCTGGCCACCGCGGTAGCCCTTATCTCTCCCAGGTCATCCCAGAAGATATGCAGCGATGCGCAGGCGACAACCTTATCGTCCTGCCTTATGACGAAGAAATCGCGGATATTTTCATATAGCTCGCTCAGGGCGCGCGGCAGCATCTCCCCCTTGGACGCGTGGGAGTTCACCAGCTTGTGAATCTGCTTTACGTCGCTGATACGGGCCTTCTCTATTTTCATGATTTCGGCACCAGCCTCTCCACCAGTGTGCTGTAAAAGAAATTACGCGATTGCAGCCTGAGCAAACGCGTAACATACGGACTGAGAGATACCTTGACGGTCTTCTCGCCCTCCAAAGCCATATCGACCTGGCCGTCAACACTGAGCACCGCCTGATGCTCGGTTCGCACATTAAGCTCGATGACGGACTGCGGGGAAAGAACAAGCGCGTTATCGAATGTCGGATGCGGACATATCGGGTTAAGCACTATCTCCCGGGCCTGCGGATACAGTATCGGGCCGTGCAGAGCCAGGGAGTACCCGGTGCTTCCCGTAGCCGTGGACACGATCACCCCGTCGGATTTGTATGTCGTAAACTTATTCTGATCGATCATTACCGTCACACTAATAACCCTCGGCCTTGAACCACGCCCCACCACGACATCGTTCAGCCCGTGCAAGACCGCATTCCCGTCAACCTCGACCTGAATCATGGCACGCTCGTCGATCCAGCCCTCCCCCTTGAGCAGCGCGGGAAGGCGATCGCGAGCCTCGGCCATCTTCAACTCGGTAAGGAACCCCAGCTTACCCAGGTTTACGCCGACTATAGGCACAGAGTACGGTGCCGCCATCCGCGCCGTCCTGAGCACGGTGCCGTCCCCGCCCACACACAGGACCATCTCCGACTTCTCTATATGCGAACAAATCTCAGATTCGTCCTGCGAGGAACACTGCCAGCACGATAATTTCAGCGTTTCTAAGAACTTTGCGGTTTCCTCGGAGAAGTCCCGGGCAGCCTGTATTCTGGGGTTATATAATATGCCTATGCGCTTCAATGAACGCTCTTTCAATTATTATTTCAAAACTTATGTCGCAAGGGGAAGTCTATCATCGCCGCTACTTACTGTCAAGTTTAAACGGAGATTTATGTAGAGTAAGCAATCGTAGTCTGCGCCCGCCGCTTCCTTGTCATTGCGAGCCCTTCCATGCAGTCTTCACAAAGGAAGGACAAAGCAATCTCGTCAACCCCCTGTATCCCCCACTCTTGGGGGAAATTTAAAAAAGTTAGGGGACACCCCTATAACCCCGACAGGAGAGACTTCTCTCTCCTGTACCTCTCTCAAACTACCCCCGCCAGCTTCATGAGGCGCTGCGTGTCCTCATGAAGCTCCCCCCACATCCCCCTCATCTCGCTTCGCGTTACCCAGCGACCTTCCCCCACATCGCTGGCTGGCGCGAACTCGCCTCCGGCGACCCTCGCTATGAAATCGATATATACTACATGCAATGCGACTTTTGCCCCCTCGCGCACGATGCGCTCAAAGGCCGGAATCTGAATGCCGAGCTCGACATCGAGGCCGGTCTCCTCCTTGACCTCGCGCCTGGCCCCCTCCTCCAGCGTCTCCCCCAACTCCAGCCTTCCCCCCGGGCAGATCCACTTCCCCTGCCAGTAGCCCTTGCGCTCCGTCCTGTGTTTGACGAGCAGTATCCGACCGTCTTTGTCCTCGATCACCGCTCCGACCGCCAGTATTATCTCGCTCAATTCCACTCCCGACCCGTTTTATTTATATCTGCCATGCGCACGTTTCCACCCTTCGGCGACAGCGAGAAACTTATCGTAGCCGTTCGCCCTGATATACTCCAGCGCTTCTTTGTATTTGCGATATTTGTAGCCGTTCTTGGCAAAGAAACCCTGCAGCGTTTCGCAAGAGTCATACTCGGAGCAATCGGCACAGGAGTAATAGCCCTTCCCCATGCAACAGACCTTGATCTTACACTTTGCCTTGGAGATATCACGACCGCCGCTGCCGTATCCCAGTTTGCAGCCAAGGCATGTCCGTTCGTTGGGATACTTGTCTCTTTGCCACTGCATGCACGTTTTGCAGTAAGCGCCGCAGCTCCCGATCTCTTCAATACTCATCGTAATGTCCCGATATATTATAACCTTTGTCAGTCATGCGATGGAACTTCAACCTCCTGCTATCCCAATCCCCCTTAGGCCCCCTTTTGTAAAGGATGAGGATGTCGTCAGGCTCCCTCTCTTTCAGAAAGAGAGGGGCTCCGGGGTGAGTTCGTTAAAGTTCCCCCTCTTTTTAGAAGAGGGGGTAAGGGGGTGTTTCCCAAAATTTTTCTTCCCTCTCCCTCCGCAGGGAGAGGGTCAGGGTGAGGACAAACAAAAACGGGGGACATCGCTGTCCCCCGTTAAACTTTATCGATCGATGTTATAGCTAGAAGTAGCCCTGAGCCTTGAGCAGCTCGGCCATAAGTATGGCGCCGCCGGCGGCTCCCCGCACCGTGTTGTGGGACAGCCCCACAAAGCGGATATCGAAGACGTTGCACGGCCGCACGCGCCCCACGCTCACACCCATACCCCGGCAGGCATCGCGGTCCCACCTGGTCTGCGGCCGGTCCTGCTCCTCGCGGACGATTATCGCCGGTACCGGAGCGAAGGGCAGCTTCAGCTTCTGCGGCTCGCTGGTGTAGTCTTTCCAGATACCGACTACATCCTTGACCGAGGGTGCCTTGCCCGCGAACTTGATGCTGACGCAGGCCATATGCCCGTCGATGACAGGCACACGGTTGCAGTGCGCCGATATCTTCATCGAGTCCGACGATACGATCTTGCCGTCCGCGACCTTGCCGAATATCTTGAGCGGCTCCTTTTCTGACTTCTCCTCCTCGCCGCCGATGTACGGTATCACGTTGTCTATGATCTTAAGCGAAGCGACGCCCGGGAACCCGGCGCCCGAGACCGCCTGCATCGTGCTGATTATGGCCTCGGCGATGGGGTAGCCCGCCTGCTGCAGGGCGTGGAGCGGGGTTACATAGCTCTGCACGCTGCAGTTGGGCTTTACGGCGATCAAACCCTTGCTCCAACCCCTCTGCTTGCGCTGGGCTTCGATGACCTTGGCATGCTCCCAGTTGACCTCGGGTATGATCATGGGCACATCCGGGGTGAACCTGTGCGCCGAGTTGTTCGATACTACGGGGAAATCGGCCTTGGCGTACTCCTCCTCGAGCCTGCGTATAGTATCCTTATCGGCCTCGATGGCGGAGAAGACCATCTCGCACTTGCCCCTGGCAGAATCGATAATGTTGGCGTCACCGACGATTAATTTCTTCACCGCCTCCGGCATGGGCTCTTCGAGGACCCACCGGCCCTCCACCGCTTCAGCGTACGTCTTTCCCGCCGACCTGGGGGAAGCCGCAACATACGCGACCTCGAACCAGGGATGATTTTCCAGCAGTCTCAGGTAGTTCTGTCCCACCATCCCGGTGGCTCCCAGAACCCCTACTTTAATCCGTTCCATTTCCTTTCACCACTTTCCTTTAAATGAAAACCGGAGGGCGCTCGCAGCGGGGCGTCTCATTTTTTAGCCCCGCCCTGTCGACCTCCATGCGAGCATGATTATATCATATAAATCAATAGTCGGAAAGTGTTTTCCTACGGCAGATGTGGGAGTTGTCGCCGGCCGATAGCAGTCCGAACCCCCTAAATCCCCCACACGTTGGCCATCGGGTAGGGGCGACCCTTGTGGTCGCCCACAGCGGGCAGGCACAAGACCTGCCCCTACATATGAGGGACACCCCTATCCTTCCATACATCTTAATATCATGGAAGGACCGTCCCCGATTCATCGAGGTACCACTTCTCGATCTGTCATTCTGAGTGCAGCGAAGAATCTCGTTAACTATAGCTACCCCCTCTTTGATTAAAAAGGGGGACAGGGGGAGTTCGTCCCCGTCATTCCGGTGAAAACCGGAATCCATGCCGGGCGAGGGAACCTCGCCCCTACACGCTACTCGCTACTTACTAGACGGGGAGAGGGTCAGGGTGAGGGTCTATATCTCATACCCAGCTTTAAATCCGGCGGCTACGGCCTCCATGATACGGCCGCCGCTGGCAGCGCAATCGCCCACGCGAATCACATTGTAACCCTTGGCCTCGATATCCTTCGCCAGCGTGTCATCTGTGGCCAGCGGCAAGGTCAGCACCACGGTGCCGGCCTCGAAGAATTTCTCCTTGCCCTCGATGGTAGCCGTAACGCCCTTCTTTGTGATCTCGACGACTTTTACGTTCTTCTCCATCTGCACCTTGAATCCCCACAGCCGCATGAGAACAACCCAGCGCGTGGTGATGCCGATGTCGTAGCCCAATTTTTTCGACTTCTCCAGTATCGTTACGTTCTTGCCCAGCTCGGCCAGCGTGTCGGCCAACTCGCACCCGGCGAATCCGCCGCCGATGATGACGACGTTTTTCTTGAATGGGAAGGGCAGCTTAAGCGCCTCCCTCAGTTTCTCCGGGTCGTTCATGCTGCGCAGGGCGCGCGAGCCGAAGACCCACATCGCCCTGTTTGAGACTCCGCCCTTCCTGGGAGCGCGCCTCATGGCTTCGAGCATGTCATGGCTGGTGAGCACGTTGGGCAGGTCGGCTCCCGGGATATCGACCTTTGGAGGAACGCCTCCCGTGGCGATGATCACGACGTCCGGCTTCTGTTTATCGACATACTTGGCGTCGACCTCCCTGTCGAGCCTGATCTCCATGGGCAATGTTCTCACCTGGCGCACCATGTAGTTCAGGAACTTGGGCAGCTCCGGGTTCAGCACCTGGGCCAGCAGCAGCGCCCCGCCCAGCCGGTGGTTGCGGTCGCACAGCGTCACCGAGTGGCCGCGCTGCGCCGCGACCCGCGCCGCCTCCATGCCGGCGGGCCCCCCGCCGATAACGAGAACCTTCTTCACTTCCCTCGCTATCTTTATCTGGTAAACAGCCTCGCGCCCGACACGCGCGTTAACGGCGCAGGAGGGGCATTCGTGGCTTATAGCTGTATCGAGACAGCGGCAGCAGGCGATACAGTAGTTGATGTCAAAAAGCTGGTCTCTCTGCGCCTTGTTGGGCAAATCCGGATCGGCGACGAGGGCGCGCGCCATTCCCACAAGATCGGCTTTGCCCTCGGCGAGGATGCTATCGGCGTGTCTGGGGTCCCAGATGCGGTAGGCCGTCATCACGGGCACCTTGACCACCTTCTTTATCTCCTCGGCCAGATAGACGTACTGCCCCGGTTTGACCCACTGCTGCACCATGGGCGTGGACGACTCGTGCCAGCCGGTCTCCACATCGATGGCCGCGACCCCGGCCTTCTCCAGCTCGAACGCCAGCGGCTTCGTATCCTCGAGCTTGTTACCGCCCTCCATGAAATCCTCCGCCGATATGCGCACGATGATGGGATAGTCGTCTCCGGCCTTCTTCTTGCAGTCCTCGATGATCTCCATGAGGATACGCATGCGGTTCTCCGGCGCCCCGCCGTACTTGTCGTCGCGCTTGTTGGTGTAAGGCGAGAGGAATTGGTTGAGGAAATAGCCTATGCCCGCGTGTATCTCGATGGCATCGAACCCGGCCTTCTTTGCGATGAGCGCGGCGTCCCCGTACTCGCCGATTATCTGCTTTATCTCCTTGGCCGTCACCGCGCGCGCCACGCCCAGCCGCGCCGGCTTGTACCCGTCCGACGCGCTGACCAGCTCCGTGGGCGCGTCCTTGTGCTTCTTCCAGTCCTTCTTCCACTCGTAGGTCATGAGAAGCTGGGCGCAGACCCTGGCCCCACCCTCGTGCATGGTATCGGTGAACTTTTTAAGGAACGGCAGCAGCTCCTCGCCGTAGAGCGCGAACTCGCGTATGGCCTGCTCCTCCTCCGGCGTGACATCTTTTCTGCCCCCGTAGAAGGTCTTGGCCGTCCCGGTATCGTAGGTGTACATCCCGCCCACTATGAGCAGCCCGGCTCCCCCGTGCGCCCGCTCGGCGTAGTACTGCAGCACGTGCTCGCCACCCCCACCCGAGGCGTTGGCGCAGGTCATGACTATCCTGTTTTTAAGTTCCAGGTTGCCGATCTTTATGGGTGAAAAGAGGTGTTTAAGCTGAGCCATATATCTCCTCCGTTGCCGGTCGTAGGCTGAATCGCACTTGATATGGTAACCGTATGCGGCGGATGAGGTCAATAGGGGTGTTATTATCCGAAGCGGCTACTTTGCCGTTGCCAGAGCATGGACTTCTTTGTCCAGCGCATCGCCGAGGCGGTCTTTCTCCTTTTCGATGTCGTAGCGCGTTTGCAGGTTAAGCCAGAACCGCTCGGATGTGCCGAAGTAGCGCGACAGGCGCAATGCCGTATCGGCCGTGACAGCCCTGACGCCGTGCACGATCTCGTTGATACGGCGCGGCGGCACGTTTATCTCTTTGGCCAGCCGGTACTGGCTTATGCCCATCGGGTTCAGGAATTCTTCCAGCAGGACCTCGCCGGGATGGATGGGCGTTAATTTTTTTGCCTTCATAGGTTATCTCGGTCTCTTACGTTGCCAGCCAAATATAAAATGCGTTCGATACATATTAAACGTTATGCGGCGGATGAGGTCAATAGGGGGAGATCACCGGGATCAGCTCGCTAATAGCTTGCTGCCGAAAGAGTGAGACCTGGTTTCGACGGATTCGATTTCAATATCGGATAGATCTTCGTATTCCGCTTCCGGGGATTCGGCGGGCTTCCTGCCTTTGTGATTCTGTATGAACTCACTAGCCGCCACTTCCATAACCTCGCTCTTGGACATCCTCATCCTTTCGGCAAGCTCTCCGATTGCTATGTAGGCATCCATTTCCAGCGATATTGTTACTGTGAATTTAACCATGACGCGTCACCTCCTCCCTTGGGGCGATTAGGATATTCCTTTGAGTTTGGTTTGTCAATACGGTTTTTTGTTTTGTTGAAAAATTTGTGTAATTTTATTAAGACGGAACTCAGTTAACCCTTATCGCCCCCGCCGTGCATTTGCGCTCGCAGCCGCCGAGGTTGACACACCACCATCGCCGCATTAAAGTATTACCACCTCATATTTTCTTAAAGGGGGACCCATGAGAGTTGTCAGAATTCTCGCGATTCTAATCATAGTTTTTCTGGTAGTAGCGCCTCTTGCCTGCAGCGGCGGCGGGGAACAGACGGCCCCCCTGAACCAGATGGAAGCAGCCCTCCTGGAAATATTGCTGGACGATGAAACCTACAGTAACCCTTACTCGGAAGATACGTATGAGGAAGAACACTACGCCCGCGATCTGGAAGACAACCTGGAGGAGATGGACTACAACGTCAGCTTCCTTGTTATCCTCCAGTATGATGACGAACTGACCTGGGTGCCTTTGCTGAAAGTGTCCTACACGGATGACAGCTTCTCTCTGATCGATGCCGGAACCGACCTGATAGTGACTACGGACTACGACGGCGACGGGGACGGCACGGTGGAGACGTTGACCAACCAGACCTACGAAGAGATAGATGACGCCTTCGACAATCTAATCGCCACCGGTGAAGGCAACGACGGGCGGTACCTCATCTTCGAGTTCGTGGATTATGAAACGGTTCTTCTGTCGGACAAGACAGTGGGCAAAGAACTCGTGGAATTGTACAGAGCGCTGCAAGAGGATAATACAGACAAAAAACGATACATACCTCATCTGCATGACTGCGACGATTTTGCGCGCGAACTGGAGGACGCCCTGGAGGCCAGGGGTTTCCAGGTCCGCATAAAGCTTGTATGGTGGATGGATGAATCTTCAGAGGTAAAAGGGCATGCCATTGTAGATGTGGTCATAGATGATGTTGAGAACGGTGACATAGCCGTTGAGCCTCAGAACGACGGTTTTCCCGAGGAATACGATGATGACGGTGACGGTAAAATCGGCCGTTACTGGCAACCGTCGCTGATTCAACATCAAATCTGGTTCGAGCTCTGGAAGAAAGGCTGGTACTCGGGAAGCGACGGTAAATACTGGATCGAGGAGTACGAAGACTTCGACAATATACCATTTCCGCTCGACCCTACCATATACGAACTTGAAATCCCCGACCCCATAGTCCCCAGCGGAGGAGAAGCGGCGATAGCGCTAAAAATCTCATCCACCGCAAGTCATGATATGGAAGGCAATATAAGCTGTGACGGAGGCTACGTCGTTCCTTTAGACGACACGGGGCTCTATTACACATGGTACGCCGAGAGCGAAACAGGCGACCCACTCGATCCGGGAACATACAACATAATCGCCTCACTGACCGATAGGTGGCAGCGGACAACAACCTCCTCGCTTGCGATCGAAGTTGTGCCGCCGGACGCAGGAGGAGAAGACGGGGCGCCTCATGTCACGCCTACATCCACACCAACACAGGCTGTCGCGACAGCCACGCCTACCTTTGTCCCTCCCGAACCCGAAGAAGTCCTGTACGGCTATCTGTACATCTATACCGAGTGCGCCTATATGGACGAGCAATGCGTGAGCTGCACCATTTCCGCCGACTTCTACGGGCAGGACCTAACCGCCGGCGAGTATCCGGTGACCAACGTTATGCTGAAAGCAAACGGCCAGGTATTGCACGATTCAGGGACTATATCTGAAACACTGTACGAAGGGTCAGCCTCGCTGAGCGCCGTATGCGGACAAAGCTATAATTTTGAGCTAAGAGTCACGAACGACATCGGCCTGGAGAGCGTAGTCACACATGCTATTGTTGCGGAGGCTGCCGAATAGTGAGACACGCATAATCAATTAATCGTAATCGCCCCGGCTTCACACTTGCGCTCGCAGCCACCCAGCCTGTCGCATCTGGTTTCGTCCGTGACCCGGCAGACGTTATCCGCCTTGTCGATGTATAAAATCTTCTTGGGGCACATGGCCACGCAGGTGCCGCAGGCGGTGCAGAGGCTCTCGTCTATGACTACTGTCCTGTTCATTTTAGGTAGCTCCTTTAAATATGAGCTAATGATAGCAATGTGGAGGGTATGGCGGAATGACTTAAGTCACAAATTCAGCGGGCGCAAGGGTCATGAGTTTATATTTAACCAACATTTTTGTCTAATTCCCGCTGCCGCACCATTTCGAAGCAGTTTTTCCTATCAATGCCTAATAAGAGATGATTTACGATTCCGCAACCGTTCTCCTAGAAAACCACCCAGAGCACCAAATCCTGGTAAGACTAACAATTCAGCTATCAAAGCAATAATAACCCAACTAGCACTAACCCCTGTACTTAACATCCCGATGAGGGTATAGATTACAATAAATATATCAGCGATTAATGTCGATATCAGTCCGTGCAACGCCCCTCTATAACCTACACCAAATCCGACAACTAATCCTCCAATAACAGAACATATAAATGCTATACCAACCTGAACCAAAGACACCGTTTTATCATTGTTACCTGAGACAGCAACCATTACACCTATTCCAACAACACCTACGAATGTTAATGCTACTATAATAGAAGCACCCAGAAAGATTGATCTCCACCTCAAGCCTCTTCTAACTGCCAATTGCTGGTCAGCTACAACACCTCCGGCTTCAGAACTGTCTGATGAAGCTTTGGGAGTAGAATTGCTCAAATGGTCGAGGCTAACCAGATGACCACAGCTTGGGCATGATGTAGTCCCTTCTTCAATCTGCTTACCACAACTAGTACAGTATGACATTCTCTAAAGCTCCTTTATAAACTGAGAGTAGTTCCTTATAGCATAAGGATAGCATTAGTAATTTGATAATGCTTTATTATTAAAGCTAATGATTGTCAATTACGTTGCCTTCACCTGCTTGGCCTACGCAATAGGCAGATGTAGGACGCACCTGGAACTCTTCTCAATGGCTGCAGTGTCACTAAGCATGTGATCAACTCAAGATTTTGGTCATGAGTTTAGATTTATCCAACATTTTTCTCTAATTTCCACTGCCGCACCATTTCGAAGTAGCTCCTTCTGTCCAGAATTATGAGAAGCAAGGGAACAAGCATAATAATGCCGGGTGCTAATAAGTCGGCATTTGATAAATCGGAAAGCAGCCAGACAATATCGCCTGTCACATAGACGGATAGTAGAACTACAGCTACTATCCAACTCCATTTACTTTTCATACGAAGAGCAATAATCGGAAGAACAATCAATATAGTCATCACTACAATTGCAGGTATCATGATAATAAGAGCTAGATTAAATGCAGCGCCGTAAGAACCCTCTACCGCAGTTAGTATTCCTATTATCAAGATTAATACTACAGCCATCCCACATACAGCCAGCCACCACACCGCAATCTTAGTCTTGAGGGGTAGTTTTATTTTCATTATCGGTTCTTTTATTTGCATATCTTATTCACCCTTTTAGTAGTATGATATCTAGAGGATGGCGAGATGACAACAATCATACTTCCCCATCCAATTGTATAAAAACAACTAACCCTCTAAATGTTTTGTCTATGTGAGATTTCTATATGCCGCAACCCTTGATTCCCTATTTGTGAATGATAGTTACCTCCAGATAGTCTGTCCAGATACCACAGTTCCAAGGGAGCCCGCTCCTCTGAGCCGCTAAGAGAATACTCAGGTTTCCTGAGGCATCTATATAATCAGCGCAGTCACTAGCAATATTATTTGTCCATGTTACATCCCCGGTTACATTTCTCTGGTTATTAAGCGTAACCCATGTATTGCTAGACGATTTCCAAATCTTTTCAGTAGTATAGTAAATCGTTTCTCCCATGGTACCGTGCCCTTCCCATTTGACCTGGATATTTGAGATAGTCGCCGGGTCTTCCGCAACATTGAATATGAACAGTTCGGCGTTTCGGTCGAATGCACAACATCCTAAGCAACGTGAGATATCTGATCTCCACCGCACATTGTCCGACGAACTGACTGCTGAATATGCCTCAGTGCCACCCGCAGCGTATCCGTATGAATTTGCAAAGTCACCCGGGCTGTAAGGATGACCCGAGAGCCACTTTGTAAGATATATATCGCCTTCCCAGCACCACTTATTCACACCACCGCCACTGGCGAAGGTGTATGTTGCGGGATTTGCCACAAAGTTGGCTTGTATAGAGCAATTACCATTCATAATTATTATAGTAGAGTCAGCATTTATATCTGCGATTGTCTCCGTATCGCCTGTCCAGTTGACGAACTTATAGTAATCGTTAGGAATTGCTGCTAAGGCTACACTCTCCCCAGCAATGTAGCTGTAGTTTCCGATACCTGGTGTTGCAACTATGCCTCCATTAGAGGAAAATATGGTCAGATTATAAACATCGACTGTTTTGAAACCCTCGTTATTCGTATAGTCTTTCTCTAAAAAACCATTAAATGGGCTTACTACAACGTGGATTTCATGCTGGCCCGCTGTAATGTCCCACGAGACAGAGACGTTAGCCGTTTTACCGGCATTAACATCTATTACATCTTCACCTATTAACACATCATCCGCAGGTTCTCCATCAAAGAAGAATATGGAAGCATTGACCGCATTTGCTTCTCCTATATTGCTGACCATTGCCGATATCGTCACGTTTTCACCTGAGACTAGCACATCATCAGAGAAGCTTATATCCGAGGATTCAAGAGTTAAATCTGGGTAGTACTCTACCCAGATAACAGCAATAGACTGTCTGGCGAATTCAATTCCATTGTCCATCCCGTTGGCAAATATAGTGATTTTATACATTCCAGATGTTGTTGTATTAGCATAGGCGTTGGCGTATATCCCGTCGTTAGCTTCCCCATCACCATGAAGACCATCGTCATACAAAGCAAGACTCTCAACCGATTCTTCGGGCCTCTGTATCTCCGTGCTAACCGACGCCCCGGTCAGTGGCGTGCCATCGTTCTTTAGTTCAGCCACTATGCTGATCTGTTCTCCCGGATCATACTGGTACTTCGCGAGGTTGCTAGAAAGCTGTAAAGTGGTTTCGAGGAAAGTCAGAACCGTATAATCTTCGCCTTCCGCTGATACGTTTACCGCAGCTATATTAACTTGCCATATTCCAATCTCAGGATTTAAAATGGTATATCCCTCGATTGTAGTATTGCCATCCTGATAGTGGGAAATGTTTGCGTTGTCTTCAGCACCGGATGGGTCGATCGTAGTGCCACTGGGAGTGGTCAAGGTCAGGTCGAGATCGCCGGAGAGCCAAGCTAGGGCAAAGGTTGCATTTGATGTAGCGCTAATCAGGATTTCATGCGATTTCTGCTCGACAGAAAAGATCTTGCCTGAAATCATAGGGGCTAGTTGAACGGCGGTTTGTTGAGGGATGCTATTATCATGCTCAGCTTGCACGAGCACTGAACTCTGCTGAACCGCGGCAGAAGCATATGCAGTGTCACCCTGCAATATATTCAGCACCATCTGGAACGTTTCGTCTTCATTAATTTGAGCAGTATGATTATAGGGTACCTCTTGAAGATTTACTCCATCCAGTCGCACACTTTCCTCTGCTACAACACCATCGTTAGTATTCCACAAAAAGAATAACCAAGTATACCACCAGCCGACTGTCCCAGCGATAGTCTCATGATGAACTGCGGGATTTACTATGTCAATTCCAGAATAAAACAACGGATTACCATAATTTAACTCGTTTAGGAATGGACTATAGGGTATCATTTGTGCGCCGGCAACGCCCCCTGCAATTATTCCTAACGGTCCAAGTATGTCCGCACCAAGCGCAGCTAATGGAGTTCCATGATTCGGAGTACCTATCATAATAAGGTTTCTGACATTATTACTATAGCCAAAGCGTGTATACCACCTTGATACCAATCCCCCCATGGAATGACAAACCAGGTCTACCTTGTTTGCGCCAGCTTTCTCAGAAATGAAAGCGGCGAGGTCACCTGCGTACCAATTAATGGGTCCCCATGCAATACCATGTGGATTCAAATCAATGGCAAACAAGTTTACATCTCTCTCATAGCCATTTCCTTCTAGAAATGCAATCATGTCCTCCCATTCACTAGGAGATGAGGCCCATCCATGTACCAGAATTACCGGTGTTGTTGGGGCTGGAGTGGGTGTGGGCGTTGGCGTTGGAGAGCTAGGAATCGTGTACCCTATTAGTAGCTTTGGTTGTAGCCAAGTGTCTTTGTAATATTCCTTACTGCAAAAACCGGCGTCACTATGAGCATTACCATGCACAATAGCTTTAACTAGTAATTCAACCGGTATACCTCTGTCTCTAGAATCATTGACGATATCGATAATATCCCATTGCACAAACCCCTGGGAATCAGAGGGAACCATCATTACCGCCCCTGCAGGATTAGAGGTTACATAATCGCCACCCTGGGTTATCCAGTTGGACCCCGTTTTGTATACATTGTAAGTAGTCTGCAATTCTTCCCAGTCAGTATGCAACTGCTTATATACGCCTACCGGTATATCAGAGGAACCATCGAAATTGAAAGCATATAGTGCTAAATTTGCAAAGTATATCTCCGCATCTGCAGGTATAGATTCCAGACTAAATTCAATTAAAGAGTTTAAGTCTGCGGTAGGGCTATTGTTCCATGCCACAAAACTTATCGCGTTGCCATTATTCGCATCAGGCCCCCAATTCGCACAGTATCCAATAGCAGTATCTTTTATTGCCGGTATTATTAACCCCACTGCATCAGAAGCCTCACTGAGCGTTAAGCTATTTGAGTTGAAAAGTAAATTGCCATCAGGATTAAGTAAGAATTCGGTATCAGGTGTGATATCGCTTACATTCGACCACCAGTGTACATCCTGTATTGTAGTAGTTGCATTATCAGTCGCGATGATGGGTGCAACAAACACCAATGTTATTGCACTTAGCATTATTGCTAATGCGACTATTGAAAACAGTAACTTTTTAATCACTCTAGCCTCCTTGATTCACATTTGTTAGATTTTTTATAAACTACCCATATAAGTCTATTAGTTGGTTGTTATGAGGCTAATGATAACATTAATTAAAGGTCATGTCAAAGGTATCATTGGAGTATAAGAGCGGGTGATTTGTTCGTTAATACTCGCCGATGGTAGAATTTGCCATTAACAAACGATGGGAATATACTATCGCCTCGTCAGCAGACTCTTAATCGTACTCAGCGGCCTCAGCGTCATCAAGGCCGTGGGCAGCTCAAGCTCGGTCTTGCCGCCGGCGAGGGACATGTTCACTTTATCCACCGTGGGTTTAAGCTCGGCCAGGCGGCCGTCGTCGCCGCTGAACATGATGTCGTCTATAAGCTCCAGCATCTCGCGCCCGAGGAACAATCTTTTCGCCGTCGCATCGGCCTGCGCTTTGGGGATGATGCCGTGCTTCTCTTTTAATCGGTTCATAGCTTCTTCGGCGTCGTAGGCAGTGGAGACGATATCGTCGCGCGGAAGCCAGCGCGTCTCGTAGTTCAGGTGGTACTTCCAGCTCGGCTTGGTGATGGCCTGGCGGTGCTCCTCCACGGTCTTGCACAATAATCGATAGCCGAAGCTGTCGGCGTGTTCGAAGGCCAGGCTGCCGGGATCGAGGAAGGGAGATATCGGCGCGGTGAACAATAGCAATCGTTTATCGTTGAACCTGTCCCAGAGGTGGGCGCAGTAATCGACGGTGGACATGAAGGAGGCGCGGTCCTGTTTGGGGATGCCCAGCATGTAGAAGATGTCCATGCGGCTGCACCCGGCCTCAAGCGCCCACTGCACCGTGTCCTCGAAATCGGCGTCGCCGAAGTTGCGGCCGCAGGCTTTCCTCAGCTCCGGGTCGTGCGATTCCGGCGACCATTCAAGACAGAAGCCGGGACAGACCTCGCCCATGCGCTGGAGCAGTTTCTTCGGCGCGGGGTTGAATAATTCCATGATGATCTGATTCTTCGGGCGATGCTTATCGAGAAGGTCGAGCACTTTGTACGCGTAGTCCTCGCCGGGCTGCTGCAGGTCGCCCAGGATGAATATGGGCCCCTTGCTGAAGCGCTCGATATTTTTCACGTCGCGGACGACGGCCTCGGGCGTGCGATAGGCGGGCTGCTCGCGCTTGAAGCAGTTGCGGAAGGCCGCCTGCGAGGCGCCGCAGATGACGCAGTTCTGCGTGCAGCCGCGCACGGTGAGCACGGCGGTGATGGGGTATTGCAGCCAGCGCTTGAACGGCAGGTAGCCGGCCAGGTCGCGGTAGCGTATCACGGAGCGGATGACGTTGTCGTAGTGGCTGATGAACACATCGTCGAGGGAGGTCGGCGCGTGGGTGAGCGGGTTCTCGTGCACCGCGCCCGATTTATCGCGCCAGGTCACGTTGGGCACATCGGACGGGTCGGCCTTCTTCACGATGCAGTCCATGAGGCGCTTCACCGGCTCCTCGGTGGTGTCGCCGCGCACCACGTAGTCGATCTCCGGGTAGTTCATCAGCTCGCGATGGAAGTACGATGACGACAGCCCGCCGAACATTATCTTCGAACGCGGGTGGTATTTCTTCACGATGCGCGCGATCTCGATCGAGCCGTGGCAGTGCACCATCCAGTGCAGGTCGATGCCGAAGACGGGCGCATCAAGCTTTTCGATGAACTTCTCGACGTCGAACCTGTCGCTCCGGAGCATGCGCACGGCCAGGTTCACGATGCGCACGCGGTAGCCGGCGCGCTCCAGGTACTCCGCGATGCTGGCGATGCCGATAGGGTACAGCTCGAAGACGGGAGTGGAGGGCACCTGGTCGCTGGTGGGGCCGTAGAGTATGGTCTTCCTGCGGAAGTCGTACACGCTGGGCGCGTGGAGCAGTATCAGGTCGGTCTTGGGCACGTTCGTTTTTCCTCCGGGTTAATGATAACCGACACGAATGGAGGGGTCAACGGAGGGCAGGGGCACGGTCCTTCCATGATAGTGAGGCATATGGAAGGATGCCCCGCTAGGAATACGCGGAAGGACGACGTGGCAATCCCATTGATTTTTGGCATATGTGGAGGAGATTGCTTCGTCGTTCTAGAATATGACTCGCAATGACAGATACGAGGTGTAGGGGCGAGGTCTTCTCGCCCGGCGTGAATTCCGGCTGGAGTTTACCCCGTACTCCGATACGGGACCGGAATGACGGGGACGAACTCACCCCATCCCTCTCTTTATCAAAGAGAGGGTATTTGAAAGAAAGAGGTTAAGGAGAAGCTCCTTCCGGGGGAACCGGGGGTGTCCCCCGGATTTCTTTAAGTCCCCCAACGTATGGGGGATTTAGGGGGTTCGGACTGCTATCGGCCAGCGACAACTTGAGATTGCCAAGTCGTTACGCTCCTCGCAATGACAGATACGAGGTGTAGGGGCGAGGTTCCCTCGCCCGGTGTGGATTCCGGTTGGAGTTTACCCCGTACGGCGATACGGGGACGGAATGACGTTACGGCGGTGGGCGCAGCCCACCCTACGACTAATGTAGGGGCAGACCTGCGTGTCTGCCCGCAGCGGGCGAACACATAGGTTCGCCCCTACCTGGTGACCGACATATCGGGGGGGGCACAGGGGATTGACCCATCGATGAAAAAAACACGAACGTGAGCGCATCGTCTTTTGGCTGCCTAACATAAAAAGTGCTAAAATATATATCGGAGATAACATAATCATGATCGAGTTGCATAACCTCAGACAGACATTCGACTGGGACTGCGGGGCGCAGGCGCTCCAGACTGTCATGGCCTACTACGGCGTGGATGCGCGCGGCGACGAGCTCATCAATCAGTTGCCTTCCAACAAAACCGGCACCCGGCCCAAGGACTTGAGAAGAGTCGCACAGAAATACGGCTTCAAGGTGAAGTCCGGGCCCGGTTGGACGCTGGAGGACATCAAGTGGTATGTGAACTCGGGGATACCGGTGATAGTCCTGCTGCAGGCATGGGCCGAACGGCTGATGACGCTTGAGGACTGGGCCAAAGACTATAAGGACGGGCACTACGCTATCGTGATCGATACGACCAACGAAATCATAGTTTTTGAAGACCCGTCGTCTTTCCGCAGGACATGGCTTACCGAGGGCGAGTTCATGACCCGCTGGCACGATAGATATCCGGAGACGCACAGGAAGGTGGAGCGCTGGGCCATGGTGCTGCTGGGCAAGGAGCCAGTGCTTCCCTCCCCGAAGCACATGGATTGAAGACCTTTGAGCCGATATTTGCCGTCGTGCTATACTTCTAACCATGAATATCCAACCATTTATTGAAGAAGCGATCGCCAATTTCATCCCCGACAAGGATAACTACGTCGTCGGCTACGCCGACCTGCAAGACCTCATCAAGGACAAATATCCTTATAGATACGCCACAGTCATCGGCAGGAAGCTGGACGACAGCGTAATCGACTCCATCGCCGGCGGCCCGACGCTGGAATACTTCAACCTGTTTGAAAGCGTCAATAAAGAGTTGAGTCGTATCGTCGCACAAATATCGAGCGAGATGAACGCGCGCGGCATCGACAACCGCCCCATGATCGCCACCGGCGACGACAGTAATCGTGACGCAAACTACGAGGTGAACCTGCGCTATAAATTCTCTCACAAGATGGCCGCCACGGGCGCCGGACTGGGCTGGATCGGCAAGACGGATTTATTGATATCGAATAAATTCGGGCCCAGGGTACGCTTCGCCAGTGTGCTTACGAATCACAGGTTCCAGAAAATCGGCGAGCCCATCCGCAAGAGCAAATGCGGCTCGTGCACCATCTGCGTTGAGAAATGCCCGGCTCAAGCCGCCAGCGGCAGACTCTGGGATACGACTGTGCACCGGGACGAGTTCTACGACGCTCATAAATGCAGAGACATGTGCAAGCATTTAGCGATGACCAGAATTCAAAAAGACGCTACCATCTGCGGCATCTGCGTATCGGTATGCCCCTTTGGGAAGAAGAAAAGACGGGATGGCCCCACCGCTCGGTGAGGTGTTCTTCACCTCGCCGAAAACGAAAGCTAGTATGGGCAACATGTTCTTCACCACATCAACCATAAACAACTGGATACCGCTTCTAGCAAATGACGTCTACCGTGACACAGTTATACAGTCTGTCCAGTTCATTATCGACAACCGTCGTGTAAAACTGCACGGCTATGTCATAATGCCGAATCACATCCACTTGATATCTTCACCCATCGAGCCCTATCCCTTGTCAGACATACTCAGGGACTTCCACAAATTTACATCTCAGCAGATTATCAAATCTTTGAGGAATCGCCACGACCCGGAACTTGCATCTCTGCAATCGAATCGAAAAGATCGACGCTATCAAATCTGGCGAAACTCACATGCCATTAAGCAGATTGAATCCTATCCATTCTTTCAGCAGAAACTGGAATATATCCATAACAATCCGTGTTCGGAAAAATGGCAATTATGCAATTCTCCCGAAGACTACCCATATTCTAGCGCCAGAGATTATATAATGAATCAACCGGGGATTTTAAAAATCGAGAAGGTATTAGAATAAAATCAGGCGAAGGTGAAGAACACCATCGCCAGCACACAAGAGGAACTTTCATGACAAAACTGACCAACCTTTTCCAGCCTTTCGAGTTCGGAGGCGTCGAGTTGAAGAACCGCCTCGTCATGCTGTCCATGGACACGGGCTACGGCGACGACGGCTACGCCAGCGTGCGCGACCGCGAATACCTGGTAGCGCGGGCTAAAGGCGGCGCCGGGCTCATCATCACCGGCATGCTCATGCCCGGGAGCACCGGCGTACCGCTGCCGGGGCGGATATCGATACACGCCGACAGGTTCATCCCGGGGCTGAAGGAGACTACGGACGCCGTGCACGCCGCCGGTGCAAAGATAGCCCCCCAGATCGGCCTGCAATATTACTGGGCCCGCGCCGACGGCGAGAAGATCGAGGAGGTCGGGCCGTCCGAGGTGGCCACGCGCAAGAACTCAAAGCCGCGCGCGCTGACCGTGGACGAGATACATCAAATCGTCGACGAGTACGCCGGGGGCGTCAGGCGCGCCCGCGATGCCGGCTTCGACGCCGTGGAGCTGCACTGCGGCATCGGCTACCTCATAGCGCGCTTCCTGTCGCCGGCGACGAATAAACGGACTGACGAGTACGGAGGCAGCTTTGAGAACAGGATGCGCTTCCTGCTGGAGATACTCGCATCGGCCAAAAAGAAAGCGGGGAACGATTTCCCCATAATCTGCCGCTTCTCCGCCGACGAGTTCATGGAGGGGGGCAATAAGCTTGACGACGGCAAGCGGATAGCGGTCGAGATGGAGAAGGCGGGGGTTGCCTGCCTCAACGTGGGGGCGGGGTGGCACGAGTGCCGCACACCTTTGATATATATGTCCGTGCCGCGCGGCAGCTTCGTCTACCTCGCGGAAGAAATCAAAAAAGTCGTCAACATCCCCGTCATCGCCGCCTACCGCATCAATAACCCGATACTTGCCGATTCGATAATCGCGCAGGGCAAGGCCGACCTGGTGGGCATGGGGCGCGCGCTCCTGGCCGACCCGGAGATGCCGAACAAAGCGATGCAGGAAAGGTTCGACGACATCCGTCCGTGCATCGCCTGCAACTATTGTCTCGATAGGGTGATGCTCGGCGCGTCCGTGGCCTGCTCGGTGAACCCGCGCCTCGGCCATGAGTACGAGGAGCGGCCCGAACATGCCAAGAAGCCGAAGAAGGTCTTCGTCATCGGCGGGGGCCCGGGCGGCATGGAGGCCGCCATCGACGCGGCGAAGCTGGGGCACGATGTTACTTTATACGACAAGGGCAATCGATTGGGGGGCAACCTGATACCCGCCGCGGCGCCTTCGTACAAGTGGGAGATCAACAACCTCATCGCCTACTACGAGAAGCAGCTTGAGAAAACGGGCGTAAAAGTTCAGCTCGACGCAGAGACCGACGAGGACACCATCGCTGAAGGAAAGCCGAACGCCGTTATCGTGGCCGCGGGCGCGCAACCAATCGTTCCGCCCGACTGGAGCCGCGACCTGCCCAACGTCATGACCGCCGTCCAGGTGCTGAGCGGCGAGAAAAAGGCCGCCGGGGAGAAGGTCGTGGTGGTGGGCGGCGGCCTGGTCGGCTGCGAGACAGCGGAGTATCTGGCGGAGCGGGGCAAGAAGGTAACCATCATCGAGATGCTGGACCGCATGGGCAGCGACATCGGCATAACCATAAGGTGGATAATCATGCAGCGCCTGCACAACGCCGGCGTGAAGTGGGTCACCGGCGCCAAGGTGGAGCAGATCACCGAGAGCCGCGTGCGCGCCAACAAGAAGTGCACCACGATCTTCTTCGATGCCGACAGCGTGGTGCTGGCCATGGGCATGAAGCCGAATGCCGGGTTTGCCGGACGATTGAAACAGAAGTTCGGCGATAAGATCGATATCAAGTCCATCGGCGACTGCGTCGAGGCCGGCAAGATAGCCCAGGCCACCGAGGGCGGCTTCCTCGCGGCGTATGAGTTGTAAAGGGGCGACTATTGAGTAAAGAACAAATAGCTAGCATTTCAAAACCGAAACTCCCGGGAAAAACTAAATTTGCGGCATGGTGGATATTATCTTTGGGAATAATAGGTACTATTACGGCACTTATCATCTACAGTGTCGGTCCCATGAAAAAATCCGATGCCGAATGGGGTTTAGTGTACGGCGCTATTTTTCTTCTAGTAGTGGTTATAGGTATTTCATTTGTAATCCCCGGCTTCCTTTTTTTAATAAGGGCAAAACTTACCTGGATACTAGCTGTGATTATTCTTTGTGCTGAACTTTCTGGCTTCATAGCGTGTGTCATATTTGTCTTTTATCGGTATACTCATCCATATCAGTACTCATTCGTATTCGGCATTGTCATTTATCTAGTGCCACTTGTACTTGCTATCATCGACAGGAAAAAATACTTCGAAATGCTCCGCCAGCGGGAATTGGAGAAGAAGCCATGAAAAAAGGTGCAGGAGAAATGTTCTCCTGCCGGGGTTTTAGGGGTGTCCCCTATCTTTTTTATTCTCCCCCAAGACTGGGGGACCTAGGGGGTTGACTCATGAGCGAAGGGCAAAGCGCTACTCCAGTAAAAGTTAAGCTCCCGGTTAAAACCAAGATTGCCATTTGGTGGTTAATCGTAGGGAGCCTGGCTGCATTAGTGGCCTTGATAACAATATTAGTAATCAACGCAACCGGTGATTGCTGGACAGAGCAATGTGGCGCTGCCCGGGCTTTCATAGTGATTTTTATTCCTGCAGGCATAGCGATAGAACTGTTGATTCTTCTTCCTGTCTTTATACTTGGCGAGAAAAACGCGTGGAGTTGGCGAATTTCCACAGGCCTTATTTCCGTTTACGCAACCGTTGCTATTATCTGCGGTTTTTCCGATCCGCCATCGGTTTTCTTTAATATACTATTGGGACTAGGTATTATGATGCTGGTTCCATTGTTCCTTCTAATTCTGGATCGAAA
Organism: Dehalococcoidia bacterium; assembly: GCA_041649635.1. NCBI lineage: Bacteria > Bacillati > Chloroflexota > Dehalococcoidia > Dehalococcoidia bacterium. Next base: position 554,299 of record JBAZMV010000001.1, read on the forward strand.
GAACTACTCTAAGGTAGTACGCCAGCAGGAGTTGGAGAAAAAGTAGTGCAGGAGAGTATCTCCTGCCTGGGTTTTAGGGGTGTCCCTTATTTCTTTTCAATTCCCCCAAGACTGGGGGATACAGGGGGTTGAACGAGATTCTTCGCGGAGTTTACACTGAGCGCAGCGAATGTGCTCAGAATGACAACGGCCTCTGGATTGCCCGATCAAGTCGGGCAATGACAGTAATGAAATTGGGGGATACAGGGGGTTGACTATTGAGTGAAGAACAGCAGGTCGATAAAACAAAGTTAAAACTCCCTACAAAAACCAGGATTGCAGTGTGGTGGCTGATAATAGTCGGTTTAGCCTTAACATTATTGGCTATCGTATATATGTTCGCGCTATTTCTTCAATGTCTGTGGAGTAGCCCATCTAATAGTGGTCTTACATATGTCATGATGCTATTTGGTGGCGCATTCACATTAATTTCAGGCATTCTTCCCCTGAAAAGAAATAAACTGGCTTGGAAATTCTCCGTAGGCGTTCTCGTTATTGCTATGATTTGTTCCATAGGAGGTTATTTATATTTATCAATGGATCCTGGTGGTTTCTCAAAGACGCTTATCATTATCCTTGCGGGTCTTATCATTTACTTAGCGCCTTTGATCCTCATCATTCTCGACCGAAAGAACTATTCTGAAATGCTCCGCCAGCGGGAGAAAGAATTGTAATGAATGTCATTGCGAGGAGTCCTTCCATGATATTGAGGTATATGGAAGGACGACGCGGCAATCTAATCGCTTGTATGCAACTTACTATGAGATTGCTTCGTCCTTCCACGGAAGGACTCGCAATGACAGGATTGATTATATGCTAATCGATCTTCACACTCACACCAACCCTCTCTCCTACGACAGCGACCTGTCCGCGGATGAGCTCATCGTCGCGGCCAAGGAAGCCGGGCTGGACGGCATCTGCCTCACCGAGCACGACGCCTTCTGGAGCGAGGCCGAGGTCGAGGCGCTGCGAGTTAAGCACCAGTTCCCCGTCTTCGCCGGCGCCGAGCTCAATACGGAGGAGGAACACCTTATAGTATTCGGCCTCAAGCAGTGGCTTATCGGCATGAGCCGCGCCGATTTCGTCATCGAGAAGGTGAGGGAGTTCAACGGGGCGGTTGTCATCGCCCATCCCTTCCGCCGCAAGATACTGCGCGGCAGCGACGACCCCGGCGGCGAGCGCTTCAATCGGGAACTGGACAAGGCCTGCGCCAATCCCCTGTTCTCTAAAGTCGACGCACTCGAGACACAGAACGCCCACGGCAACGAGCGCGAGAACAGCTTCTCAACTGAGCTGGCGCGTCGCCTCAAGCAACGCACCACAGGAGGCACCGACGCGCACGAGATAGCCGACGTCGGGCATGCGGCTACGTACTTCGAGCGGGAGATAAAGAGCCTCGACGAGCTCATCGCAGAGCTGAAGGACGGACGCTTCCGCGCACTCACGCCTGCCGAATGCCATCGCAAACTGAAACCGAGCAAGGCAAAACGTAGAAGTGAGGAATGGAAGGAAAAGTTCGAGCAGATGCGGCGGTCCGGGCTATACACAGAGTTCGGCGACTAGCAGATCGAGCGCCAGATCGCCCTTCCAGATGCCCTGCTTGATGGAGATGTCCGTTTCCAGAATTTTGCGGTAGATCTGCTCCAGGCGCTCCATGGAGTAGCTGCGGCTCTGCTCAAGCGCCTTGTTCAGCACGAAATCGCTGGTTATCCCCATGCGCTTCCTGATCTCTATGCGGCTGCACTTCTGATTGACGAGGTCCTTGACCTCCACCAGCAATCGAACCTGGCGCGTTATCATGAACAGTATGTACGGGGCGGCGGCGCCTTCGTCCAGCATCTGCTGTAAAAGCGGAACCGCGGTCGCCGAGCGCCCCTCGATGAGCGCATCGACCATGGTGAAGATGTTGGCCTCGCGGGCGTAGCTCACCACTTCCTTTACATCCTTCTCCTCGATGCGCTTGCCGGCACAGTACAGTATCAGCTTATCGATCTCGCCGGCCAGCACCCACAGGTTGTCCCCGGCGTAGGTCGCCAGCATCCTGGCCGCCTCCGGCGATATGACCCCGCCGCCGAGCTTTATCCTGTTGCGTATCCACTCGCCCAGCGCGGCGCCCTTGAGCTCGGCGTATTCCCGCACCGTAGCCAGCGGCGCGAGCCGCTTCAGGAGCAGGTTATCCTTCCGCACCGCGCCGTCGGTAAAGACCAGCACCGTGGTCGGCGGTATCCCGGGCAGGCTCTGCTTGAGCTCGCCCCACTCCGCGCGCCAGCCCTTCTTGGGCAGCGATTTCTCCTGCTCCTCGTCGCCGTCCGATTCCTTTGCCGTCCTGGCACCCTTCTCGAACCGCGATAGGAGCCCGTCAACGATGACGAGACGGTGCGTTCCGAGGAAGGGCATGGCCTTGCAGGCATCGAGAAGCTGTCCCGGAGCCACCTGCTTTCCGTCGAACTCCGTGGTGTTGGTGGCCAGCGCCTCGCGGTCGCCAAGCTCGTCCTTGATGCGGTTCAGCTCTTCCTTCAGGGAGAATTCATCGTGGCCGTAGAGAACGTATATCACGACCCTATTCTACCCCATCACCGATAGGGCGGCTAGACCCAAGCCGCAAATGTGGTATCATAATCACATATTGGGGACAACGTATGAGCGAAGAGCAAGGGAAATCTAAGCGATGGTATAAGAACCGGCGATTGATCATTCAATGGTTTTTCGCTATATTGATTCTTTGCATAATAGCTTTTGTTATTTATTCGGGAACACATGCACAATATGGGACCAGCTGTGACGGTTACTATTGTATCGAGGACAAGATACTTGATGCAGTCGCGCATTATCAATCCAAACACAACGGCTTTCTTCCTATTCTGAACGGCACCTACACAAACGCTAACTGCTCAAATTGCAATGTGATTAATATCAGTACCCTGCTCGTCACAAACGGCGGGTTGCTGCAAAGACTCCCTGTCGTCCTTAACCTTAGCGCCAGCGGCAACGACAACTGCGGCGGCAACGCCAGTCTAGGATGCAGTACCGATGCCAGTTACATCTGGATAGTCGACGCTAATGGAAACGTATTCTCATACTGCGCCGGAGCCGGCTGTACAACCAACAATTCCGGCTATCAGGATGTGTGGCCGTGATATCGAGACGTAGGGGCAGACCTGCGTGTCTGCCCGTCGCGGGCGAACACATAGGTTCGCCCCTACCCGGTGCCCAATGTATTCGGGGATAGCAGGGGGTTGATGCATGAGCGAAAATCAAGAAAAAACCAGGAGGTGGTACAAGAAATTCTTCGATGAGCGTGAGGATGTAGATTCCTTTATCTGGATAGTTTTAGCCATATTGCTTGCTGTAGCCATTGTAACCATCGTGGCAACCGGCAAATGTGAAACAAAGCTAGATGAAAAAGCTCGTAGCTACCTCACTGTTAGCGACGAAATTAAAAACGCTATCGCCCAGTATTGTTCTGACCACAACGGTTTGCTCCCGACATTAAACGGTACTTACACAAATGCTGAATGCCCAAACTGCAGTGTGATAAACATGAGCGCCTTACTCGTCGAAAATGGTGGCCTGCTGCGCGAGGCTCCAAAGGGGCTCAACCTTAGTCCAAGCGGCAAGGACAACTGCGGCGGCAACACAAGTTTGGGATGCAGTTCTGCTAACAGTTATATCTGGATAGTCAATAATGATGGAGTCGTATTCTCGTACTGTGCCGGAGCAGGATGCACAACCAACAACACCGGCTATCAGGATGTGTGGCCGTGAGTAAAGAACAAGGGAAATCTAAAAGATGGTATAAAAACTGGCGTGTATACTTATTTCTGCTAATTATCCTACTGATCATAGCTTCCCTATGGGTCATGTCCATAGGGGGATCAGTGAGCCCCAGACTAGAGAACATATACGACAATGCTAAGGAAGAACTGCGTAACGCCGTGAATGATTATCAAAACCAAAACAATGGAACTCTGCCCACGATTAACGGGACTGTAACTATAAATGGCTCGGCTTATGAAATAATAAATATCTGTTCACTCTTAGCTTCGCAAGGCGGGACACTGAAATATTTGCCAGATAGCTGTATCAGCATCAATGGTTCCGACAATGACAACTGCGATGCTGGCTGTACAGGATGTTGGGAATATTCCCATTATATCTGGGCGGTAGATGATGAAGGCAATGTTTATTCAACCTGCGTCGGAAAATATTGTAACGCCAGCGGCGTCGACAGATACCAGGATGTGTGGCCATGATATCGAGACGTAGGGGCAGGTCTTGCCCTGCCCGTTGCGGGCGACCACGAGGGTCGCCCCTACCCGGTGACCGCTGTACGGGGAAACGGCAGGGGGTTGATTCATGAGCGAAAAGCAAGGCAAACCGACGGAGAAATCGAGAGACTTTCTTACAATTATATTAGTCTTTGTTACTATCATAGCTATTCTTTTAGCTGTATTCTTGTCCCCTGACACAGTGTTTGATGGGCCACCACCCGACTGTCAAGACTGTGCCTACAACACAAACCACGATGAACTCAAGAATGCAATCGCAGAGTATGCATCAAGGAACGAGGGGGCACTCCCGATCTTAAACGGCTCTTACACAGTTACCGAGTGCTCAAATTGCTCTGTAATTAATATCAGCGCTGTGCTCGTCGCAAACGGCGGGATGTTACGGAAAGTGCCAGACAGTTGCAACCTGAGTAGCACAGGCAACGACAACTGTTGCGGCAACGCAGACGTTGGATGCAGTAATAAAGGTAGTTATGTCTGGCTAACAGACATCTACGGAAATGTATTCTCATACTGTGCCGGAACGGGATGCACAACCAACGACTCCGGCTATCAGAATGTATGGCCATGAGTGAAGAGGCATTCCGTAGGGGCAGGTCTTGTGTCTGCCCGACGTGGGCGAACACATAGGTTCGCCCCTACCCGGTGACCAATGTATTCGGGGATAGCAGGGGGTTGATAGAGATTGCCACGCTTCGCTCGCAATGACGGTTGAATGTCGGGTTGCGTAGGGGCGCTGCTTGCCGCGCTATTTTTACCGGGCAGGGCAAGCCCTGCCCCTACACGGTGACCGTCGTACGGGAAAACGTCAGGGGGTTGACTATCTCCCAAGACAACCTCAAAATGTGGTGAGCAAATACTGCTTTTTGTAATCGGAGTCTTTCATGGAAATCGGCATAATAGGTCTGGGCAAAAGCGGAAAAACGACCGTCTTTAACGCCCTGACAAAGGGCAAAGCCAATACCGGAACCTACAGCACCGGCCCCAACGTCGGCACCGCCAAGGTCGCCGACCATCGCCTCGACGATCTGGACAAGATGTACAAACCCAAGAAGAAGACCCCCGCCGAGGTGAAATATACCGATATCGCCGTGCCGTCAAAAGGGGAGCTGAGGGGCGAGCTGCTGAACCACGTCAGCCAGACCGAGGGGCTGCTGCACGTGGTGCGCGTCTTCAAGAACGATAACGTCCCGCACCCGGAGGGGAGCACAGACCCGGACAGGGACATCAAGACCATGGAGATGGAGCTGGCCTTCTCCGACCTGTCCATCATCGAGAAGAAGCTGCAGCGCATCGAGGACACGTTCAAATCGGCCAAGCATCAGGATCGCGAGCACCTGACCCACGAGAAGGCGCTCATGGAGAAGATCAAAGAGTCGCTGGAGAAAGAGATTCCCATCAGGGAGATGACGTTCAGCGAGACCGAGCTCAAGGACATATCCGGCTACAGGTTCCTCAGCGCCAAACCGATTCTTATCGTGTTCAACATCGGCGAGGACATGCTGCCGCAGGCCGAGGCGCTGGAGGTAGAATGGCGTGAAAAGTATAAACGCCCCTTCGTCGACGTGGCCGCCGTCTGCGGAGAGATCGAGATGGAGCTGGTGCAGCTCAGCGACGAAGAGGCTGCCGTTTTCCGCAGCGATATGGGCATCACCGAGGCCGCGCTCAACCGCGTCGTCAGGCTATCTTACCACCTGCTGGGCATGATCTCCTTCTTCACCGTCGGCCCGGACGAGTGCAAGGCCTGGACCATTCGCGACAACACGCCGGCCGTGCAGGCGGCGGGTAAGATACACTCCGACATCGAGCGCGGCTTCATACGCGCCGAGATAATAACATACGACGATTTCATCAAATGCGGCAACATGGTCGAGGCCAAGAAACACGGGATGCTGCGCTCCGAGGGCAAGACCCACATCGTCAAGGACGGTGAGATCATCAACTTCTTCTTCAACGTGTAGTTAGCGAACTCCCCCTGTCCCCCTCTTTAGTAAAGAGGGGGTTAACGACAGTTTACGAGATTCTTCGCTACACTCAGAATGACAGATTCAAGAAGAGGTCTCCCGTAGGGGCGAGGTCGCCTCGCCCTCCATGGATTCCGGCTTTCGCCGGAATGACGGTTAGACTAGAGGTGCAGGAGAATATCTCCTGCCGGGGTCTTAGGGGTGTCCCCTATCCTTTTTTAAATTCCCCCAAGACTGGGGGATACAGGGGGTTGATTAGCTATGCGCAACTTTGATCTAATTATCGGCGGCAACACCGTCAGGAAGTCGCCCAGGACATCTATAAAAAGCCCGTACGACGGCGCTATCGCCGGCAAGGTGGTGTACTGTGACAAAGACGATTTCGACCGCGCCCTTCAGTCCGCCCACGAGTCGTTCAAGATAGCTTCGACGATGCCGGCACACGACCGCGCCCGCATGCTGCGCCGGATATCCGCGATAATGGCCGAGCGCAGGCAGGAGCTGGCCGAGATCATACGCGACGAGGCGGGGAAGCCGATCACCCTGGCGCTGAGGGAGGTCGAGCGCGCGGTCAGCACCTTCGCGCTCGCCGCCGGCGAGGCGCTGCGCATCGACGGCAGCTGCCTGCCCCTCGACAGTACGGCCGTCGGAGCCGGGCGCACCGGGCTGTACAGGCGCTTCCCGCTGGGCCCGATACTGGGCATAACGCCCTTTAATTTTCCACTCAATCTGGTCTGTCACAAGGTGGCCCCGGCCATAGCCGCCGGCAACAGCATAGTCATCAAGCCTTCATCCCAGACGCCGATGAGCTCGCTGGTACTGCAGCAGATAGCCGCCGACGCAGGATTGCCCGCGGGCGTACTCAACGTGGTGCCCTGCCCTTCCAGCGTAGCAGGCAAGTTCGTCGGCGACCCCCGCATAAAGATGGTCACCTTCACCGGCAGCGCCGAGGTCGGCTGGGGGATAAAGCAGCGCGCCGGAAAAGCTAGGGTAACGCTGGAGCTCGGCGGCAACGCGGCGACGATAGTGGAGCCGGACTGCGATATAGAGGGCGCGGCGCGGCGGCTGGCGGCAGGGGCCTTCTCCTACGCCGGGCAGACATGCATCTCGGTGCAGCGCATATACGTCCATGAATCGCTCTTCGACTATTTTATGGAGCTGTTCCTGCACATCGCCGGCCACGATATCAGATGCGGCGATCCATCCGACCCCGATGTGATATGCGGACCGATGATCGACAACTCCAACGCCGATCGCATCGAGGAGTGGATTAAAGAGGCTCGCGACGCCGGTGCTAAGGTGCACCGCTTCGGCAGGCGCAAAGGCAACATCGTTCCGCCGACGGTTCTGGCCAGCGTCGACCCTAAGCTGAGGATATGCGACTGCGAGGCCTTCGCGCCCGTTGCGATCGTCGACAGCTACAAATCGTTCGACGAGGCCATAGCTAAAGTGAACGATACGAGGTACGGGCTTCAAGCCGGGATATTCACAAACGACATCGGGAAAGTGCTGAAGGCCTACCGCGAACTCGATGTCGGCGGCATAATCCATAACGACACGTCGATGTATCGAACGGACGGAATGCCGTACGGCGGCACGAAGGATTCAGGCCTCGGCAGAGAAGGGTTGAGATACGCCATCGAGGAAATGACGGAGCCCAGGCTGCTCGTTATCAGGGAATCTTAATACAGCGTCTACCCCTTGTAGAAGGAAAGCAGCAGTCCGGCCACGGTCGCCGAGCCGACGACTCCGGCCACGTTCGGCCCCATGGCGTGCGGCAGCAGGAAATTGCTCGGGTTGTATTTGAGCCCCTCTTTATGCACCACGCGCGCGGCCATAGGCACGGCGGAGACGCCCGCGGCGCCGATGAGCGGGTTGACCTTGCCCTTACCCCTGATAAACAGGTTCATTATCTTGGCAACCATAATGCCCCCGGCGGTCCCCACGCAGAAAGCCACAAGACCGATGAACAGTATCTCAATCGTATCTATGGTCAGGAAGGCGTGAGCCTCCATCTTGGCGCCGACGCAGACGGTAAGGAATATCGTCACGATATTCAGCAGTTCATTGCCGGACGTTTTTGCCAGCCTGTCGGTGACGCCGCTCTCCCGCAGCAGATTGCCCAGCATGAGCATGCCGATGAGCGGGGCGGCGGGAGGCAGTATAAGGCATATTAGAACCGTCATGAAAATCGGGAAGATCAGCAACTCGGTGCGTGAGACAGACCGCGTCTGCTCCATTACGATCATCCGCTCCTTCTTAGTGGTGAGCAGCCGCATAATAGGGGGCTGAATGAGCGGCACCAGGGCCATATACGAGTAGGCACAGATCGCGATTATACCCAGTATGCCCGGATCATCGGGACAAAGCATAATCGTTGTGTAAATAGCGGTCGGGCCGTCAGCCCCTCCGATGATGCCTATGCTGCCGGCATGCTGAAGATCGAAGCCGAAGGCCAGCGCCAGGAACATGGCCACGAAAATTCCCAGTTGCGCGCCGGCGCCCATAAGGAACGTCTTGGGGTTTGCGATAAGCGGGCTGAAGTCCGTGAGCGCGCCGATACCCAGGAATATAAGGGGCGGATAAATAGCCAGGCTCACACCCTTGCTTAGATAATAAATAAGCCCGCCGACTCCCTGTCCCGATTCGGGAGGGGCGTTCAGCAGTCCGGTCATCGGCAAATTGGCCAGTAGTATGCCGAAACCTATGCCGAGGAGCAGTAAGGGTTCGAACTTCTTTCTAATCGCAAGATAGATAACTACGAAAGCTACGAGAAGCATTACGGCGTTGCGCCAGTCAAACTCTACGAACCCTGTGCTATTTGCGAAGTCACTAAGTCGATCCAGCACAGTTTATCCCTCGATCGCCAGTAGAGGATCTCCCCTCCTCACATGCTGCCCCGCGGAAACGAATATCTCCTTGATGGTGCCGTCCTGCGGAGATGGTATATCACTCTCCATCTTCATCGCTTCCAGTACCAGCAGAACGTCGCCGGCTTTGACAGTGTCTCCCACCTTGACCTTGAGTGCGAAGACCATGCCCTGCATGGGAGAGGACATTACTCCTTTACCCGCGGCCTTCGGCGCCTGAGGCCTGGCCGCCGCCGGAGCGGCCGGAGTATGCACTTCCGTTCTGGCAACGGGGGGTTTTGCCGGGGCGGCTACCGGCGGGGGAGGGGCGACATGAGGAACCGGTCCCTGGTGAATCTCCTCCACCTCCACTTCATAATCGGCCCCCTCAACGGTTATCTTGAACTTACGCTTCATAACTTCCTCTCTTGCTCGGCCTGCAAATAGCCGGCCACAGCAGCGGCTATTAGGACATTTCTCTTGTCGCCTTTTCTAACGCGCTTACCACCACGTGGAAGGTTAAATCCGCTACGCTCATCCTTAAGTGCCATCCCCTTATGCATGATAAAAGTGCCTAGCATAAAAATCCCTGCCACAACAAGCAGGGCTAAAATAGCAAATAAGGCCGTCACTAGCGCGTCTAAGTAGATGTTATCCAAAACCGACAATACCTCTAATGATTAAAACCAATGCTAGTTTAAACCTTTTTTTGTGAGTTGTCAAAGCTGGCCGACGAGTCCGATGAACAGCGGAAAGCAATATGCGACACGATGAAGAATCGTTGGGTTGACGGAATTAATCGTATTAACTGCTTAGATATTGGAGACGCATTCTAAAATAAAAATCCCCCGAGGCCGAGGGATTGAAGTCGATATGAACGTCGTGCCTGTTACCACTATCGGTGAAAGCGACTCTTACTATTCTTGAAACACACATAAGATATTGTTATAATGTTGCGGCTGGATAGGCGGGGTGTGGCGCAGTTCGGCTTAGCGCGCTTGCATGGGGTGCAAGAGGCCGGTGGTTCAAATCCACTCACCCCGACCAGCTTTAGAAAATCATTCGACAATATCCATTGTCGTCAGATAATCGATAAACCCGACAAACCCTTCTATCTGTCCCATCAGTTTACTCATATTCCCCTCAACTTTGCACTTTGGGAATACAGTCATTATGTCAACCTTCCCCTGGCATAAATCTACAAATAGCTGATGGGGCGCGGTGACCTTTGCATCATACCTCATTTTATCGAAGGGCATGGTCCTGAGCTCGCTGGGCGCGGGCTGGATATCATAAACAATGTTAATGAACCTTCCGCCCTGCAGGTTCATCGCCATCTGGCGGTCCTGGTTTCCGGGGGCATCCAGGCTCAGCATCACCAGCCTGAAAGTCAACCCTCGCAGCTTCTGTTTGCACAGCGGATCGAGGTCCTGTCTCCTCAGGAATTCTTCCCTCATCTCAGGGCAAAATAAACTTATCGTCATACCTAACCCCCTAAGTTTGAGCAGAAATATCCGGCGTCACGGCACTATGTCCATCGTAGTTAAATAATCGATAAACCCGACGAACCCTTCTATCTGTCCCATCAGTTTACTCATATTCCCCTCAACCTTTACCTTAGGAAAAGCTGCCATTAAATCAACCTTTCCCTGGCATAAATCTACAATTAACTGATGGTCAACAGTAACCCTGGCATCATACCTCATTTTATCGAAGGGCATGGTTCTGAGCTCGCTGGGCGCGGGCTGGATATCATAAACAATGTTAATGAACCTTCCGCCCTGCAGGTTCATCGCCATCTGGCGGTCCTGGTTTCCCGGAGCATCCGTGCTCAGTATCACCAGCCTGAAAGTCAACCCTCGCAGCTTCTGCTTGCACAGCGGATCGAGGTCCTGTCTTCTCAGGAATTCTTCCCTCATCTCGGGGCAAAATAAACTTATCGTCATACCAGAACCTCCCAGCCTTCTACCTGCTCCCCTCGATTTTAACCAGTGGGAAGCTAGAAATCAATTCCCTCTCGCCTGTACCCGTTTTATACGATTATCGCGACTAATTTTGGATAACTACTGTTCTATATCCATTGTACTGAGCAGATCGATGAAACCGATGAACCCTGCCGCCTGAGCCATCAGCTTGCCGATATCCCCCTCGATCTTCACAAGCTGTATAGCCGTTATCAAATCCACCCTTCCGTTTATCAGGTCGACCAGAGTCTTCTGAGGCGCCTGTACTCTGAAATCATACTTGGCACGATCAAACGGAGCGGACCTCAAATCGCTGGGCGCGGGCTTTGCCGAGACCCCTATGCCGGCAAACCTGCCGTGCTCTAACTCGATAGCAAGCTGCCTATCCTCGTTACCCGGACAATCCAGACCCACGAAGAGAAGCTTCAGATTAAGACCCTTGAGCTTCTCCTGGAAAGAAGGATCGATATCCTGCCGCCTCATGCACTCGTCCGCCAACTCCTGCGTACCTAGCCTAAATCCCATCTTTACCGCCTTTGGTCACCATTGTATATAAAGGGCATCAGCGAATCAACACTCTATTTACAACTCGATAAGTATTGTCCCTTTTTATCTCATCTGCAACTAAAAGTCAAGTATTTAAGAGAGCCGGCGCAGACATAATCAGCTTTCGATCCTGACGATTTTAAAATTCAACGCGCCGGAAGGAGCGATAACCTCGATGACATCGCCCTGCTTGTGCCCCAGCAACGCTTTGCCTATGGGCGAGGAAACTGAGAGCTTCCCTTTTAACGGACTCGCTTCGTTAGGATTAACCAGTTTATATGTCATTTCCTCGCTGTCGGATACTCCCTGAATTGTAACCATAGTCCCGATAGACACTACAAGGCCGCTGGGCCGCTCCTCATTCACAACCGCCGTCTTCATCATGGCTTCCAGTTGTCTGATTCGAGCCTCTACCATGCCCTGTTGCTGCCGCGCCGCCTCAAGAGGCGCGTTCTCGCGGAAGTCCTTGTCGGCGGCAGCCTTGCGGATGTCCTCGGCCAGCTTGGGCCGCTCTTTTCTCAAATTATCCAGTTCCGCCTTAATCTCCTCCAGCCCAGCCTCCGTCATGACCATCTTTTCTGGCTTGCCCCTGGTTGAAGCAGTACGCGCAGTGGTAACCTTCTTGACGCGCAGGTGTACGGAAAGGTTCGCGCCGGTTAAACCCTCCTTCTTGGCATAAACCAGAAAAGCTTTCACGGCAGCGGTAACCTTGGACACATCCGTTGTAGCGCTGTTGATGCTCTCAGCGTAATTCGCCACCTCCAGAGCGGAGAGGTCAGACATGGAACGGGACTTGCCGCACCACATAACGAACCTATTCAACTCCTGCCTGAACTCTTCCTTTCGGTCTACGGGGAGACCGGCAAGAAAAGCGGCCGCAGCCTCGCCCAGACTCTTTTCTTCACTCATAACTTAATCTTCCTGTAATCATTCTTAACAACATTTTTCATAAAGGAAATCATGATCCCGCCGAGGATAGTCAGATCCTCGGTGGGCAGATAATGGGGAGCAGCCTCATCGAATAGAAAATTAATAGAAGGAGGGATTTCATCCTCGCCGATGTTATAGATGCATGCTACCGGCAGCCTGGGCAGAGCATTGAAGCGAAAGGCCGCATCTCCCTTAGAATCCATGGATTGACCTCCAAGGTCGAATGCCGCTTCCCGGAAGCTATCCGTATCTTTATCGAAAAGATCAAGCATAGGCCTTAGCACCAGGCTCATGAATCTTTGTTCGAACAGCTTGGCTCCGGGAAGCTGACGATAGCTTATCCAGTTGCCGGATATAGCCGTGCCGTCCGCATGCGTCAGGTAATGCATGAGAAGTACTTTTATAATATCAGGAACATATTTGTCCGAGTCGATTTGCGCGATCTCGCAAGCAGGATACTGCACCGTGTAGGTCCGGTTGAACAGAGGAATTACGAATTTATCCTCCTTGTATTCAGCGCCGCTCGCCGACGCCGCTTCCCGAGGGTCGGCATGCGTCACGGATTCCACCGCTTTGATATAAGCGTCATCGAGACCCATTGCTGAATGCCATAAGCGACGTTTCCAAGATTTAACTATAATAGCACTGAATGGCTATGGTCACAAGCCCGTCGCATTTTATTTTTCGCCACATTCTGCTATAGTTATATTGTTGCACAAATTCAAAGGTAATTAGTCGAATCTTAACCTGAACTTAACCTTATTCTGTATAGTATTATTATCGCATCACATCAGTAAGGAACTCTGTTGAACGTAGATCCAAACAAAGGAATGAGCTCAAGCTTCTTGAGGAAAGGCATCCTCTTTCTAGTTATTATTGCCGCGTTTGCAGCGCTTCTTTTTTCCTTCCGGTCGCCATCGGAAGAAACCCTGAAACTTTCGCTAACGGAGCTGGAAGATATAGCAAGATCGGGACAGGTGGTCCAGAACGATTCGGTTGTTGATAACAGCCTGATCAAGAGCATCGAAGAGTCGGGGGCTACGCTAACTATCGAGTTTTTAAAGAGCGATACGGTTGAGCTCGCAAACGGCAAGTTCATTGAGATTTCGAAGGAGAAGAAGGCGGAGGCGTATCTACCGTATTCCGGCATCGATGCCTATACGCTATTCAGCTCCTACGGAATAAACTATACCTACAAGCCTCCCAGCAGCTTCGAATGGACATCCTTGCTCTGGACCGTGCTGCCACTGGTCATCTTTATCGGTTTCATATGGTTTATCTTCCGGGGCGCCCGCGGCGTAGGGAATCAGGCCATGAACTTCGGACGCAGCAAGGCGCGCCTCTTCACCGGCACAAAATCCAATATAACTTTTAACGACGTCGCGGGTGTCGATGAGGCCAAGCAGGAACTTCAGGAAGTGGTGGAATTCCTGAAAAGCCCCAAGAAGTTCTCCTCGCTCGGCGCGCGGATCCCGAGAGGCGTGCTCCTCGTAGGCGCTCCCGGCACGGGAAAGACACTGCTCAGCCGCGCTGTGGCCGGAGAGGCCGGTGTGCCCTTCTTCTCGATGAGCGGCAGCGAGTTTGTGGAGATGTTCGTGGGCGTGGGCGCGTCTCGTGTTCGCGACCTGTTCGAGCAGGCAAAACGCAACAGCCCCTGCATCATCTTTATCGATGAGATCGACGCGGTGGGACGCCAGCGGGGCGCGGGCTTCGGCGGCGGCCATGACGAGCGCGAGCAAACGCTGAACCAGATACTCGTTGAGATGGATGGTTTCGATACCTCGACGAACGTGATTGTGCTGGCGGCCACAAACCGTCCCGATGTTCTCGATCCGGCCTTATTACGGCCCGGACGCTTCGATCGCCAGGTGATCCTCGATCGCCCCGATATCAAGGGGCGCAATGCGATTTTAAAGGTACATGCCAAGGATATACCGCTCGAGGATGACGTCGACCTTGAGGTAGTAGCGAAACAAACGCCGGGATTTTCCGGCGCCGACCTCGCCAACCTTATGAACGAGGCCGCGATACTGGCGGCGCGGCGCGAGAAGAAAAAGATAAGCATGTCTGAGCTTGAAGAGTCCGTGGACAGGGTCATAGCCGGCCCGCAGCGCAAGAGCAGGCTGATCAGCCCGAAGGAGAAAGAGATAACTGCCTATCACGAAGCAGGACATGCAGTTGTAGCACATTCCCTGCCTAATGCAGACCCGGTTCATAAAATATCGATCATCTCCCGCGGCATGATGGGCGGATACACACGCCTCCTTCCCACCGAAGACCGCAATATGTGGACATACGCCCAGTTCAACGACACTCTGGCCACAATGCTGGGCGGGCACACCGCCGAAAATATCATATTCGGCGAAGTTACCACCGGAGCAAGCAGCGATCTGGAGCAAGTAGCGCGAATCTCGCGTCGCATGGTCACCGACTATGGAATGAGCGAGAAGCTGGGTCCCCGGACTTTCGGAAGGCGGGGCGAGCTTATATTCCTGGGACGTGAAGTGACGGAGGAGCAGAAGGATTACAGCGACAAAACAGCTGAGAGCATCGATGAAGAAGTGCATAATATCGTGCAGCGCGCGCAAAGCGTCGCCAGAGAGGTGCTCAACAACAACAAAGAGAAGTTGGTAAAACTGGCGGAGGCGCTGATCGCCAACGAGACCATCGAGGGAGAGGCATTGGACGCCATCCTTGGCAAGCGAAACAACGATACGCCCGCATTATAACTTCTCGGCGATTTCGAAAAGACTTTTAAAAGAGGTACAGGAGAAAAATCTCCTGACGGGGTTATAGGGGTGTCCCCTATATTTTTTTCAATCCCCCAAGACTGGGGGTTAACAGGGGGCTGATTATCGCTTAACCGAGGCCTAGTTTTTTATGATAGAACTCACTAAAAAAACCATCGACCCTCAAGCCGTAATCGAGAGCGTCAGAGGCGACCCATCCAACGGCGCGGTAGTCAGCTTTATCGGCTCACTTCGCGACCTGTCCGCCGACGGCAAACCGCTTCGACACGCGGAAATTGAACTTGATGCGGATGCGGTCAAGACACGCCTCGACGAGCTCAGCGAGGAAATCCGCTTGAAATGGAACCTTTCGAAGGTCTCGATCGCCCATCGCTACGGCCGCATAGGCGTTGGGGAATTGATACTGGTTGTAGCCATATCCGCGAAGCAACGCAAAGCGGCATTCGAAGCTTGCCAGTACACCATCGACCGCGTCAAGGAACTGCACCGCCTCATCGAGATCGTCTAGGATAGTATAGGGTGGGCTGCGCCCGCCGGTTAACCTACGTCAACACGCCCGATTCCCGCAACGCCTTTATCTCCGACTTCGACATCCCTAAGACATCTCCGAGCACATAATCGGTATGTTCCCCCAGCAGCGGACCGCAATGCTTGACCCTGGCCGGCGTCTTTGAAAACTTCCACGGCGGTCCCAGCGCCACGCGCTTCCCGACGTTAGGATGCACGACCTGCACAGACACATCCCTCTCCTTAAGATGCGGATCGCTGTACATCTCTACTCCTTGCAGCGCAGCGACGGCAGCGACTCCAGCTTTCTGTAGCAGCTCCATGGCCTCGTAATGGGTATATTTGATCGTCCATTCACCGATCAGCCTGTCGATCTCGTCCTGATTGAGCCATCTGCGATGAGCATCTGAAAATCTCTCCTCAGCAGCCCACGCCGGATTCCCTAAAGCCTCGCAAAACGACTTCCACTCTTCTTCGGTAGCAATGACGATGGAGACCCAGCGATCGTTCTTGCACGGGTAAACATTATGCGGAGCCATGGACTCATCGCGGTTGCCCTTGCGCACGGCCACCCGCCCGTTCATCATGTAATCGATAATGGAATCGCTGATATTTATGGCGATGGTCTCCGTGGAGGACAGATCGATGTACTGTCCCTCGCCGCTACAGGCCCTGTGATAGAGCGCGACGAGGATGGCGAAGGCGCTCGTCGATGCGCTGCGCAGATCGCTCGACCCCATGAGCGGCACTGGACGCTTGTCGGGATAGCCGGTGAGATGCGCGGCGCCGCCAAGCGCAGCAAATGTGGGCGCGAACCCGGCGTAGCCGCTCTCCGGACCCTTGGAGCCGAGCGCCGACGAAGACAGCATAACGATATCGGGCTTGATCGATTTCAGAACATCGTATCCCAACCCCAGCTTATCCATGACGCCGGGACGATAGTTCTCCGCCACCACATCGCTCACCGCGACCAGTTTCTTTGCTATATCGATCGCCTTGGGCTTGGTAAGGTCGAGTGCCAGCGACATCTTATTGAGATTGAGGTCGTTGAACACGGGCGAACTGTCGAGGCTCTTCGTGGAAAGACCCAGCGTCAGCGAGCGTATTCTGGCATGATCGGGACGCTTGCCGCTCTCGATCTTGATAACCTCGGCGCCGAGGAACGCCAGCAGCTCGGTAGCGTAAGGCCCGGCCCAGGCCCAGGTGAAATCGGCAATGCGCACACCTTCCAAGGGTAAACGTTTCGACTTCGATTCGCTCATAGCTAGATAACCCCTGCCCCTCTCAAACGCATCATGTCCTCCCTGCTGTAGCCAAATCGACCGACAAATATCTCCTCGTTGTGCTCGCCGAGCATGGGCGCCGGGCGCTGAAAACGATGCGGCGTCTCGGAAAAACGATACGGCGATGTCGGACACCTGACCTGGCCCATGACCGGATGCTCGATCTCGCCGAAAAATTCCCGCGACTCAAGCTGCCTGGAAGCGGCCAGGTCGGCGACGGTGGTTACCATACCTATCGGGCAGTTCAGCTTCTGGCAGCGGTGATATAGCTCCTCCTTGGTATAATCCTTTATCCAGTCGGCGATATAGCCGTTTATATCCTCCGCGTATTTATACTTACCCAGTTCCCCCTGGAACCTCTCCTCCCGCGACCATTCCGGATCGCCCAGCAGCTTCAGCAGCCCCTCCCAGTGATGATCCCCCCCGAGGGTTATCAGTACGTAGCCGTCCTTGCAGCGCTGCAACCCGCCCACCATCTGCTGCATGAACACCGTACTGAACTTTGTCTCCCCCTCGTTTCCGTACATGCCCATCTCCACCCGCTCCAGCGCCATCAAAGCCTCCTGCTTGGAGATATCGATATGCTGCCCATCACCGCTAAATAGTCGACTGTATAATGCGGCCATAGTTGCTGTGGCGGCGCACAGCCCGGCATCCATGTCGCCGAGAAAGCCGGGGCCCTTAACCGGGACCGGCGTTTCCTTGGGCAGAATCGACGAGAGGACCCTAGCCACGCCGCTGCCGTGGTAGGAATTCAGGTGATATGCCTTGTAATCGCGATACGGCCCGCTCTGCCCGAACGGCGTGATCGATGTCATTACGAGACGGGGATTAATCTTGCTAAGGTTTTCATAATCGAGCCCGCGCTCCTTCATAAACAACGGAGGATTATCCTCGATAAGCACATCGCAATAGGCGACCAGGCGAAGGAAAATATCACGCCCGGTAGCCGTATCCGGATCGAGGGTGATACCGAGCTTGCTGGTGTTGAGGAATAGAAAGAAACCGCTGCGCTCAAGGCCGGGAACATCATCGAGAAATGGCTCCCTCTTTCGAGCGGAATCGCCGATAAGCGGCGGCTCGATCTTTATGACCTCGGCCCCCATATCGGCGAGGAGCTTGGCGCAATACGGGCCGGAAACGAATTGGGCGAACTCCAGAACCTTAAGCCCGACAAGGGCGGTGTTAGTCATTTTTAAATATTTCTTCCATTCGACGTAGATATTTATATGAATCTATTCCCGACATATCATATTACAGAGCCTCATATCGAGGCAAACGTTAACTATTCGATAAAAAGACTATAAGAAATATCGTCGGATAAACGAGAACTCAAAGCACGGAGGTTCAGCAAGTCGAATGTCGGCTAGACTTAAAGAATAGAAGAAATCGGATAATGGTTATCTAGGTCAATAGTTTGCCAAACATCCACCCTAGTCCACCGCATATAGGGAAAGTGAGGATCCACGCCGTCACTATCCTGCCTGCTACACCCCATCGCACAGCAGACAGCCTTTTTGTAGCGCCGACCCCCATCACCGCCGAACTCACGCAATGCGTAGTGCTCACCGGTATCCCCAGCGCCGAAGCGGACTCGACCACAGCCGCCGCCGATCCTATAGCGGCGAATCCTTGTACCGGCCTTAGTGCAGTAATTTTCATCCCTAAAGTCCGGATAACACGCCAGCCGCCGAATAATGTGCCGAACGATATGCTGATAGCAGACAGGGCTATTATCCAGAAAGGTATATGGAATTCCCCTCCGCTATGTATTGCCAGCGCCATTGCCATGATACCTATAGGCATCTGCCCATCATTCTTGCCGTGAGCATACGCCATGAATGCGGAGGAGAGAATCTGTAGTTTACCGAAAAATCCCTCCACCTTTAGCGGCGCTCTTCGACGAAGTATCCAGAGCAAGGCTACCATTAAAGCAAATCCGCCGGCGAATCCGAGCGCGGGAGCTATGGCAACCGACGATACGACTTTAATAAAAGTATTCCAGACAATCGCCACGCTGCTCGCGGAGGCTATCCCTGCGCCTATTAATCCGGCAACAAACGCATGACTGATGCTTATAGGGAGGCCGAGATACGTCGCCGTGAATCCCCATAATATCACCGTTATCAAAGCGGCTATGATTACTCCGTAGCTTAAATATTCCGGGGCGACTATTCCTTTGCCTATAGTGACCGCTACCGCAACTCCAGTGGCCGCACCAATGAAGTTGAATACAGCCGCCATCAACACAGCCTTGAGAGGAGAGAGCACCCGCGTGCCTATTACTGTAGCTACCGCATTAGCGGCATCGTTAAAGCCGTTTATTACAGCGAAACCGACGGCTAGAATAATTATTAGTATAAACACAGGTTAGACTCAGGTACGTTTAATCATTACGCCTTCGAGGACATTGGCTATATCCTCGCAACGATCTGTGGCGGTCTCCATGTACTGGTATATCTCGCGCCATTTGATGATATCGGCGGTATCCAGCTTATCGCGGAAAAGCTCCGCCAGAGCAGAACGGGCTATGGCGTCGGCCTCGTTCTCCAGCCGGTTTATCTCAATACAGCTCGCCGGAAGTTTGTGCAACTCGCTGCGATTGCGCAGCTTCGGTATCGCAACCCCTACTTCCGCGGTTATCTTTACGAGTATTTTTGCCAGTTCCCGACACCTGGTTGTCGGCCGCGCCACTTCGTAAATGGACATGCACGTAGCAGCGTCTTCTATACAGTCCAGCACATCGTCGATGTGCTCAGCGAGGTGCGCTATATCCTCGCGGTCGATAGGCGTGACAAAGGTGGAGTGAAGTAGCGCAACGATGCGATGTGTTATCTCGTCGCCGTAATGTTCCAGCTCCTTGATATGACGAGCCTTGGCGGGAACGTCCTCCCAGTTTGCTACCAAATCAGCAAAGACTTCGGTCGTCTTCACCAGATTCTTTGCTCCTTCGTCAAACAAATCAAAGAACTTATCTTCTTTTGGGAGAAATGGAAGCCTCAAACGAACACCTCCTTCCGATATATCAAACCAGAAAGGGAGGATGTTGTCAACAAAACCATAACCCGCGTCACTTCACTAAAAGCGGCGCAGACTGCAAAGATTATGTCGCGTTAAGCGACCTGCTGTTATTCATGAACGCATTATCGCACTGTTTCTGTTATAATGTGACCTCTGAAAATGCGCGAAGGGTTTGAGATAATCGATCACACGGCCGATGTGGCCATCGCAGCGTATGGAGCCGACATGAAGAAGGCTTTCGCTAACGCGGCCCTTGGCATGTTCAGCATAATAGCCGAAATCGACAGGGTCGACGAAAAGACTATACGCAACGTTGAAGTAACGGCCGACGGTGCAAAAGACCTCCTGGTATCATGGCTGAACGAACTGTTATTCGTATTTGAAGTCGAAAAGATCCTGTTTAAACGATTCGAGATATCGGAACTCGACACTAATAAGATCGTTGCCAGATGTTACGGGGAAAAGATCGACCCGAAGCGGCACAGTATAAAGACGGAGATAAAGGCCGCGACATACCACATGACTCAAATCGAAGAGAAACCCGACGGCGTCATGCTTCAGGTACTGTTCGATATTTAAAAAATCATTATCCGGCCTGACCGAGTGATTCACACATGTCTAATCTTAGGGGCAGGCACAGGGACCTGCCCAATCGGATGGGCAACCACGGGGGGTTGCCCCTACACGACGACTTCCCAAGGAGACGATCATGTCAGGCACAAAGAGGCTGATACAGAAAGATAAATACCGCTGGGAGATACCCCGGGACTATAAACCCGGCATGAACGTTCCTGGGATGCTCTATGCGGATGAGGAGATGCTGGCGCATATCAAGGAGGATGAGGCCCTTGAGCAGGTGGCCAACGTAGCGACGCTGCCCGGCATAGTCTCATTATCACTGGCCATGCCGGATATCCACTGGGGTTACGGCTTCCCCATCGGAGGGGTGGCGGCCACCAGGCAATCCGACGGGGTGATATCCCCCGGCGGCGTAGGCTTCGATATCAACTGCGGCGTGAGGCTCCTGCGCACCAACCTGAGCGAGGAGGAAGTCCGTCCCAAAATCGATAAGCTTGTGGAAGCGCTGTATCACAACGTTCCATCCGGCGTCGGCTCAGAGGGAAAGTTGAAATTGAAACCGAACGAGGTCGATGATGTCCTGCGTAAGGGATCGAGATGGGCCGTTGAGAAGGGCTACGGCGAAACGGAAGACATCGAAGTAACCGAGGAGCGCGGCTGCATGAGCGGCGCCGACCCCGATCGCGTCAGCGCCAGGGCTAAACAACGTGGCGCTCCTCAGCTCGGGACGCTCGGCTCCGGGAATCATTTCCTAGAGATTCAAGTTGTCGATGAGATATACGAGGCGGAGACCGCCCGCACCATGGGTATAACACATGCGGGACAGGTCCTGCTCCTCATTCATACCGGCTCCCGCGGGTTGGGATACCAGGTTTGCGACGATTATGTTAAATCGATGGGGTCGGCAGTCAAGAGATACGGAATCGAACTGCCCGACCGCCAGCTGGCCTGCGCGCCGGTTAATTCTAACGAGGGCAGGGAGTATTTCGCCGCCATGTCCTGCGCCGCCAACTACGCCTGGGCCAACCGGCAGTGCATAACGCACTGGGCGCGCGAGTCCTTCATCCGCGTGCTCGGCAAAGGCCCGGCCGACCTGGGTATGGACATGGTCTACGACGTAGCTCACAACATTGCCAAGATGGAGAGGCACGAGGTCGACGGCAAGAAGATCGACGTTTGCGTACACCGCAAGGGTGCGACGCGGTCGCTGCCGGCGGGACATCCCGACGTGCCGGGGAGATATTCCGGCATCGGCCAGCCCGTGCTCATACCCGGAGACATGGGACGATACTCATATGTACTGGTAGGCACGGAACGCGCGATGACGGATACCTTCGGCTCCACCTGCCACGGCGCGGGGAGGCTGCTGAGCCGCACCGCCGCCAAGAAGGGGGTGCGCGGAAGCGACGTGGCTTACAAGCTGGAAGCTAAAGGAATCAAAGTCAGAACGGCCAGCTTGTCCTCGCTCGCCGAGGAAGCATCGGAAGCTTACAAAGACGTTGCCCAGGTTGTAGAGGTGGCGCATCAGGCGGGCATCTCGCGCAAGGTCGCCAAGATGAGGCCCATCGGCGTAATCAAGGGGTAGCCAAAGGCAAATATATAAAGAGGTGCCCCGATGAAATCGGGCCAGGGGTTTTAGGGGTGTCGCCTCGCCCTCGGGGATGTGTTGTAAGGGCTTGATTAATCAAGCCCTTACACGGCGACTAAATCCCCCTTTACAAAAGGGGGACCAAGGGGGATTGCGATAAAGGGTGTTGACAACAACGTGCTTCCTAGCTACGCCGCCGGTTGCGTGCACCACATCAATTTGCTATAATAACTCGCTGGTTTGTAATTGCTAGAGATATAATAATATGCCTACATACGAATACGAATGTAACACCTGTCACCATCGCTTCGATGAGCGGCAGGGATTTAACGATGAGCCTGTAGCCAGTTGCCCGAAGTGCAAGGGGTTATCGCAGCGCGTCTTCCATGCGGTGCCCGTGGTCTTCAAGGGCAGCGGTTTCTATTGCACCGACCACGGACACGGCGGCAGATACGATTCCACTAAATCCGAAAAGGAATCCGATAAGAAAGAGCCCGCGAAAAAGGACGGGAACGGCAGCTCCTCCAAATCCTCAAAAGAACACGGCGCGACCGCCGAGAAAAAACCTGCGGCGAGTAAAGTTGAAAGCGCTCCTTCAAAGAGTTAGCAAAGCCTCGGTCTCCGTCGATAAGAATATCGTCGGACATATCGGCAGCGGCCTGGTCATTCTCCTCGGTGTAGCCGCCGGTGATACGGAAAGGGACGCTAAATATCTAGCCGACAAGATTGTAGGGCTGAGGATCTTCGGCGATAAAGAAGGCAAGTTCAATCTGTCAGCGAGCGAAGTAGGCAGCGAGCTTCTGGCCGTGAGCCAGTTCACATTGCTCGCCGACACGAAAAAGGGACGCCGCCCCAGCTTCACGGACGCCGCCCCACCCGACGTGGCAGAGGCGCTATTCGACAAGTTCGTTTTCCTGCTACGGAAAAGCGGCCTTAAGGTAGAAACCGGACGGTTTCAGGCGCATATGTCGGTCGACATCGTGAATGACGGCCCGGTCACCATCATGCTGGACAGCAGGGAGAAGTTCCCTGAATCATCCCAGCAATAATCGCTCAGTGGCGCCACAAGACTATATCGATTAAAATATATTCAGGGAATTAAGTTTACGACCCCTCATCTGCAAGAGATAACAATGACAATAATGGAAAAGTATCTGGCATCAACGTATACGATAGATTGCGATGAACCGTCAATCAAAGGGAAAGCAGCGGAACTGACAAAGAATAAATCTACCGAAATCGACAAAGCAAAAGCGGTGTTCTACTTCGTCCGCGACCGCATCAAATACAACCCTTACGGCGGCATATCCCCCCTGGAAGAATACAAGGCCAGCGCTACGCTGAGGCGCGGCAACGGCTATTGCGTACAGAAGGCGGTGTTGCTGGCCGCTCTGGCGCGGGCCGCGGGCGTACCTGCGCGGTTAGGCTTCTGCAACGTACGCAATCACCTCTTATCGAAGGAAATACTCGATGGATTAAGAGGCGACAACGTCATGAAGTATCACGGCTATGCACTGCTGCACCTGAACGGCAAATGGCTTAAGGCCACGCCCAGCTTCGATATAGATCTGTGCCGCCAGCACAACTTCATCCCTGTCGATTTCGACGGTACTCAGGACGCCGTATTTCATCGTTACAATCAGGACGGCAAGCTCCACATGGAATATGTACACAACCACGGCATATACGACGAGGTGCCCTGGGACGAAATACTCGCATCGCGGGACTGGCTGCTCAAAGAAAAATAAACGTTATATAGAGGCGTCCTTCCATACACGATGATCATGGAGGGATTGTGATCGCCTGATATGAATTACCCGACGTAGGGGCTCAGCATGCTGAGCCCGCATGATCATATGAAGCGCAATCCAAAGGGGGGTTGATATGTCTGATATCATCGCAAAAGTAATCTCCCAAAAAGGACACTGCGAGGCCGGCCACAAGGTTGGAGATGAGTTCGTCATCGGCCAGACGACGAAGGATGGCATGTGCTCATGGGCCTTCTACACGCTGTTCCCCTTCGCCGAGGTGCTGCAGTACGGCGGCTCGTTCCCGTGGGAGGAACCGGGCAAAGCGGTAGTCGCCTGCCCTGACCCGTCGAACCCCGTTGTATTCGAGTTGAGGGTCGAATAAATTACGTAGGGGCACAGCATGCTGTGCCCCTACCCATGATCATTAACCGACGATAATATCATCCAGCGCCCGCTTGGGCACGTGATGCACGCCCGCAGCGTCACGCCAGTATTTGACGTCCCCGCTCTTTCCGACCGTCTCGATAACCACCTCTTCGCTCGGCTTGCCCAGCGCCAGCACCAGGAGTATCTCGTAGCGCTCCGGAATCGCCAGCAGTTCCCGCAATAGATCCCTTTTTATCGAGGCCATGATGCAGCCGCCTAATCCCTTATCGACCGCGCCCAGCATAATCGTTTGCGCCGCAATGCCGTGATCGCACACGAACGTTTTCGCGATTTCCGTATCGCCAAGGATGACGATGTACGCCGTAGGCCGCTCGCCATCCGCGGGCCCACCCCAGCCCTTGAGATCCAGCGCCCAGGAGAGACAACTGAATATCTTGGAATTTTTATCCGCAGTGTTGGAAAGGATGTACTTCAGCGGCTGAAGATTCCGCGCCGACGGCGTCAGCCTGGCCAGATCGATAAGCTCCCGGAGCGTTTCCATATCGACGCTCACTGCCTGATGAAAACGGCGCCGGCTCCGGTTGTTCTTCACCAACTCTGCATACGACATCGCTTTCATAGCCCTACTGCTCCTTTATGCCCGTCTGGACGGTGGCCGCACCGAACGTGAGACGATATATCTCCACACTGCGCCAGCCCGCATCCTCCATCACCCTCTGAACCTCCCGCGGCGAAGGGAACTCGAGTATCGACTGCGGCAGATAAGTATATGCATCCCACTTGCCGGACACGATCCCGCCTACCAAACGTATAATGACCTTGATATATAACTTATGCAACGGTCCCAGTATTTTTAGCGACGGGCGCGTAAGCTCCAGAGAAACCATCTTACCTCCCGGCTTTGTCACCCTGTTCATCTCGGCAAAGAGGTTGGCGATACTGGTAACATTCCTGAGCGCAAATCCAATGGTTAAACAATTGAATGTATTATCCGGAAACGGCAGCCTTAATGCATCCCCCTGAACCAGATGTATCCGGTCCCCAAACGCTGCTTCCATCGACCGCCCCGAAAGAGGTGCAGGATTCTTCCTGCCGGGGGATTTGGGGGTGTCCCCCAATTTAATCTTCCCCCAAGAGTGGGGGATACAGGGGGTTGATTCGGACTCGATCAGAGTCCGCTTAGCTATTGCCAGCATCTCGGAACAAAAATCAACACCGACGACAGCGCTCTCGGGATAGATTCGAGCCGCAAGCAGCGCTATCTTGCCGGTACCGGCGGCGAGGTCCAGAATCGACGAATGAGGAACGTCGCTTATCCGCGCCATTGCGAACCTGCGCCACCTTATATCCTGACCGAAACTAAGCGCGGTATTTAATGGATCGTACGTGCGCGAAATGGAAGCGAACATCCGCCGCACATAAGACGCTTTATTCCCGGTTTTATCGTTACTACCGCTCATACCTTACACAAGGACATTATATCCCACTGCTATCAGAAACTATAGCATCGGTCGACCATCCTCGCTTTCAATTGCCTTTGCAAGTAGTTGCAATAAAAGAAATCTGGTGTTATAATTAATGCAAGTAATTGCACCGGCAAAACGACGCAAAGGATAACTCGGGAGGAGCAAAATGCACATACCTGATGGCTTCCTAAACGTTGCAACCGTAGCGACTACCTACACTGTTTCAGCAGGCGGGTTAGGCTATGCACTAAGAGCAGCCCGCAAGAAAATGGGGGAAAAACACGTCCCTATGCTGGGCATATTGGCCGCCTTCATTTTCGCCGCCCAGATGCTGAACTTCCCTATCGCCGGCGGCACGTCGGGACACTTCCTGGGCGCAGCCCTGGCTGCAATACTAATCGGGCCATGGGCCGGACTGCTCATTATGGCATGTGTACTCATCCTTCAGTGTCTGATATTCCAGGACGGAGGATTGCTTGCCCTTGGAGCCAATATCTTCAATATGGGCCTAATCGGCTGTTTCTCTGCCTACTTTTTGTATCGGCTGACGACACGATTTATGGGCGATAACAGACGCGGCCTGCTCATCGGCAGCTTCATAGCCGCGTGGGCATCGGTATTCATCGCCGCGTCATCCTGCTCAATCGAACTTTGGGCTTCGGGAACGTCACCGATCAGTATAGCTTTCCCCGCAATGGCAGGATGGCACGCCCTTATCGGGATCGGAGAAGGATTAATCACAGTTGCAGTGCTGGGCCTGGTCACGGCCGTAAGGAAAGACCTGATAGCAATGGAGAGGATATAGCCATGAAAAAAATACGTATCAAATGGTGGCATATAGCATTGATCCTTTGCCTGGCATTAGTGTTCTTCTCGCCGCTGGCCTCTAGCTCCCCGGACGGGCTTGAGAAAGTCGCCGAGGACAAGGGCTTTATCGAAGAAGCGCATGAGGCGCCTTTCCAGGTTATCGCCGATTACATGTTCCCCGGCATTGAGAACGAAGCGGTAGCGACGATTCTGGCCGGACTGATAGGAACTGCGGGGATATTCGTAATCACATACGGAGCGGCAAGACTGATTCGATTCGGCAAGAACAAAAAGGCAACCGCCGCCGAACGCTGAACGGAATTTAAAAATGAAACACAGCTTTATCGACCGTTACAGCGACCGGTCCAGCCCTCTTCACCGGCTGGATCCGCGCACCAAGATAGCGACCGCCATTGTATTCGTCGTTATGGTTGTTGTAACCCCACCCGGCGAATGGCAGACTTTCGCTATCTATTTGGCATTTGTAACCCTGCTTACCCTGATATCTAAAGTTCCCCCGATATACGTACTGAAACACTCGCTGGTCGTCATACCTTTCGTATTGCTAATCGGTATCTTCATTCCGTTCCTCAAGACCGGAAGCTCAAGCGGCAGCTACAATATCTGGATGTGGGACATACCGAAAAGTAACCTAATACTTCTCGGCAGTATTGTGCTTAAATCATGGCTTTCCGTCATCAGTCTTGTGCTGCTTACTGCAACGACAAAATTCTCCGACGTGCTCAAAGGTCTGGAACGACTGCGCATGCCCAAAGCTATGGTGATGATCCTCTCTTTCATGTACCGCTACATATTCGTTTTGACGGACGAGGTGCTGCGCATGAAACAAGCCAGGGACAGCCGGAGCTTCGGGGAAAAGCGCTCCCGTCAGATTAAAACCGTCGGCAACATGATAGGCACGTTATTCCTCCGCAGCTATGAGCGCGGCGAACGGGTATACGCCGCAATGGTCTCTCGCGGCTTCGATGGTGAGATTAGAACGCTCTCCAGCACTACTATGAGGGCAGTAGACCTATTGTATACTTTCTCCTTCCTCATCATAATATCAGTAGCCTGTTTATCACTCGCTATTTGAAGGACTCATTTTGGAAAACGCAGTCGAGATCGAAAACCTGTCTTACAATTACCCCGACGGACACGAGGCATTGCACGATATCACCCTGACGATAGGCAAAAACGAAACCGTATCCGTAATCGGACCCAACGGGGCCGGCAAGTCAACGTTGCTTCTGCATTTCAATGGCATTCTCAGAAGCGATGGCGCAATAAAGATACTCGGAACACCGCTGACGGAGAAGAATATCAAATGGGCACGAAGCAAAGTGGGGCTGGTGTTTCAAAACCCCGATGACCAGTTGTTTTCACCAACAGTGTTCGACGACGTGGCCTTCGGCCCGCTTAACATGGGTCTCGCAGAGAAAGAAGTGCGCTCGCGGGTGAGAAAAGCGCTTGCCATGGTGAACATGGAAGGATATGATAAGCGTTCCCCTCAGCATCTCAGCGTCGGAGAGAAAAAACGCATCGCAATAGCTACGGTTCTATCGATGGATACAGAAATTCTGGTCTTTGACGAACCGTCAGCCAACCTGGACCCAAGGGCAAAGTGGGATCTCGTTGCACTTATCGAGCTATTACCGATGACCAAGATAATCGCATCCCACGATCTGGAACTGGTGAGGACGTTAAGCGGACGGACTGTAATGCTCGATAAAGGTCACATTGTTTGCGACAGAACGACCGAGGAAATACTATCCGATACAATCCTTCTTGAAAAGCACGGGCTGGCGCCCGCGCCGCAATCAGCAGGTCACAAGTTTGAGGCTTAAATCCAGCGCCCTTGATGAATGAGTAAGAGCACCGATGGATATTAGGTCGACGCCGACCTCGGCCACGGCACGAACGTTGTCCAGGTTCATCCCGCCTGAAGCCTCTATCAGCGCATGTCCACGATTATGCTTCATAACACGTTTCATCTCCGATATGGACATATTATCCAGCATCACAATATCAGCCCCCGCCTCCAGCGCCTCAACCGCCTGATCGAAGCTGTTTACCTCGACCTCGACTTTGGTCGTCTCGCCAGCCGGCGAACCGTTGCGGGCTTTCTCAATAGCATCCCTTATACCAAAGCCGAGGCAACGCAGCGCCGCCAGATGATTATCCTTGATAAGTATCCAGTCCCCCAGATGCTCGCGATGGCTTTGTCCGCCGCCTATGCGCACTGCGTATTTTTCAAACGGCCTGAGCCCGGGAGTGGTTTTTCGAGTATCCGTAATACGCGCCTTCGTGCCCTCGACCGCTTCCACATACTTGGATGTGTCGGTGGCGATGCCGCTGAGGTGGCAGAGAAAATTCAATGCCGGGCGTTCCGCCTTAAGGACACTGACGATCTCACCTGAAACCGTGGCCACCACGTCACCCTTTTTCACCCTGTGCCCGTCAGTGATATGCACCTCGACCAGGAGCGTTGGATCGACATGCATGAACACGGCTTTTGCTATCTCGACACCGGCCAGCACGCCTTCGGCTTTGGCCACTATTGCAGCCTTGCCCTCCAGATGATCCGGGATAAGCGCATCAGTAGTTACGTCATGAGAAATGCGGTCTTCGATAAGGGACTTGTCTACAATACTCTCAACGTGCTCCCAGAAGCAGATAAGATGCTGTTCATGTTGTCTCATGCAATAATACCTAAACTATTTTAGTGAAAATGTCAAGCGTAAAACGCCGACTTGCGACTGCCAGTTTCTAAGATTGCTTCACAAAAATTATATGTTTAAGCCAGCTATCCGAGGACTTCGGGAAATCCGTGCGGAAGTGTGCGCCCCGGCTTTCCTCCCTTATAAGCGCCGCCTCCGCCATGATGCGACCCGTTAACACCAGGTTGGCAAGCTCATACGACGGGCGGTCTGCCGGCTCCTTCATCGACTTATGCCAGGCGGCCAGCACCGAGACGGCCTGCTCCAATTCCTTCCCCGAGCGCACAATTCCGACCCCGTCCCACATAAGAGATTGAAATCTGTTCAGGCTCAAAGGAGAAGCGTCACCGGACTTCCTGCTTTTGCTTAACGAGTAGCGGTCCTCCTTGCTTTCATTTGTCGTACCGTTGCCCCCCTGCACCCGCTGCACGATGCGTTTGGCAAAGACTACCACCTCGAGCAAAGAGTTAGAGGCCAAGCGGTTGGCTCCGTGCACGCCCGTGCTCGCCACCTCGCCACACGCGAAGAGCCTGGCTATATTGGTCTCGCCCCAGGTGTTCACTTTCACCCCACCCATCATATAATGGGCCGCCGGCGATACCGGAATCTGCACCCTGGTTATATCGAGACCATTCACATAACAGTACCTGAAGATATGAGGGAAGCGGTTGGTTACTTTAAGTGGATTAATATGAGTGACATCGAGATAAATGTGATCGCTCTCTGTTTTTTTCATCTCGGCGACTATGCTGCGTGCTACCACATCCCGGGGCGCCAGCTCCCCCTTGGGCGCGTAATCGAACATGAAGCGCCGACCATCCTTGTTGCGCAGTATACCCCCCTCACCCCTGACCGCCTCCGAGATAAGGAACGGCTCCACTCCGGGAAGACGCAGCGCCGTGGGATGAAACTGAAAGAACTCCATATCGATTATCTCAGCCCCGGCCTTGTAAGCCAGCGCGATGCCGTCACAGGTGGCTATATCGGGATTGGTGGTAAAGTTATAGATCTTACCGCCGCCTCCCGTAGCCAGAATAACGGCGCGTGAGCGAAACTCCTGCGTCTTACCCGTGCGCAAATCTAGAGCTAAAACGCCCTGAGCGACGCCGTTATCAACGATAATCTCGGTGACCAGAAAGTTTTCCAGGATGACAACGTTGGCCAGTAACGCCATCTTGCTCAGCGCCGTCTCGATATTCTCGCCGGTAGCGTCTCCGCCGGAGTGCAGAATGCGCGGAACGCTGTGCGCCGCCTCCCTGGTCAATGCGACCTCACCGTCCATAGTATCGAAATGAACTCCGAAATGGACCAGGTCCGTGATTCTATCCGGAGCTTCCTCGACAAGAATGCGAACCGCCTCCTCGTCGCAAAGCCCTGCGCCGGCGGCGATAGTATCCTTGAAATGCAGCTCTGGAGAATCTTTAACGCCTATGGCGGCTGCGATGCCTCCTTGAGCATGCTTTGTATTGCATTCATCAATGCCGCCCTTGGTCAGCACTAATACATTTCCATGCGGCTTGGCCAGCAGCGCCGTATACAGTCCGGCGATACCGCTGCCAATGATAATATAATCGTAGCTGTCTGTCTTTCCAGCTTTCACTATTTCACCTTCAACATTCTATCCAGAGCGCGTCTGGCCTGCAGCCTGACCTCTTCCGGAACCGTTATCACGTTTCTCTGCTTTTCCATCGTAATCGCGACACTGGCGAGAGTCGTCTTCTTCATATTGGGGCAGACCAGCCCTTCAGTTAATAGAGAAAACTCCTTATCGGGATTCTCCTTGCGCAGTCGATGCATCAGCCCGCTCTCCGTGCCGATGACAAAGACTCGATCCCTGCTCTCCGCAGCGTACCGCAGCATCTGGGACGTGCTCATGACTGCGTCCGCCTTATCGATAACATCCGGACGGCACTCGGGATGCACCAGCACCACGCAGCCGGGATAGCGCTCCCTGGCCAGATCGATATGGCGGGGGATCACCCTCTGATGCGGCCCGCAGAAACCGGGGTATAATATCATCTTCTTGTCGGTGCTTCTCGATATGAAATGCCCCAGGTTCTGATCGGGGACGAAGAGCACTTCCTTCTGTGGCAGAGACCGCACCACCTGCGCCCCGTTGGCCGAGGTGCAGCAGATATCGCTCAGCGCCTTGACCGCCGCCGAGGTGTTGATATAGCAGACGACGGCCGCTTTGGGATACTTCTTCTTCCATTCACGAAGGTCTTCCTCGGTTATCATGTCCGCCATGGGACAACCGGCTTCCTTCTCTGTCAGCAGCACCTTGCGATCAGGATTGAGAATATATGCGCTCTCCGCCATAAAGTGCACGCCGGCGAAGACTATGACCTCTGCGTCGACAGTGGTACACTTGCGCGCCAGCTCCAGGGAATCGCCGGTGAAATCGGCTATGTCCTGCACCTCGGGGCGCTGATAGTTGTGCGCCACGATAACCGCGTTTAGCGACTTCTTCAGCTCAACGATGCGTCTGCTGATGCGCTCGAAGTCTTTTTCATCATCTGACATCTTTTCGACCTTTATCGGCCAGAATACGGATGCGTATATAATAACAGAATAAGCGGTCAGCTTAAACGTCGGCAAATGCAAGCGCCCGATTTCCTACGGCCCAGCGTCTCAACCGTCGATTCTACCTTGCAGCGACCATGCTCCAGCGCTTTCGATGCGGATATCAATAAGCTGTCCGATTCTATCGCCCGCAGCCTCAAAGAACACCAGTTTGTCCGTGCGGGTGCGACCCCACCACTTGCCCTTCTTCCTCCCTTCGACCAGCACTTCGACCGTTCTCCTTATAAGCTCGCTGTTTTTCTCGCTTACGATGCGTTCCTGAATAGCCTCCAATTCCTTGCGGCGTCTCACCTTATCGGAGGTTGGGACATCGTCCTTCAATTCTCGCGCGGCGATAGTGCCCGAACGCGGCGAGTAGCAGGCGATATGAACCGTATCGAAGCGAATTTCTTCGATCATCTCGCGCGACCTGCGATACTGTTCTTCACTCTCTCCCGGAAAGCCGACGATGACGTCCGTGCTCAACGCCGCGTCCGGCACCGAACTGCGGATGCGCTCGACCAGGCGGCGGTACTCATCCGAGGTATATCCGCGATGCATGGCTTTAAGGACATCGTCATCGCCCGCCTGGAACGGCAGGCTGATACACTCGCACACCTTTTCGAGACGTGCGACAACTTCGATGAGACGCTCGCTCATATCCTTGGGATGCGAGGTCAGAAAACGGATACGCGCCAGGCTTTCGACCCGATTCAAGTCCTCCAGTAGATCGGCAAGCTCAGGCTCACCCGACAGGCCCCGGCCGTACGAATCCACGTTCTGCCCCAGCAGCACGACCTCCTTGGCGCCGTGCTCCACAGCCGACTCGACCTCGGTGACGATATCCGACATCGGACGGCTCACCTCCCTGCCGCGGCGGTACGGCACGATGCAGTACGAACAGAAATTATCGCATCCATGCATTATGTTCACAAGCGAGCTTATCTTAGCTTTAACCGGAAGGTTTGACAAAGTCGAGCCCGGCTCGACTGCGCCTCTGCCCTTCAAATACTCCGACAGCCTGCCGATATCCTGCGGTTCGAAGAACAGATCGACGCGGGGGAAACGCTTTCGTAAACCATCGACGTTCTCGTCAACAATACAGCCGGTAACCGCCAGCACTTTATCGGAATCGAGGCGTCTCAGCGCATCGATTTTATTAGCCACTTTGCTCTCGGCGCTCTGCCGCACCACGCAGCTGTTAAGCACAACAATATCGGCATCGTCGATCTTCGCTGTCGAACGATAGCCATGCTGGTCCAGGAAAGCGGCAATGCTTTCGGAGTCCGATTTATTCATCTGACAGCCGATGGTCCAGATGTGGTAATAAGGCATTAAAGCTCCTTGATGCCGACACGTCGCAAACCTGATCTTCCAGACAGATTATAGCACGATTGATTAATACCGACCGATGGATGATCTTATTGCATCGAGGCACCGAATTTGAACACGCATATGCTGATATCAACTATTAAGTGAGATTGTCACGCCTGACAAAATCATATATCATAAACAAACATTCGATTTCTCAACGACTAATAGGCGAGAATCAGCCCGGAGAGACGAAGGGAGGACATGAGATGTTCGGTATTGCGATAGGCCTTGTAATCCTTTATTTTGTCTTTATAATAGCCGCAACTGTTCTATGGATATGGGTGCTAGTCGATTGCATCACGAAAGAACCGTCAGGGGATAATGAAAAGATCGTATGGGTTCTCGTGATTGTATTAGTAGGCGCGCTGGGAGCACTGATTTATCTGATAGCGAGGAGGCCCAAGCGCAAACAGCTATACGGCAAGTAGAGACAGGCCAAGCCTCGCCTTCGGTTCGACGCGGAAAACTATTTTTTGTCATTAACCAGCTTTAGTAATTTTGTTATCCGTTCTTTATCAATATCTCCCAAGCCGGCGATCTGAATGTGTCTCATCGTTTTCCCGCCGCCGTCAAAAAGGGCTGTTTCCTCATTGGAGAATCCTTTGCTAGAAAAACCAAGATTGACATGATCTTTCAATGCGACGATATAAAATTTCCCGTCTGCAAAAGCGGGAACGCCCCATTTCATCTCCTCTTTTACATCGGGTAAAGTTTCAAGAATGAGTCTTCTTAATGCCAAACAAATCTCTTGATAGGGCGATTGTTGCTTCTGGATATACTCGTCGACCTTCTTGCTCATGTCTTACACCTGAGCAAAGGCCACGACGTAGTTATGCCCATGGATTTTAGCGCACTTCGGGCAGGTGGTGTAATAAAAGTAGTATCTCGACGCCTTTTTGCCCTGCTCGGCCAGATATTTATCCATCTCCTTGATCCACTTCGGCACCGCGTTGTACGGCCCATCGAAGACTCTGCTGATGAATGTGCCCGACAGTTTCACGTTCTTTGCTCCAGGAACCACCTTTGTAACCGCCACGTAAAGCTCACCCTTCCATGGACTCGGATCGTAGGCCAGACACATGAAATCCTTGAACTCCGGCGCGGCTCCGGCATCCTGCGCCGCCTTCCACATCCTGCCCATCGCCTTCGCTATCATCGGCGGGAAAGGCATGTGCATGAACTCGGGGATCGACTCCATGATAAAAGGCTTGTCCTGCCAGACATGCGTCACGCCCTCCCAAGGCGCCGGATCGAACTGGGGACAACAGGGCTCACTCTGTGATTTTACGTGCTTCATATGCAACAACTCCTTTCGAGTTCTTGCCTGATATCGAGGTCGACGGGGTGAAAAGATGGCGGAGGGAGAGGGATTCGAACCCTCGACCCCAGTTAACCCAGGGTAAGCGCTTAGCAGGCGCCCGCACTAGACCACTATGCGATCCCTCCCAGTGTTGAACAATATAACACAGGATACAACGCTTTTTCAACGATATTGCCACGCAAACTACCCTATGTTATACTATGCTCTGCTGTTGTGCACTTAGAGTATCATCACGAAGGGGGAGCATGGAAGAGCAAAGGATTGAAGAGAAGCCTGAGGTTAAGGCTGAATCTGAAGAAGTATCGATTAAATCGCTTTTGGCGGCGGGCGCTCATTTCGGACACCAGACAAGCCGGTGGAACCCGCGCATGGCGAAATACATATTTACGGCCAGGAACGGCATTCATATCATCGACCTGGAGCAGACCGCAACGCTTCTAAACAAAGCCGGCGACTTCATCAGAGACCTTGTATCCAAAGGCGAAGATATAATTTTCGTAGGCACCAAGAAACAGGCGAAGGAATCCGTCGAGGAGGAATCTAAACGCTGCGGCATGCCCTACGTGAACCAGCGTTGGCTCGGCGGCATGCTCACCAACTTCGATACGATTCAGTCAAGGATAGACTACCTGGTGCGGCTCGAGGACCAGAAAGCGCGCGGCCAGTTCGAAGTCCTGCCCAAGAAAGAGGCCCTGAAACTGAGTAAAGAGATCGACCGTCTTAACAGGCAGATGGGCGGATTCAAAGAGATGACCAAATTCCCGGGGGCTGTTTTCATCATCGACCCCGCCAAAGAGCGAATCGCGGTTACCGAAGCGCGGCGCATGGGTGTTCCCATCGTGGCGGCGGTGGATACCAACTGCAACCCGGACGAGATCGATTATCCCATACCGGCCAACGATGACGCCGTGAGGGCGGTAAGGCTCATATGCAGCTATATGGCAAGCGCCGTTCTCGAAGGCCGCCAGGCACGTGAGCTTGCTGCTATGGTATATGAAGAAGAGTCGGTCAAAGAAGTAATGACTTTCACTCCTGAAGGCGGGTTCGGTACGGCCAGCGAGATGGCAGCCGCGAGCAAAGCCGCGGAAGAAGAGGCCGCCGCAAAAGCCGCCGAGGCAGAAACAGAGCCCGCGCAGCAGGCGAATCCAGTGGAAACAGAAACGAAACAAGAGGACAACACAGCCGCCTCTTAGAACTTTCTGAAACCCGGGGTATAATCCTCATCCGAAAGACGAGAAACGATGACAAAGACTAACATCACAGCCGGATTAGTAAAAGAGTTGCGCGAATTGACGGGAGCCGGCATCATGGATTGCAAACGCGCGCTCCAGGACGCCGAGGGCGATATGGCCAAGGCCTCCGAAGCCCTGCAGAAACAGGGGCTGGCCAAGGCCGAGAAAAGGTCTGAACGGGAAGCGAAGAACGGCCTAATCGATGTCTACATCCACGGCGGCCGCATGGGCGCCCTGGTCGAGATAAACTGCGAGAGCGACTTCGTGGCGCGCACCGAGGACTTTAAAAAGCTCGCCCATGATATTGCAATGCAGGTAACCGCCAGCGACCCGCGCTTCGTCAGCGCTGACGATATCCCCGCTGAGATACGCGCGGACTTGGACCCCGCGGAAGTATGCCTGCTCTCACAGCCGTTCATCCGAGACCCACAGAGAAGCATTCAGGATATTATCACCGAGGTCATAGCCAAAACCGGTGAGAATATAAAGGTGCGCAGATTCGCTCGCTTTGAACTGGGGAAAGGATGAACTCAACATATGAAGAAAGCCCGGTACAAGCGTGTCCTGCTTAAGATAAGCGGGGCGGCACTAACTGGGGATAAACAATACGGCATCGACTTCGTCAGGGTATCTGACGTTGCCTCTCAAATCAAGAAGGTTGTCCAGATGGGGGTCGAGGTCGCTGTCGTCGTCGGCGGCGGGAACATATGGCGCGGCTCGGCTGCCGAAGAGATGGGCATGGAACGCACCAACGCCGACTATGCCGGCATGCTGGCCACGCTGCTGAACGCGCTCGCGTTGCAGGATACCCTGGAAAAGGTCGATGTAAATACCCGCATTCAAAGCGCCATACCGGTGGCCGCCGTCTGTGAACCGTTCATCCGCCGCCGCGCCCTGCGCCATCTCGAGAAGAACCGCGTGGTCATATTCGCCTGCGGCACGGGCAATCCGTATATGACCACGGACACCGCCGCGGCCTTGAGAGCCATAGAAATAGGAGCCGATGTCCTTCTCATGGCCAAGCACAAGGTCGACGGCGTATACGACGCCGATCCGCGGAAAAACCCGAAAGCCAAGAAGTTCGACAGCATAAGCCACGCTGAAGCGCTGAAGCTGCGCCTCAAGGTCACGGACGCCACCGCGATGTCATTATGTATGGAGCATAACCTGCCTATCTTCGTCTTCGATATAGGAACCCGTAACAGCATCGTGCACGCCGCGCAGGGCGACGTTGTCGGCACTATAGTTAGAAGCCAGAGGTAGAATATGATTGAAGAAGTACTTTCTGATGCAAAATCCCGCATGAGCAAAAGCATCGAGGTCCTGCAGAGAGACCTCGCCGGCATACGCACCGGGCGCGCCACGCCGATGATACTTGATAACATCAAGATAGACTACTACGGCACGCAGACACCGCTGAAACAGATAGCAACGATATCGGCGCCGGAGGCGCGGCTGCTCATCATTCAGCCCTGGGATAACGCCACACTTGGAGACATAACCAAGGCAATCCAGAAATCGGACCTTGGCCTTAACCCCAGCAGCGACGGACATATCCTCAGGCTGCCCATTCCGCCGCTGTCAGAGGAGCGGCGCAGGGAGATGGTGAGATCGGTCCATAAACGCGCTGAGGAAGGCAAGGTCGCGCTGAGAAATGTCAGAAGAGACGCGATGGATATGCTGAAGGACCTGGAGAAGGAAAAGGAAATATCCCAGGACGAACAGAAGCGCGCTCAGACCAAACTTCAGGAAATAACGGACAGCTTCATCGCGGAAGTAGACCAGATAGCCAAGGATAAAGAGTCCGAGCTATTGGAGGTCTAGTGCCTAAATCAAGCGCCAACCATACCCCCGATCACGTTGCTATCATCATGGACGGCAACGGCCGATGGGCAAAACAGCGCAATTTACCCCGCCTGGCCGGCCACAAAGCGGGGACAAAAAATATTCATCGCATAATCAAATGTCTTGCCGACCGCGGCGTAAAATATGTCACCCTGTATGTCTTCTCCACAGAGAACTGGAACCGTCCAGGTAAAGAGGTTCAGGGTCTTATGCGCCTGATAGAGGAAAGCGTTGATAAAGAAGTGCAGAGCCTGCATGAGGACGGCGTAAGGCTTATTCATATCGGCGCCAGCGACGGGGTTACACAAAGGCTTCAGAACAAGGTGCGCAAAGCGATAGATCTGACGGCAAATAACGATAAGCTCACCGTCTGTATAGCGTTCAACTACGGCGGACGCTCCGAGATCGTCAACGCGGTCAAGCGAATAA
This sequence comes from Dehalococcoidia bacterium, assembly GCA_041649635.1. Classification (NCBI taxonomy): domain Bacteria; kingdom Bacillati; phylum Chloroflexota; class Dehalococcoidia; species Dehalococcoidia bacterium. Next base: position 592,502 of record JBAZMV010000001.1, read on the forward strand.
TCGAGGACGGCGTCAAACCCGCGGAGGTTAACGAATCCCTGATAACGAAATATTTGTACACCGCGGAACTCCCGGATCCCGATCTGGTGATACGCACCGGCGGCGAGATGCGCATAAGCAATTTCCTCCTGTGGCAGGCCGCCTACAGCGAATATTACATCACACCCACGCTCTGGCCTGATTTCGGCCCGGATGAGCTGGAACGGGCGCTGGCCGCTTTCGCCGACAGGGAAAGACGTTTCGGAGGGCTCAAGAATCGAGTTAAGGCTTGAACGGATACATGATGCTGAAACGCTGGATAGTCGGCCTTTTTCTTGGAGCGATAGTCTTCACTATCGTATGGTTCGGCGACCCCAGCTTCTCCATCGGTATAGCGGCAATCGCTATTGTAGGTTCATTTGAGTTCTTTCCCCTAATCGGCGTCTCCAGGAAGCATCCCATCACCCTCTTTGGAACTATAGGCGTACTGCTATTCATCGGTCTGGCCCAGTTCGATATGAAATACACCCCTCAGCTATTGACAGCGGCGGTGATACTGCCGCTGATATGGCTGGTCTTCCAGCCCGATATTAACCACGCCGCGGTCAACTGGGCCTGGCTCATCGTGGGCATGCTATACCTTGGCTGGATGCTGAGTCATTTCATTCCCATGAGGCAGCTGGACAGCGGCAGGGACTGGGTTATTCTTGCAATTGTCGGCAATGTCGCCTCCGACACGATAGCCTTCCAGTGCGGATTGAAGTGGGGCCGGCGCCGCATGGCGCCGAAGATCAGCCCGGCCAAGTCATGGGAGGGAGCTGTCGCCGGCTTTATTGGGGCGGTGGCTATAGTCATTGTGCTCGGCACATTCCTGCCCACGCTTCATCTCCCCTACTGGCAATCGGCAGTGTTAGGCATACTGATCGGCATCTTCGCCCCGTTAGGCGATCTCGCCGAATCCCTGCTGAAACGCAGCACCGGCGTCAAGGATTCCGGGAACTGCGTGCCCGGACACGGCGGCATCTTAGACCGTCTCGACAGTATTCTGTTCACCGTGGTTGTTGTATACTACTTTGTGACATGGGTAATAGTGTAAAACGATTAGCCGTCCTGGGCTCCACGGGCTCCATCGGCACGCAAACACTCGATATCGTACGTTGTTTCCCGGAACGTTTGCGCGTCATCGGCTTGGCCGCCGGAACCAACGCCGACCTTCTGGCGCAGCAGATCGATGAGTTCAAACCTGAACTGATCTCGATCGCGTCAAAGGAGGACCGGCCCAGGCTGAAACGACCCAACTGCAAACTAACGACGGCGGAGGAAATGGCTGCGCACCCCGATGTCGACCTTGTTGTTATAGCGATATCGGGAATGGCCGGCCTCAAGCCCACGCTGGCAGCGATCAGGGCTAAGAAAAAAATCGCCCTTGCTACTAAAGAAGTGCTTGTGGCGGCAGGATCGATCGTCACGGCCGAAGCGAGGAAGCACGGCGTAACGATCATGCCCATAGACAGCGAGCCCGGCGCCATATGGCAATGCCTTCAGGGAGAAAACGATGCCGTGCGGCGCCTCATACTGACCGCATCGGGAGGCCCGTTCCGCAATCTGTCGACACAAAAACTGCGGGCAGTGACTCCCGGGCAGGCGCTGGCACACCCCACGTGGAACATGGGTTCTAAGGTGACCATCGACTCGGCGACGCTGATGAACAAAGGATTTGAGGCTATAGAGCTCAGTTGGCTGTTCGATACGGCAATCGATGATATCGAGATCGTGATCCACCCGCAGAGTATAATTCATTCCTTGGTCGAGTTCGTTGACGGCTCGGTAAAGGCCCAGCTCAGCATGCCGGACATGCGCTTCCCGATACAATACGCCATCTTTCACCCGGAGCGCTTGCCGAACGATACGCTGCCGCGCCTCGATCTTCTGAATATCAAGAGCGGACCGACCGAGAACGCTTTGACCTTCGAGAAGCCGGATATCGATAAATTCCCCTGTCTCGGCTTGGCGTTCCAGGCAAGCCGCATGGGAGGAACATACCCCGCCGTGCTTTCGGCCGCAGACGAGGTTGCGGTTGACAGGTTCCTCAAAGGTCAAATAAAATTCACGGACATAGCAAAGATAATATCCAAAGCCCTTGACGAACATCGCGGCATCTCAAACCCCTATCTCGATGACATCCTCGCCGCCGACGCCTGGGCCAGGAAGGCAGCCGCAAGTTGAGCGTATTTATATCGATAGTCATCTTCATAGCGATTCTTACGTTTCTAATAGTAATCCACGAGCTCGGCCACTACATCACGGCTAAGATGGCCGGGATAAAAGTTGAGGAGTTCGGCATCGGTCTGCCGCCGCGTATCTGGGGCTTTGATAAGGGCGGCACCAAGTGGTCCATTAACTGGATACCGCTGGGCGGCTTCTGCAAGATGGCAGGTGAAGAAGACCCCGATATCCCCGACAGCCTGGCCGGCAAGAAACCGAAGACAAGGCTGGTCGTCTTAAGCGCCGGTTCTATTGCGATGATACTCTTCCCGCTCTGGCTGCTGCCGCTGGCGTACATGCTGCCGCTGGAACGCGTATCCGATAACCCCGGCATAATAGTAAGCGCCGTCATCACAGGCTCTCCTGCAGAACAGTCCGGTATCCAGGCGAACGATATACTGATAAGCATAGACGGCAAGGAAATCGAATATTTCACTAACGCTTCAGAAGAGATAAGAAAATCAGTTGACACGAACCCCGGACAGCCGGTGAACCTGCTTCTAACACGCGGGAGCATGCAGTACAATTCTTCGATCGTCCCCCCCGCTAATCCCCCCACCGGACAGGAGGTGCTCGGTCTGGTCTCGGGCGTCCTGATCACCGAAGTCATAAACGGATCGCCTGCATATAACGCAAGTATGCAGGCGGGCGATATTATCATCAGCGTCGACGGCATACTTATCAATAATTACAACGATTTGAACGATGCGGTAACGCTTGCCACCGAAGCAAGACCGAACGAATCAGTCACCCTGATCGTAGCGAGGAACGCGTCGGAGGGTATTGCGGCTATCGCCCTCACCCCCGTACCGAGGATTGACCCGCCAAAGAACGAGGGCAAGCTCGGCATGCTGCTGCATAACTATATAATCACGGAGAACAAAGCTTATCCGCCCTGGCAGGCGATACCGAAAGGGCTGTCCTCGTACGGTTCGATATTCGCGGGCATCAAGGACTCATTCGCCATGCTCTTCTCCGGAGATGTGGTGGCGAAGGACGCCGTGGCCGGTCCCATTGGAATCGCCCAGCTCACCAACGAGGTGAATGAGAATGGAGGCGCGGCCGCGCTGTTCCAGTTCGCCGCACTTATCAGCATCATCCTGGGCATAATGAACTTGCTGCCTCTGCCCGCGCTCGACGGCGGCAGGATCGTATTCGTATTGATCGAGGCCGCCCGCAAGGGAAAACGCATATCGGCCAAGACGGAAGGTTTTGTGCACATGATCGGATTCGCGCTGCTCTTGGCGCTTTTCGTGCTTATCAGCTATAACGATATTCAAAGGATCATCAGCGGGGAAGGCTTCCTCAGATGACGCGACGGCGTAGATCCAGGCCGATCAGTATCGGCGATGTCGTCATAGGCGGCGGCGCGCCGATAGTCGTGCAATCCATGACCAAGACCGACACCCGCGATGCTAAAGCGACGATACGACAGATTAGACAGCTCGAACGATGCGGCTGTCAGCTAGTGCGCGTAGCCGTTCCCGACCGCGAGGCCGCCGATTCACTGTCCGACATCAAAAAAGCGATTCACATACCGCTCGTCGCCGACATCCATTTCGACTATCGATTAGCGCTCGCGGCCATCGATGCGGGGGTCGACGGATTGCGGCTCAACCCCGGCAATATCCGCGACCCGCAGCATATAAAGAAAGTTGTCCTCGCCGCCAGGAAGCGCGGGGTACCGATACGCGTCGGAGTCAACGCCGGCAGCCTGCCGCCGACAAAGGATGCGACGAAGTCGACCGTCGAGCGCATGGTTGATGCCGCGATGAACGAGATCGACCTGCTGGAGAGCCTCGATTTCGGACTGATAAAAGTGTCAGTAAAGGCGTTCGACGTGTCTGAGACTATCGAGGCGAATCGATTGATAGCTAAACGTATGCCTTATCCGATCCACCTTGGCATCACCGAAGCCGGCACCCCCAGGCGCGGCGCCGTTCGCAGCGCGGTCGGCATCGGCATCCTGCTATGGGAGGGCATCGGCGATACGATACGCGTTTCGCTCACCGGCGACCCGCGGGAAGAGGTCAGCGCCGGATACGAGATATTGAAATCTCTCGGCCTCAGCAAGCGCGGCCCGACGCTCATCAGCTGCCCCACCTGCGGGCGAACCGAGATCGACGTTGTGAAGCTGGCTAACGCCGTGGAAAAACAATTGGATAAACTCGAGAAGCCGATCAAGGTGGCGGTCATGGGCTGCGTGGTCAACGGCCCCGGCGAAGCTAAAAACGCCGACGTGGGCATCGCCTGCGGCAAGGGTAAGGGCGTCATCTTCAGCAAAGGTAAGCAAGTACGGACAGTGAACGAATCCGAATTTCTCTCCGCCCTGATGGCGGAGGTCGATAAGTTTTAAATCCCTCCATCCTGCCGACTATCTTTTTATCTTAATAAAAACCCTTCCGCACATCCGGCCGTAAACGGTGTTGACCACTTAAACAATTCTGGCTATAATATAGCCAGAATGCGATACGAAATCGTACTTTCACCCGAAGCCGTTCAAGACCTGCGCAGCTTAAAAAGCACCGGGCGCACAACCGTTCGCGAAGCCATAGAAAAACACTTACGGCACACTCCTACAAAAGAAAGCAAAAGCCGCATCAAGCGTCTGCGCGGAATATCACGACCGCAATACAGGCTGAGAGTGAATGAGATTCGGGTTTTTTACGACGTGTCGGGAGGTACTGTTGAAATTCTGGGGATCGTCTTAAAGTCAGAGGCAGAGTCCTGGCTAGAAAGAGCAGGAAAGTGAAATGAAGAAGATAGCACTGGCCAATGTAAAGAACAACCTCTCGGAGTACTTACATCTCGCTGAGAAAGAAGAAATAGTCATCACCCGCCACGGGAAACCCGCCGGAGTGCTCATTGGATTTCAATCGGAAGATGACTGGTTTGATTACAGGTTGGAGCACGACCCGCGCTTTCTTAAACGCATCGCGGAGGCAAGGCAGAGCCTGAAGCTGGGACAGGGGATGAAGCTGGAGGATGTTAGCGAATAAGCATTGTTCACTCATAGGGACTATGAAGAATGACCAAACCCAAAATCAACATCGACGAATTGGCTGCCAAGCACGATATCGCTAGCTTAAGTAAGGCGCTTAGAAGCAAAGATAACGCCGTGCGTTACAGCGCCGCCAAAGCCATAAGCAAGCTCGGACCCGATGCTTCCGAAGCAATACCAGCGCTCGTGGAGATGCTGAAGCACTGGGACACCATGACTCGCGCCGCCGCCGCAGGCGCCATCGGCAACATCGGAATAAACTGCAAGAAAGAAGTAGCGCCTGCAATACCAGCCCTGAACGATGCGCTCAAAGACAATGAAAACATCGTGCGCCGTGCTGCTGCCACCGCTCTGCAGGACATCGACCCCGAGCCCTGGTACCACGAAGAGAAAGAAGACCCCGATACCTTCATGGATTCGTTGTAAAACTGTAGGGGCGAGGTTGTCTCGCCCGCCATGGATTCCGGCATCCGCCGGAATGACGGGAGTGAACTCCCCCTTGTTCCCCTCTTTGATTAAAGAGGGGGGAAGCTACAAAGCCGAGGGGGCGTTCGATAAAAGAGGTGTCCTTCCAAGGAATCTGCTCTTGGAAGGACCGGGAATATGGAGATTTCGTAGGGGCAGACCTGCGTGTCTGCCCGCTGCGGGCGAACACATAGGTTCGCCCCTACCTAACGACCAATATATATATAAGATTTAGGTGGTTGAATCCTTAAGGAACTCCACAATGGCAAAGATCAAACTCGATCTGCACGATATCTATAACAAAGGCCTCGCTATCGACTCGGAGCTTAACCGCGTCATAAACGAAGCTGTCGACAATCGTATCCCGCTGGTCGAGATCATACCCGGCAAGGGCAGCGGACAACTGAAGAAACGTGTTCTTCGATTCTTGATGCAGCCGGAGATAAAGAAGCTGTATCATCGTTTAGAAAAGGACGATAAAAACCGCGGCCGGATTTTTGTACATTTTAAATTCTGAAATCGCGAATACGAACTCACCCTGAGCCCTCTCTTTAACAAAGAGAAGGTAAGAATAAAAACGCTAACGAGGGTGTGCAGAGGGAGCACCCTCTGCCGGGGTTATAGGAGTGTCCCCTACCCTTTTTCTATTTCCCCCATGACTGGGGGACACAGGGGGTTGAATAACTGAATACCCCACCGATTGACTACTGTGGTAAACTATAACAACATGCCTGGCATCAATTACACAATCGTTAACCTGCGACAGAACACCCCCAAATGGCTGGAGTGGCGCAGCCAGGGCATAGGCGCGTCCGACGCCCCGGCTATCATGGGCGAAAACCCTTGGAAGAGCGCCGACTACCTGCTGAAAGAGAAATGCACCGGCAAAACAAACGGCCTCAACGCCGCGATAATACGCGGCAACCAGCTTGAGCCGGAGGCGCGTAAATGCTACGAGCGCAGGTTCGGCAAACACGTCCCGGCCGCCTGCCTGCAAAGCATGAAACATGAGTGGATGCGCGCCAGCGTCGACGGTCTGACACCCGACGGAAGCACTGTCATCGAGATAAAGTGCGGCGAGAGCGTGTACCGCAAGTCCGCGACCACCAGCCGGGTTCCCGATTATTACTTTGGGCAGCTTCAGCACATACTGGCCGTCACCGGCCTGCGCGAGATCGACTTCTGGTGCTACCTGCCCGATCTTCCAGAAGTTCACATCATCGTAGGACGCGACGACGGCTACATCAAACGACTGTTGGAAGCCGAGCATGCCTTCTGGCAGCGGGTGCTGAGCTATCGCAAGGGTTAGGCGCCAAGATTGCCTTATCAAGTCAGGCAATAATTATTGTGGTAAACTAGAACCGCTTCTGTGGTTAATATTAAAAGCACTAAATAGTATAGGGAACAGGACTGTGAAAAAAATGGACCCCGAAGTGAAATACTGTGTTACTGCTATCATAGACTTGGCCGGTTTTTCAAGCCACCTAGAAGTCGGCTACGCCGATATTAGAACCAACATCGGACAACAGGCTATTAGTAGACTGCACACACTTGTAGATTCTTTAAAATACCTTGAGACAGAGAAGAAAAGCTATAAAGATTACTACCCAGCATTTCAGTACTTTCGCGCTAATGATTCCATTATTCTTAACATAGACTTGCCCCAATTTTTAATGCCATCCATTGGAGACTTTGTTAGAAATGGGATATCACCAAATGAGATTAATAAATTTTTTGATATAAATAGCTTTCATAACGACAGAGAGTTTGTGAAAAAATACAAAGCTCG